>NZ_JBEKXH010000127.1:0-15281 GCF_049512235.1 Bradyrhizobium sp.
GTCATCCTGTTTGGCACCGTGTTCGCGGCCGTCCACCATGCCGAGGTGATTGCCGCGAAGATCGGCGAGCCCTACGGCACGCTGCTGTTGACGCTGGCGGTGACCGTAATCGAGGTCGCGCTGATCGCCACCATCATGCTCGGTGAAACGGCCGTACCCACTTTGGCGCGCGACACTGTGTTCGCAGTGGTGATGATCGTCTGCAACGGTCTGGTCGGCATCTGTATCCTGGCCGGCGGCCTGCGCTACCGCGAGCAGGATGTTCAGGTGGCCGGATCAAGCCTTTATCTCAGCGTCCTGACCGTGCTGGCGACCATCACCCTGATCATGCCCAATTATACGTTGACCACGCCGGGGCCGATCTACTCGGCCGGCCAGCTCGGCTTCGTCAGCGTCGTCACCGTCCTCCTCTATGGCGTGTTTCTCTATACCCAGACCATCCGGCATCGCGGATATTTCGTCGGCAGCGTACGGGAACCCGACGACGGTGGCGTCCCCCTGTCCAATCCGATGCTGGCCTTGAGTATCGGGCTGCTCATGATCTCGCTGCTGGCGGTGGTATTGCTGGCGAAAAAATTCTCGCTGGTGGTCGATTTCGCAACCGCCCTGATCGGCGCGCCGCCGGCGTTTGCGGGTGTCCTGGTGGCGCTTTTGATCCTGCTGCCGGAGAGCGTTGCCGCCGTCGCTGCCGCGCGCAAGAACGACCTGCAGAAGAGCATCAATCTGGCGCTCGGCTCATCGCTTGCGACCATCGGGCTGACCATCCCGGCCGTGGCAGTGGCCGCCTATGCGCTGGACAAGCAACTGGTGCTCGGGCTCAATACCCAGGATATGGTATTGCTGGTTCTGACCCTCGTCCTGAGCATGCTGACCTTCGCCACTGGCCGCACCAACATCTTGTTCGGCCTGGTCCATGTGGTGGTATTTGCCGTTTTTGTGTTCCTGGTGTTCGTGCCGTGACTAACCTTCGCGAGGAGTACACCAGACTGGAAAGGAATTGACCGTGATCAGTGCCAAATCGGATGTTCAGGTCGATACGCCGGAAGTCCGCGTCACCGAGTGGCGGCTGGCGCCGGGCAGCGCCACCGGCCGTCACATTCACGAGATGGATTACGTGATCGTGCCCGTGACCTCAGGCGAAATGACCATCGTCGCGCCGGACGGGGCACGTTCCAAGGCGGTGCTCGGCCTTGGCAAATCCTATTTCCGCAAGGCCGGGGTCGAGCACGACGTGCTCAACGAGACCGCCGCCGAGATCGTGTTCCTGGAAGTGGAATTGAAACCTTGAGTACCATAACTGGCAAATTGCCACTGATCCGTCGCAGTTGATCCCTCAATGCGCCTCAAAGTTCCCGTATTGCAACGCCGCGGGGAGTGGCTGGCATGCTGAAATACATCTCTAAGTTTGCTATGGACATATTACCGTCGCTAGCCGCGACGATCATCGGAGCGTATATCGTTAACCATTATATCGTCGCCAAGCCCGGACCCGACGCCCCGGTCGCCGCCCTGGCTTCGCCGGCCGAGCCCAAGAAGGCCGAGGCCAAGACCAATCCGAAGCTATCCGAGACTTCCTCAGATGTCTCCAACCTCCCTGAGCCCGGTGTCAAGGCGAAGGGCGTCTCCGAAAAAGCGGTGCTCGATAAGTCGGCGGTCGAAGCGGGGGCACCGAGAGCCGCTGACAAGCCGACGGAGACCGCAAGCATCCCCTTGGAGCCGCGCCGGCATCCGCCCACGCCGCGCGAGAAGACCGCCGCTAGGACCACCACCGTCGCACCAGTTGTCGCCGCCCCGGCTTCAGCACCGCCAGTTGAGGCCGCCACCGCCCCAGATGAGCATCGCGATGCCAACGATCTGGCGCGTGCGGCGATCGAACGGCTGCGTGTTACAGGCGAGAGTTCGCCGCGAGCGCTGGAAGCCGACCGCATTCCGGATCCAGCTCGGGTCGCCGCCGCGCCGCCATTGTCAGCGCCCCCAGGGCTCGCGCCCGCAATTCGGCAGCTGCCGCCGCCGATCACGGTCGCCACGCCCGCGGCTGAGCCGTTGGGTTCGGTGTCCGGATCAACCCAGGCGGGGCCGCCTTACAGGGACGACGCCGGGATGGACGATCCGCGCCGTCCGACTCCGCCATCTGACATTCCGCCCCCGCCGCCTTTGCCACCGCTGGTTCTGCATGCCGAGGCGACAGGGCCTTCGATGCGAGAGAACACCTCGGTCGCCGAGGGCATGCTGGCGGCGGCGAGATCTGTGTTTCACGCGGTGCTGCCGAAATAGGGCATGATCTCCGAGCAAACGCGGAACGCGTTTGTCCGAGGGAAAAGCCTGCCAACCGAATTGACCCGAGGATGGGAACCAGGCTTTTCCCCCGAGCAAGCGCGGAACGCGTTGGCTTGGAGGTCCCATGCTCAATCAGAGAGATGAGATCATGATCCGATGGAATCCAATCGGATCATGATCGAGCTCAGAAGGTATCGTAGTTCTGGCCGGGCTTACCGCCGACGCGTGCGAAGCCGCTTTGCGCGGCCTCGTCCTTGGGACGAAGATTGATGGCGCGGGCGTATGAGCCCGCGGCCTTAGTCCGATCGCCGAGGCGTTCATAGGCGAGCCCCCGGGTTGTCCAGATCTGCACGTTCTGCGGGTCGGCCTGCGCGGCTTCATCAAGATCGGCGGCGGCTTCCCTGACTTTGTCCAAAGCGAGGTAACTGATGGCGCGGCCGAGCAACGGCTCGGCCCGCTGCGGGGTCAGGCCGCTCGCCGCGGTGAAGTCGTCGATCGCGGATTGATGTTGCTTCTCGCCCTGATAAAGCAGGCCGCGATTGTACAGCGCATCCGCGTTGTGAGGATCGATCGCGATCGCTTGATCGAACTCGCCAAGTGCGAGTTCGATTTTTCCGGATCGTGCCAGCGCCTGGCCGCGCATATTATGGGACTGCGCATCGGCCGCGCCGGCTCGGGCGGGAGCCGCTTTCGGCGCCTCGTCATCGGCCGAGGGCGACAACGAACCAAGATTGATCGAGCACCCGCACAGCGCGATCGCGACCAATGCGAGCGGCACCGGGGCGCGTCGCGGGAAATGAGGGGCTCCTGAAAAAGGATGGGAAACCGGTTTGGCCATGGGGTGCGGAACACTCGCCCGATTGCACACCGCTGGTACCCGAAGGACGTACTCTACAAAAGTGGATACCGGGAATACGCGCCTATGATCGAATTAGAGCATTCTTGCGGCCGGCCGGATTGCACTTGGCCGGAAACCTGCATCGCATAACCCGCCGCTCAAAAATTATCACGCGGGCACAGGCCCGCGTGATCCATTTGAAGTCGGCGAATTGAAGTCACCAGGAGTCTGGATCAGCGCGATCCGCGCGGACCCGCGCCAGGACCGCCACGACCGCCAGCGCTGCTGCGCTCGGAGCCCGGACCGGCGCCAAACACCGGCTTTGGTTTCATCGGCAGCAGGCCTTCGCGCTGCAATTTCTTGCGCGCGAGCTTGCGCGCGCGGCGCACGGCTTCGGCCTTTTCGCGGGCCTTCTTCTCGGAGGGCTTTTCATAATGGCCGCGAAGCTTCATCTCGCGGAAGATACCCTCGCGCTGCATCTTCTTCTTCAGCGCCTTGAGGGCTTGATCGACGTTATTATCGCGGACGAGAACCTGCACGCGGCATCCTCTTTCATTGATCGGATTGGAATTCTGTTAAAGTCTTAAAGAGCTGGCAAAAGGCCTAGCCCCAAACCTTGAGGGCGCGGATGTATCAGATCGCACCAGGAATGTCCACCGGCGTGACACCCCTGCGCAGCGAAATCGAATCTTTTGATCAGATCAGGCGGTTTTGGGCTCGATCGTTCCTACCTGCGTCACATGACCCATTTTCCGGCCCGGCCGCGGCGGACCCTTGCCATAAAGGTGGACGGTCGCGCCCGGGACGGTCAGCCACTGCTCGTAGTCCTTGATATCGTCCCCGATCAGATTGGTCATGGTGACCGGACCATGACGGACCGGCTTGCCCAGCGGCCAACCGGCGATGGCGCGGATGTGTTGCTCGAACTGCGAGATCGAGGCGCCATCGAGCGTCCAGTGCCCGGAATTGTGAACCCGCGGCGCGATCTCATTGACCAAAACCCTTGCTCCGCCATTGTCCTGCACCACAAACATCTCGACCGCGAGCACGCCGACGTAATTGAGCGCGTTGGCGATGGCCTCTGCGACGGAGCGCGCCTCACCCGCCAGCGCGTCAGGGATGTCGGCCGGCGCGCGCGAGATTTTCAGGATGTGGTCGCGATGCTGGTTTTCGGTGACGTCGAAGCATTCGACATGGCCGTCGGCCGAGCGTGCGGCAATCACCGAGACCTCGCGCTCGAAGGGAATGAAGGCCTCGAGGATGGCGGATCTGGTGCCCAGTTCATCCCAGACCCGATCCGGATCGTCGCCGTCGCGGATAATCGCTTGACCCTTGCCGTCATAGCCGAAACGGCGGGTCTTGATCACGGCCGGCCGGCCGATGCGTGCGATCGCGGCCCGCAGCGCCGCCGCCGACGACACATCAGCGTATTTGGCAGTGCCGATGCCCAAGCGTTGCACAAAATCTTTCTCGGCGAGGCGGTCCTGGGTCGTTTCCAGGATTTTGCGGTCGGGCAACACCGGACGCCGCGCCGCGAGGATCATCGCGGCGGCGGCCGGCACGTTCTCGAATTCGTAAGTGATGACGTCGACGTCATTGGCGAACAGCTCCAGCGCCTCGACATCGGCATACTCCGCGCAGGTCGCGTTCAGCACAACGTCGAACGCCGGCGAATCCGGGTCCGGCGAAAACACCTGGCAGCGCAAGCCGAGACGCGGCGCCGCCAGCGCCAGCATCCGGCCCAATTGTCCGCCGCCAAGAATTCCGATGGTGTCGCCGGGCTTGAGCTTGACCTGGTGTGGCGCGGTCACGCAGATCCCTCCGGGCGCTCGCTCACCGCTTCGGTCTGCTGCTTGCGCCAGGCGACAAGTCTGGCGGACAGGGCCGGATCGCTCAGCGCAAGCGCGCTGGCGGCAAGCAGCGCGGCGTTGATGGCACCGGGCTTGCCGATCGCTAACGTCCCGACCGGTACGCCGGCGGGCATCTGGACGATGGAATAGAGCGAATCGATGCCGGACAGCGCCTTGGATTCGATCGGGACGCCGAACACCGGAAGCTCCGTCAGCGATGCGGTCATGCCCGGCAAATGCGCCGCGCCGCCGGCGCCGGCGATGATGATCTTGAAGCCGGCCGCCTTGGCGCCCTTGGCAAAGGCGAACAGCCGCTCCGGGGTACGATGCGCGGAGACGATGAGTTTCTCGCTGGCCACGCCAAGCGCGGCTAAGGTATCGGCGGCGTGGCGCATGGTGTCCCAGTCCGACTGGCTTCCCATGATGATGGCGATCGGGGCGGTCATGCGGTCAATTCTTTTCGGGAATCCAGAAACATAGCCAGGATTATAAGATCGGCCGGGGGTTCGGCAAGGCTGGCAAGGGGGCCGGAATGGACTATCCTGTCTTGGTGATTTCCGGCAAGCCTTCCTATAGTTGTCTACAGTTGCGCATGACGAAGAAAACCAGGGCGACCGCACCGAGCACAGCGAAACGCCGCAAAAGCACCGTGGCGCAAGGCAAGCCTGCGCCGCAGCGTTCGTCTGCGGCCGCAACTCGGGTTACGGTCGCGCCCAACGGCGCCAAAGCCACCATTCGCCGGCTCAGGACCCAACTGGCGCAGGCCATGGCGCGAATAGACGAGTTGCAGACCTTGGCGGACACCGACCCATTGCTGGATATCCCCAATCGGCGGGGCTTCGAGCGCGCGCTGAACCGCTCGGTTGCCTATATCAGACGCTATCACGCCAGCGGCGCGCTGATCGTGCTTGACGTCGATCGCCTGAAGCCGATCAACGATGCTTTCGGGCACGCCGCTGGCGATCAGGTGCTGAAGACGGTGGTGACTGCGCTCTCGCGCCATGTGCGTTCATCTGACGTGATCGCACGGCTGGGCGGCGACGAGTTCGCACTGTTGTTGTGGAACCTAAACGAGACCGACGCCAAGGCCAAGGCGGCGGCGTTGGAAAATGCCGTCGATCGGCTCAGCTTCGTGTTTCGCGGCCATACCGTCACGGCGGGTGCGTCCGCCGGGGTGGTTATCCTGAACGCGCATGCGCAAGCAGACCGGGCGCTGGAACAAGCCGATAGCGCGATGTATGTGCGCAAGGCGCAGCGGCGGCATGAAGCCTGATGCGCAAGCGCGGCCGGGGCTTTACGGGTACTGAAGGTTCCTAGAGACTGCGCGATCGGAAAATTGCGATCAGTCCCATCAGCCGAGCGCGATCATGACAGCCCAGCCCACCCGATTCACGCTTCATATCCCCGATCCGGATATCGCCGATCTGCGCGACCGTCTTGCCCGCGCGCGATTTCCCGACCAGGCCCCCGGTGCCGCGTGGGCCTTTGGTACCGATGTGACTTACCTTCGCCAGCTTATCGAATACTGGCGCGACCGTTTTGACTGGAGGGCCGAGGAGGCCGCGCTGAACGCCTTTCCGCAATTCAGCGTCCCGCTCGACGGCGTCGACCTGCACTACCTGCATGTGCAAGGCGTTGGCCCCCAGCCGATGCCGCTGCTCTTGCTTCACGGCTGGCCCGGCTCGGTATTCGAGTTTCTCGACATCATCCCGCGCCTCACCGATCCCGCGCGCTTCGGCGGCGAAGCGCGCGACGCTTTCACCGTGGTGGCGCCGTCCTTGCCCGGCTATGGGCTATCTTTCAGCCCTGGCCAGCGGAGGTTCGGCGTTCCAGAGATGGCGGATTGCGTTGCCGCCCTCATGCATGACGTACTCGGCTATTCCCGCTTTGGCGCGCAAGGCGGCGACTGGGGAGCCGCGGTCAGCAGCCGGCTCGGCTATGCGCATGCCGGACGGATGATCGGCATCCACCTTAATTTGATGATCGCCGCAAGCCGCGATCCCGCCGCCTATCCCGATCCGACCGAGGAGGAGCGGCTTTACCTGGGCGAATTGGTGCAATGGCTCCGCGAAGAGACCGGTTATCAATGGATCCAGGGGACGCGCCCGCAGACGCTCGCCTTCGGTCTCACGGATTCGCCGATCGGCTTGGCGGCGTGGATCGTGGAAAAATTCCGCGCTTGGTCCGATTGCGCTGGCGATGTGGAGAGCGCCATCAGCCGGGAACGCATGCTCGCCGACATCGCGCTGTATTGGTTTACCGGCGCGATCGGCTCTTCGTTCTGGCCCTATTATGCCCGCGCGCATGGCTCGGCGATCCTGCCGGTCGGCAGTACGATCAAGGTGCCCACCGGCTACGCGCAGTTTCCGCGTGAGATCCTCAAGCCGCCACGTTCAGTCGCGGCGCGCGTGTTCACCGATATCAGGCGCTGGACGATCATGCCCAGGGGTGGACATTTCGCGGCCCTGGAACAGCCGGAATCGCTCGCCGACGAGGTGCGGATCTTCTTCCGGGAATTACGCTGATGAAGTGTTGCTTGCGCTTCATGCGGAGGCCGCCAAAGGCGATCGCGGACCTCTACAATCCGCTCAGATCATCCGGCACGTTGCCGAATTTCTTCAGCACCTGCGCATCACCGAATTCGCCGATCATGGGGTCGCCGGTGCGGCTGAAGGCGACAGCGCCGATAGCGCCGGCGGCCTTTGACAAGACTTCCGCGCGTCGTATTGCCCCTGACGAACTCTGACATTCCTCCGCTGCGCCTGCGACCGGCGAGCCCGTGTCATCCTGCAGGAATGGCAGCGCGACGTAATAGGTGACATCGGCCATGATCTCGCTCCTGGCATGATCGATCAGGCGGCATCGCCGTTGGCTCGCGACAGTCTTGCCGGAGCGCGGTCGCTTGAGACCGTTGCCTGTAATTCCCGCAATTCGGCTTCCAGGTATTCATTTGCCATGATCAGCACCTTGATCGTGCTGCGCAGATTTCCGTCGCACATCGCGATCGCTTGGTCACAGGCCTGCTCGTAAAGGCTGCTGACGGACGGTGAGGCGGGCTCGGACATGCTGAGATTCCAGTTTGGCTAAAGGTGAAGGCAACAGATGTTCCTATTTTGTTCTGAAAAAGTCAAGAGGCGCCAAGAGGCTTCAAAGCAGCGAACCCGCCGATTTCGAGCTTCCCATTGCGTCGGGATCAACAAGGGCAGGCCGGCCGAACCAAGCGGAAGTCCGAACGCCCGCGCCGGGAACCAAAACAATATCCGGCGCTTAATGCTTGATTGCAGGGAGTGGGACGGATGGGTCTTGTCGAATCCAGAAGACCCGTGGTGCTGATCGTCGAGGACGAGTTTCTGTTGAGAATGGATGCGGTCGATATGGTCGCAGGCGCCGGGTTCGAAGTGCTCGAAGCTGCGAATGCCGACGAAGCCATTGAGCTTCTGGAAGCGCGTCGGGACATCACGGTGGTTTTCACCGATATCCAGATGCCAGGCTCGATGGACGGCTTGAAGCTCGCCCGCGCGGTCCGAGGCCGTTGGCCACCGATCAAGATCGTCGCAACTTCCGGCCATCCCCATGTCAAGGAAGCGGATCTGCCCGAGGGCGGGCGGTTTCTACCGAAGCCTTACAGCCCGGTCGAGGTGACGGGCTTGCTGCGGGAGTTGACCGGCGGTGGCTAGGCCTCAAGCCGTCACGGCCGAGATCGGCCGGCGTTGTGGGCGCCCTGGAATGATCGAGCAGATGCAATGATAATCGGTTATGCAATGATATCGGGGGTAATCTGATCTTCGATGAAGGCGATGCGGTCGCGCAGCTGCAGCTTGCGTTTTTTCAACCGTTGCAGCCGTAGCAAGTCCGGCGCGGGCGATTGATGCAGCGCATCAATCGCCGCGTCGAGATCGCGATGCTCCTGCTGCAGCCGAGCGAGCTCGTTTTCGAGTTCGCGCTCATCTTCGTTTGTCATGGTGTACGTTTGCTGAAAAGCGCGATGAGAATGCGAAAGGTTGAGGAAGCCGTGCCAGGAATATCGTCCCTGGCGGGCCCAGGCGCAAGCTAAGCTGACATGGGGCTCGGAAGTTCACTTCGATTTTGCGGCCGGGCCAACGGCGGGCCTTCGAACCGAAACCCCGCTGGAACCAAGGGGTTGCGGGCGCGATCCGCAATGGTGAAGTCGCATTTGCCGACCAACGCGTTTTGGATAATCCCTTCGCCTGTTGCGAGATTGTGCTGTAAACTATTGAAAGACCGCGTGATCTTAGTGTCCATGGCTAACGGAGATGCCCGATCCGGCAACCGTTGGCGTTCGGACCTGGACATGCGGGGCGGGTTCCCTTGCTCACGATTGGTTACAGATGTTGCCGGAAATATGAAAGCGCGATTCCCGATTCCCATCGACAGATTCGGCGAGTTGTGTACACTCGCTCGTCCGGATCGAATCTGAAGTCTCATTCAACCGCGGAGGTTTCGTATGGCAATTCAGGCGCATCTTGTTGAACTGGAACGGAAACACAAGACTCTCGAAAACGAATTACACGAAGCTCTCGTGCACCTTTCAACGGACGACCTGCAAATTGTCGAGTTAAAGCGCCGGAAGTTGATGGTGAAGGACGAGATCGAGCGATTAAAGCATAACGCGAGCGATACCCTTCACTAGGGATCGACACCGGCTGGTCGGCTGCTGCCTACACTCTGCGCGAATGCGGACGATCAAGTGATCCCCGCCGGAGCAATTCGCATCACCAGCTCAGAATTCTGGATTACGACTGCTGTAATGTCGTTTCCTGGATTGCCATGCCTTGACCATAGGCGTTTGCGTTGCGCCGAAGGCGCGGCCTTGCAATTGGAGTGCAAGCAGGTTTGCGGCACGGCCGACCCGAAGCCACTAAGTTGCAGTCATTGGAAGTCGCAGTCATTGGTCTGCCAGCTCGCCGACATAATCCGCGATTGCCAGCGATGACGTCAGGCCCGGTGATTCAATTCCGAACAGATTGATCAGCCCATCGATGCCATGATCCCTTGGTCCCTGGATCAGGAAATCCTGCACGGCCACGGCCGGCGGCACGATCTTCGGTCGAATTCCCGAATAGCCAGGCACCAGCGCGCCGTCCGGAAGTGTTGGCCAGTACCGCCGGATCGCCGGATAAAACCGTTCCGCCCGCGCCGGATCGACGGAGTAATCGATGGTCTCGACCCATTCCACATCGGGACCGAACCGGGCCTGCCCCGCCATGTCGAGGGTGAGATGCACGCCAAGGCCGCCGGGCTCGGGCACCGGATAGATCAGATGTGAAAACGGCGCTCGCGCCGTGCAACTGAAATAATTTCCCTTTGCCAGATAGGCCGGCGGTATCAGCTCGATTGGCATGCCATCGATGCTGCGTGCGACCGCCGGCGCGCCGAGCCCCGCCGCATTGACGAGCAGCCGGCATTCGAGCGACGCCGGCGCGTTCCCGCCGGCGTCAAGTTCGATACGGCCCGCGCGCGCTTTGGCGCGCAGCAGCGGCGCGTGAAACGCACAGACCGCGCCCGCCTCCTCGGCGTCGCCGCGCAGCGCCAGCATGAAGGCATGGCTGTCTATGATGCCGGTGGAAGGCGAGAGCAGGGCGGCGTCGCAGCTCAGCGCCGGCTCCAAAGCCCGCGCGGCATCTCCAGACAATGTTTGCAGATCGTGCACGCCATTGGCCTCGGCGTGCGTCCTGATCGATTGCAGCTTCACAGTTTCCGCGCGCGTCGTTGCCACGATCAGCTTGCCGCAATTGCGGTGCGGAATGAAGTGGTCCGCGCAATATTCATAGAGCGCACGTCTGCCGCCGACACACATCCGCGCCATCAGACTTCCGGCCCGATAATAGATGCCAGCATGGATCACTTCGCTGTTGCGCGACGACGTGACCGTGCCGATGCCTTCCGCGGCCTCCAGGATGATGAGTTCGCGGCCGGCTTGCGCCAGCCGCCGCGCGACGGCAAGACCAATCACCCCGGCACCAATGACGACGCAATCAACTCTATCCATGCGCGGCTTCAGATCCCCTTTTGTCGGCCGTTCGTCCGGGGCCGTGGATTTGAATTTCCTATCAGACGGCCGCGCGTCAGCGCGCGCTTTCGGAAACCCGATTTCACATTAGTGAAGCGTTAATCATGTCCAGGCAAATGCAGCTTTTTAAGCCAGTTTCTGCGCTGCGGCGGGTAGCTGTTTACCTGATCCAAACCCCGAGGGCCAGACACTCCGCCCTGAAATCCGCGGGTGACTGATGGCTGACAAGAAATTGCAGGCAGGCGGCAAGATCTTGATTCCTGCGCGCGCCAGCGTATGCCTGATTACCACCGTTGCTCCCTTGCGAGCCGCCTGGGGACTTCCCGAAAATTTCGCGCCGACCAGCTATGTCGGTTTGGCCGACCCCAATCTGGTTTGGGAAGCGCTGATTGGCATCCTGGTCGTCTGCTCTTTCCTCGCCGCCGCCGCCCTGTGGGTGCTCTCGGCATTGAGCCAGGCCAAGCGCTCGCAGTTGCGCAGAAATGCATTCATCGGTTACGCCCTGAACAACCTCAGCCAGGGCGCCGTGATGACAGATGCGCAGGATCGGGTCGTGTTCTGCAACGATCGCTATCTCGAGATCTACGGCATGGCGCGTTCGGACCTTCGCAAGGACATAACCGGGCCGGAATTGCTGCGGATGCAGCGCGAGCGCGGTGCGCTGGACCTCGAGCAATTTAACGAAAGCGCCGGCGGCCCGGAGGGTTTCATTACCGAATTGCCCGGCGGGCGATCGGTTGCGGTCAAGGTTTTTTCCTTGCCGAGCGGCGGTGCGGTATCGACGCACGAGGATTGCAGCGAGCAGCGTCAGCTCTCGCGACCTGAACGCCAGTTGCTTTCCCAGGAACTGGAAAACACCAAGAAGTTTCTCGAACTGGTGGTCGATAACATTCCGGTCTCGCTCACCGTCGAGCGCGTCAGTGATGGACGATATCTGCTGGCCAATCGCAGCGCCGAAACCATCCTCAACCGGCGGCGCGAGGATGCCACCGGATTGACCGCCGCCGATATTTTCAATGCGCGCGAAGCCAAGCTGATCATCGCCCGCGACGAGGCGGCGATCAGGAAGCGCGGCCTGCTCACCGAAGAACACCCGATCAGCACCAAGGACGGGTTGCGGCTGTTCCGGACCCGCCGCATGACCGTGCTGGACGAGGCCGGCGAGCCGCAATATCTGATCAAGACCCATGAAGACGTCACCGACCGCCGCCAGACCGAATCGCGCATGGCCCACATGGCCTATCATGACGGCCTTACCGACATGCCGAACCGCGCGGCGTTTCTGCAGGCGCTGGCGCAGATGATCGAGGCCTGCGCCGGCACCGATGAGGAATTTGCGGTGCTGTCGGTCGACCTCGACGGCATGAAAGAAGTCAACGACGTGTTCGGCCATGCCACCGGCGACAAGCTTTTGATCGAAGTGGCGCACCGCATACAGGACCTGGCGCGCGGCGGTGTCGTGGCCCGGCTCTCAGGCGACGAGTTCGGATTGATCATCGACGGCAAGCAGCCCGCCGCGGGGTTCCGGCTGGCTGAACAACTCGCCGAAGCGCTCGCGAAAGAATTCC
Source organism: Bradyrhizobium sp. (assembly GCF_049512235.1). Taxonomy (GTDB): domain Bacteria; phylum Pseudomonadota; class Alphaproteobacteria; order Rhizobiales; family Xanthobacteraceae; genus Bradyrhizobium. The sequence goes on from NZ_JBEKXH010000127.1 coordinate 12,565, forward strand.
TGATCGACGGCAAATCGGTTCGCACCGGAGTGACCGCCGGCATCTCGGTATTCCCGCACAACGGCACCGACGCCGCCGCGCTGCTCGCCAATGCCGGGGCGGCATTGTTCCGCGCCAAGGCGACGTCGCGGGGCTCGATCAGCATCTATGAGCCCGAGATGGACCAGCAGATCAGGGATCGCCGCGTCCTGCACCAGGATCTGTCGCTCGCGATCAAGCACGGCGAGCTGTCGCTTTATTATCAGCCGCAGGCCAAGTCGCGCCAGACCGTCGCCTCCAGCGAAATCACCGGCTTCGAGGCGCTGGCGCGGTGGATGCATCCGGTGCGCGGCTTCGTTCCGCCGAGCGATTTCATTCCGCTCGCCGAAGAAAGTGGCCTGATCGTCGAGATGGGTGAATGGATCCTGCGTGAGGCCTGCCGGGAGGCCGCGTCGTGGCCGATGCCGCTGCAGATCGCGGTCAATCTGTCGCCGGCGCAGTTCATGCATGGCGATCTGGTCAGTCTGGTGCATTCCATCCTGCTCGAAACCGGGCTCTCGCCGGGCCGGCTCGAGCTGGAAATCACAGAGGGCGTGCTGATCAAGGATTTCGGCCGCGGACTGGGGCTGTTGCGGCGGCTGAAGGCGCTCGGCGTCCGCATTTCCATGGATGACTTCGGCAGCGGTTATTCGTCGCTGAGCTATCTGCAGGCGTTTCCGTTCGACAAGATCAAGATCGACCGCGCGTTCGTCATCAATCTCGGACGCAATCCGCAATCGGCGGCGATTGTCCGCGCCGTGATCGGCCTCGGCCACGGCCTCGAAATGTCGATTGTCGCCGAGGGCGTGGAAACCCAGGAGCAACTCGGCTTCCTCGCCGATCAGGGTTGCGATGCGGTGCAGGGCTTTTTCATCGGCAAACCTCTGCCGATCGGGCAGTACGCCGCGCTGGTTGGCCGCCCCTTCGGCAATATCATGGAGCCCGCGCGCAAGACCGGTTAAAGCTTTTTTCGGACTTGACGCGTCTTCTTTCACGCGAACCGGTATCCATCCCGCATCAAGTGTGGGACAGGCTTCGCTCGAAAACGCTATAGCTTGCGCATGGCGGACTTCGATCTTGCAATCATCGGCGGCGGTTTGAACGGCGTCAGCGTGGCGCGCGACGCCGCGGGGCGCGGTCTCCGGGTGATCCTGCTGGAGCAGGGTGACCTTGGCTCGGCCGCATCCTCGGCCTCGCCGCGGCTCATTCATGGCGACCTAGGCCTGCTCGAGCGCAGGGCGTTGCTGCGCGTCCGCACCGCCTTGGCCGAGCGTGACATATGGCTGCGGATTGCGCCGCATCTGGTGCGCCCGATGCGCTTTGCGATCCCCGCCCATTCCGACGAACGTCCGCCATGGCTTTTGCGGCTGGGCTTGTTGCTCTACGACCGGCTGGCCTCCCGCACGCAACTTCCGGCTTCGGTGACCGTCGATGTCACGCACCATCCGATCGGCAACGCGCTGAAGCGGCCGTTCGGCACCGCGTTTGAATATTCCGATTGCGTGGTGGACGATTCACGGCTGGTGGTTCTCAACGCCGTCGATGCCGCGGAGCGTGGCGCCGTGATCCGCACCGGCGCGCGCTGCGTTCGCGCCGACCGGCTCGAGTGCTGGCGGCTTGCGGTGATCGATCGCGGCCATCGTCGGGTGATCACGGCGAGGGCGCTGGCCAATGCTACCGGGGCCTGGACCACTTCGGTCGCGGAAACCGTCTTGCGGATGCGCCCGCCGGACGTCCGCGCGGCCCAGATGAGCCAGATTGTCGTCAGGCGCCTGTTCGACAGCGACAACGTCTATGTGTTCCAGAACGCCGACCGGCGCCTGATCTTCGCCAGCCCCTATGAGCGCGATTTCACGCTGATCGGCACCGTCGGCCACAAGTTCAAAGGCGATCCGGCCGCGGTATCGATGGCGGCCGCCGATGTCAGCTATCTCTGCGACGCGGTCAACCGGTATTTTCGCGAGCCTATCGAACTGTTCGACGTGATCCGGACGGTGTCCGGCGTCAATCTGGCGGTCCGGGCAGACCCGCGCGCCGCGGGGGATGGTTCTGTCGCGTTCGATGCGGGACGCCGCAAGCCGCCGCTTTTGACCATCTTCGGCGGCGACGTCACCACCTCGCGGCGGCGCGCCGAGCGCGCGGTCTCGCGGCTTTCGCCGTTCTATCCGATGTCGCCGCGCTGGACCGCGACGGCGCCGCTGCCGGGCGGCGATTTCCAGTGGCCGCGGTTCGACGCCGAAGTCGATGCGGCGCGCCAGCGCTGGCGGTTCTTGACCGAGGCGCAGGCGCAGCGTCTGGCCGCGGCCTATGGCACGCGGCTTAAGGCTGTGCTTGGCGAGGCCAAGAGCCGCGCCGAGCTCGGGCCGGGGTTCGGGCCGGAACTGACGGCCGCAGAGGTGCGCTATCTCATGACAACAGAATGGGCCCGCTTTCCCGACGACATCCTGTGGCGGCGCTCAAAGCTCGGCCTGACCATGTCTGCGGGAGATCGCGAGGCGCTGGCGGCGTTCATGGCGGCCATGGGGGCTGATCGAGTTTCCAAGCCCGGTTGAGCCTGATGCAGGTGATCCTCGAACGGGGTGCAGCCATGAAATCGCCCCCTGATAATACAGGGGCGAAACAGGGTGGGAGGCGATTTCAGTCCGGTCAGTCGGGCAACCTTTCGATCGCAAGCCGAGATCTGTCAGCTCTTGTTCGCG
>NZ_JBEKXH010000128.1:0-15243 GCF_049512235.1 Bradyrhizobium sp.
GTGGCGGGCGGTACGCAGCTTCGTCCCTTCACCAACGAAGTGCTGGAAGCCTGTCTGAAGGCAACCAACGAGTTGTGGGCGGAAATCTCGGCCAAGAACGCCGACTTCAAGAAATCCATCGATGCGATGCAGGCCTATCGCTCCGACCAGTATCTGTGGTGGCAGGTCGCCGAATACACCTTCGACAGCTTCATGATCCGCTCGCGCACCCGCGGCTAACCCCATCTTGAAATCGGCGACAGCTATTTGAATTTCGGCGGCTCGCTGAAATCGAGCGGCGGCAGCTCGACCTGCGGAATATCGATCTGGATCTTGCTGGGATCCACGGTCGACGGCTTGTCGAGCAGCGCGGTGACCGTAATCGGAAAGGCGATCACCAGCACGACCATGATCGCCTGCAATCCCACCCAGGGCAGGGCGCCCCAGTATATGTCGGAGCTCTTGACTTCCTTCGGCGCGACGCCGCGCAAATAAAACAGCGCAAAGCCGAACGGCGGATGCATGAACGATGTCTGCATGTTGACGCACAGCATGACCCCGAACCAGATCAGCGCGGCATCCGCTCCGACCACCGGCGCCAGGATCTTCTGCGCGATCGGCGCGATCATCGGCAAAATGATAAAAGCGATCTCGAAGAAATCCAGGAAAAACGCCAGGAAGAAGATAAAGAGGTTGATGAAGATCAGGAATCCCCAGACCCCGCCGGGCAGGGAGGTCAAAAGATGCTCCAGCCATACGCCGCCGGAGACGCCGAGGAACACCACCGAGAAACAGGTCGAACCGATCAGGATGAACACCACCATGGTGGTGATGCGCATCGTCGTCTCGTAGCCCTGCCTGATCAGGCCCCGCAACTCGGGAATGCGGACGGCCTCAAGACAAATCCACACCACCGCGAAATAGGTGACGGCAAAGGCAAGCTTGAAGACAAGTCCTTCCGACAGGAAAATTCCGACCATGGTGCCGATGCCGCAGGCAATCACGCCAACGATCAGAAGCCTTCGGCCGTTGGTCGAGAAATCCTTGTTGTGGATGGCCGCCAGCACGATGGCGCCGACGGCACCCATGGCGCCGGCCTCGGTCGGGGTGGCCAGGCCGAGCATCATGGTGCCGAGCACGACAAAGATCAGCACCGCCGAGGGGATGATGCCGAGCAGGCATTTCCGCCATAGCGGCCAGCCTGTCAGCGTACGGGCTTGCTTCGGCACCGGCGGCACATGATCCGGTTTGAACAGGCCGAGCAGGAAAGTGTAACCGGCGAACAACGCGATCTGGAAAATCGAGGGTCCCCAGGCGCCGAGATACATGTCGCCGACCGACTTGCCGAGCTGATCGGCCAGAACGATGAGCACGAGAGAAGGCGGCACCAGCTGGGTGATGGTGCCGGATGCCGCCAGCACGCCGGTGATATAGCGCATGTTATAGCCGTACCGGATCATCACCGGCATCGAGATCAGCGCCATGGCGATGACCTGGGCTGCCACCGTGCCGGTGATGGCGCCGAGAATGAAGCCGACGATGATTACGGAATAGCCGAGGCCGCCGCGGATCGGCCCGAACAGCTGGCCCATCGAATCCAGCATGTCTTCGGCCAGCCCGCAGCGTTCCAGGATCGCGCCCATGAAGGTGAAAAACGGAATCGCCAGCAGCAGGTCGTTGGAGAGCACGCTGCCGAATATCCGGCCAGGGATCGCCTGCAGAAAATTGAGATCGAAGAAGCCCTGATAAATCGCCAGGAATCCGAACGAAAGCCCGACCGCGGCGAGCGTGAAGGCGACGGGGAAGCCGATCAGCATGGCCAGCACCAGACCGCTGAACATCAGCGGCGGCATGGTTTCCAGCGTGATCATTGCGTCGGCCTCTCGTATTTCGCGTCGATCGTCACCTGGCCCTGCAGCGCGGCGATGCGCTTGATGACTTCCGACACGCCTTGCAACGCCAGCATCACGAAGCCCGCCGGGATCACGAACTTGATCGGCCAGCGGATCAGGCCGCCGGCATTGCTGGAGGTCTCGTTGACGACATAGGCCTGATGAAAGAACGGCCAGGACAGGTAGGAGAGCAGCAGACAGGCCGGGATCAGGAAGAACAGCGTGCCGATCAGATCGAGCCAGAGCTGGCCGCGCTCGGACAGGAACAGATAGAAGATCTCGACCCGGACGTGTTCGTTGCGCTTGAAGGTGTACGACGCGCCGAACATGACCAGAATGGCAAACATGTACCATTGCAGTTCAAGCCAGCCATTGGAGCTGTAGCCGAACGCATAGCGGATCATGGCGTTGCCGGCGCTGACGATACAGGCGGCCAGCACCAGAAAATTGCAAAAATAGCCGATCTTCTCATTGATCCGGTCGATCAAGGCGCTGACCGCCAGCCATGGACGCATGGTGTTTTCTCCGGCACCCGCCATCAAGCCGCGCCCGATGTTTCAGCGAGCATCGTTTCGCCGCCGTGTTGAACGCGTGGTGCCATGGCTCATTTGCAGGAGCGATCGCAACTGATGTCCTCCCCATCGGGTCTTTGCCGTCTTGACCGCACCCGGGGGGCGCTGCGGCTTATCGAGCCGAGCAAGCATGAAGCCGGCGCACCATTTCAGCGCGTCGGGTTGGCGTCAATTGGAAAATCGACAGCCTGACGCGGGGGTTAACGGTCGAATGCCCAGCCGCATCGATGTCGAAAAACTCAACCGCCGGTGACGCTCATGTGGCGGCTCACGCTCGGGCGGTTGTGCCGGCGGTCGATGATGAAGTCATGGCCCTTGGGCTTCAGGCCGATGGCGCGGTCGATCGCCGCGCCGAGCAGTTCATCACTGGCGGAGGCGCGTAACGGCTTGCGCAGGTCGGAGGCGTCCTCATGGCCGAGGCAGGTATGCAGCGTGCCGGTGCAGGTGATCCGCACCCGGTTGCAGGACTCGCAGAAATTATGGGTCATCGGCGTGATGAAGCCGAGCTTGCCACCGGTCTCGCTGACGCGAACGTAGCGCGCCGGGCCGCCGGTATCATCGTCGAGATCGCTCAACGTGTATCGCTTGGAGAGACGCGCGCGGAGCATGGACAACGGCACGTACTGATCGATACGTCCGGCGCCGATGTCGCCCATCGGCATGACCTCGATCAGCGTCAGCGCCATTCCCAGGCCATGCGCCCACTCCATCAGCGAGGGGATCTCGTCCTCGTTCAGATTCTTCAGGGCAACCGCGTTGATCTTGACCGCCAGACCGGCCGACCGGGCGGCCTCGATGCCGGCCAGAACCTTGTCGAGATCGCCCCAGCGGGTGATGGTGCGGAACTTCGCCGCATCGAGCGTGTCCAGCGATACGTTGATGCGGCGTACCCCGCAGTCCCGCAACTCGCCGGCGAAACGCGAAAGCTGCGAGCCATTGCTCGTCAGCGTCAGTTCATCGAGTGCACCGGTGGCCAGATGCCGTGAGAGCGAGCGCACCAGCGCCATGACGTTGCGCCGGACCAGAGGTTCGCCCCCGGTAAGCCGCAGCTTTCGCACACCCTTGGCGATGAATGCCGAACAAAGCCGATCCAGCTCTTCGAGGGTCAGCAGGTCGGCCTTGGGCAGAAATGTCATGTCTTCGGACATGCAGTAAAAGCAGCGCAGATCGCAGCGATCCGTAACCGACACCCGCAAATAGCTGATCGTCCGCCCAAACGGATCGGTCATGGGACGGGACAACGATGCGGAAGGGCTTAAGGCAGGTCCGTTCATTCAATAGCCTTGTCATTGCAGCAAGCGCCCTGAGGCCAAGGCGTAATCGCAATGTAGGCGTGATGCAATCCGCCGACAATCCGCCCTTGGCCTGCTGCAGTGCGGGCGTCAGCGGCTGGGTGCAGCCGGCGGCGGAGCTGCTGCCGGTGCCGCGGGCGCCGAACCCGGAGCTGGCGCGTCGGGGAACGGCGATTCCGCAGGCGCCGCGGCGGTCGGCGACTTCGGCGGTTTTGGCTTTCTCGGCCTCACCAACTTCTTTCGGACCGGCGGGGGCGGCGGCGCCGCGGGTTGAAGCTGCGCAACCACCGGATTGGGATCGGCTCTGGTCGTGCCAGCGCTGAACCAGTCGCCGGGGTTGTGGATCACCTGCACCGGAATGGTCGCCGGCTGGAATCTGCTCAGCGAGTAAGTCACCGAGAAGCCGTTTTCTGGAGCCGTCAGGGAGACCGAGCACGGCGTTTTGCACCCCGGGCCGAGCGAGGTACGCGCATCGGCACCCGACGGGGTCGACTCGAGCTGGACCTGCAGGGGTGGTGGGGTCGGCTTTAAGGCGTCCAACGATAACGACGAGCATCCGGCCAGACTGGCCCCGGCTGCGACAATCACGATGGCGCGACGCATGATCAATCCGTTGTGCTAATGCGGCTAACTGCCGCAATCCCCGCATCGACCATAAGAGTGTCAGGACGGCCACGCAACCTTGGGGAAGTTTATCGTCAATAGATGGTTAACGGCGCGATCGATGGGTTTATAAATATAATAATATCAATATCTTAGGTGGATAATCGGAGCGATGGCATCAAGGCTTGCACGGCGGCTGGCAGTTCGCTCATGTGACTGATCAGCCGATCTGGTTTGAGGTCGGCGATCGGAACGTCGGTATAGCCAAATTCGACGCCGATGACGGGAATGCCGGCGCGTCGGGCTACGCCGATATCCGGACCAGCGTCACCGACCATGATGGTGGCGGAAAGATGTCCGCCCGCGCGCGCGACCGTCTGCTGCAGGATGGCCGGGTCAGGCTTTGCAACGCCAAACGTGTCTGCGCCACAAATCGCGGAAAATCGCCAACTCAATCCCAGCCGGTCGAGCAGCAGCTTCGACAGCCACTCCAGCTTGTTGGTGCAAACCGCAAAGCGAAAGCCCTGCGCCCCCAAATCATCGAGCGCGCCTTCCAGCCCCTCGAACGGCCGCGACGCATCGGCGATATGGGCAGCATAGTAGTCTATGAAGTCGGACGTCAGCCGGTTGACGTCTTCGAGACCATAGCAGCGGCCGTCCAGATTCAGGCCGCGTTCAACCAGCCGCCTGGCCCCGGCGCCGATCATCGCCCGTGCGGAATGCAGCGGGACCGGGGGCAGGCCTTCGCTTTCGAGAACGAAATTGAGGGCGTTGATCAGGTCGGGCGCCGTATCCACGAGCGTGCCGTCAAGATCGAACACAAGAGTGAGGGCAGAGGTCATCGAAAATCGCTATCGTTCTGTGCTCGATCACGCAAGTGGGTGATGGCAGGCTGCTGTGCGAATCCGGAAGGCGTGCGGGGAAAACCATGCCGGAACTTGCCGGCAGGGCGGCATTCGTAACGGCCGGGGCTGGCGATAGTCGCGTTTGCGCCAGGCGATGGACCAAACCGACGCTCGCTGGCGCGGCCAAGGCCATCAATTCCGGCCGGCTTGTCGCACGGCACTGTTCCTCCGCATAAAACGACGCTAAATAGCCCCCGCCGGACAGCGCCTGTCGGCGGCGGCTCCTGGGACATCATTTGCCAGTGAATATGGATGGATTGAAACGGCAAGCGGCGGCCCGTGCGCTGGAGCACGTGCGCGACGGCATGCGGCTCGGCCTCGGTACCGGGTCGACCGCGAAGCTTTTTGTCGAACTGCTCGGCGAACGGGTTCGCGCCGGGCTCGACATTATCGCGGTGCCGACATCAGAAGCCACCCGCGCCGATGCGGCCCGATGCGGGATCGCCCTGACCACGCTCGATGACATCGACCGGCTCGACCTGACCGTCGATGGCGCCGATGAAATCGATCCGGCTCTCAATCTCATCAAGGGCGGCGGCGGCGCCTTGCTGCGCGAAAAGATCGTTGCGTCAGCGTCTGATCGCATGATCGTGATCGCCGACGACTCCAAATGGGTCGATGCCCTGGGCCGCTTTCCGTTACCCATAGAGGTGATTCCGTTCGGCCTCGCGGCGACCCGGCGTGCATTGGAAAAGGCATTTGCGGAAGGCGGGGTTTCCGGGCCAATGGTGGTTCGAAAGCGCAAAGACGGCCACGTTTTTGTCACCGATGGCGGCCACTGCATTGTCGATGCCCATCTCGGACGAATAGCCGATGCCCCGCGGCTGGCGGGCCTGTTGACCCCTATTCCCGGTGTTGTCGAGCACGGTTTGTTTATCGGCCTCGCCAGTATGGCGATATTGGCAGGCTCTGGGGGGATTCGCGTTGTTGAACGGCCCGAGGGCCGAAATCTGGGAGACTTGGAATGAAGAGCCTTGCGAGAATTTTGTCGGCGGCGGGCCTTGCGGTTGGATTGGCCTTGACCTGCGTCGCAGCCGGGGCGCAGCAGCCGCCGCCGCTCAAGCCGGCATCGCCGGCGGCGATTGCGGCGGCCAAGGAAATTCTGGCGATGAAAAACGCCAGCGCGATGTATGCCAGCGCGGTTCCCAATATTGTTCAGCGCACCAAGGATCAGCTGTTGCAGAACAATCTCAACTACCAGAAGGATCTCAACGAGGTTGCCGCGGTCGTCGCCCAGAAGCTCGCCGGCCGCGAGAAGGAAATCGGCGACGGCATGGCGAACGTCTACGCCAACGAGTTTACCGAGCAGGAGCTGAAGGACCTGGTTACGTTCTACAAGTCGCCGCTCGGCCAGAAGCTGCTTACGGCGGAGCCGCGGGCCATTCAGTTCAGCATGTCCTATATGAACCAGTGGGCGCAGAACTTTGCCGAAACGGTCAATGGTGAATTTCGCGCCGAGATGCGCAAGCGCGGCAAGCAAATCTGATCCTTGGGGATTGGTATTTCGATCATGGCTGACATGGCCGAGTTCGACGTCGATCTGTTCGTCATCGGAGGGGGCTCGGGCGGGGTTCGCGCCGCCCGGATCGCCGCCGGCCATGGCGCGCGGGTCATGATTGCCGAAGAGTACCGGATGGGCGGCACCTGCGTGATACGCGGCTGCGTGCCGAAAAAGCTCATGGTCTATGCTTCCCATGTCCACCACGAGATCGAGGACGCGGCGGGCTTCGGCTGGAGTATTCCGGCCGCGACATTCGACTGGCCGACCTTGATTGCCAACAAGGACAAGGAGATCGCGCGGCTGGAGGCCGCCTATACCGCCAATGTGGAAAAATCCGGCGCCCGCATCGTCAAGAGCCGCGCGGTGTTCGAGGACCCCCATACGCTTCGGCTCGCCAGCGGCGAGGCCGTCAGAGCGAAATATGTGCTGATCGCCACCGGCGGCGCCCCCAATCACGGGGTTGCGATACCCGGCATCGAACACGTGATCTCCTCGAATGAGGTATTTCATTTGAGCGCGCTGCCGCGGCGCATCGTGATCCAGGGCGGCGGTTATATCGCGCTGGAGTTTGCCTGTATCTTTGCCGGGCTGGGTTCCGACGTGACGCTGATCTATCGCCGCGACAACGTGCTGCGTGGCTTCGACGAGGACGTCCGCGCCCATGTCCGCGCCGAGATGGAGAAGGACGGCATCACCATTCTGACCGGCTGCACGGTCGACAGCATCGAAAAACACGGCAAGGAATTTACCTCGCATATGTCGAACGGCTCGAGCTTGGCCTCAGACCAGGTGATGTTCGCCATCGGACGGCATCCCAATGTCGCCAATCTCGGGCTCGAAAAGGCCGGCGTCGCCATCAATCCTGGCAATGGCGGGATCGCCGTCAATGGCTTTTCCCGCACCTCGGTGGAAAACATCTACGCGATCGGCGACGTCACCCACCGCACCAACCTGACGCCGGTCGCGATCCGCGAGGGCCACGCCTTTGCCGATACGGTGTTTGGCAAGCGGCCGGTTCAGGTCGATCATGCCGAGATTCCGACCGCGGTGTTTTGCCAGCCGGAGGTCGGCACCGTCGGGCTGACGGAGGCGCAGGCGCGCGCGCAATTCAGTCACGTCGATATCTACAAGGCCGACTTCAGGCCGATCAAGGCGACGATGTCGGGCCGCGACACGCGGGTGCTGATGAAGCTTTTGGTCGATGCCTTAACCGACCGCGTCGTCGGCTGTCATATCGTCGGCGACGGCGCGGCCGAGATGGTGCAGCTGGTCGCTATCGCCGTCAAAATGAAGGCGACCAAGGCCGATTTCGACGCGACCATGGCTTTGCATCCGACCGCGGCCGAAGAACTCGTGACCATGCGGACGCCGAGCGCGCGTCACGTGCGCGAGGCCGCGGAATAGCTTCCCGGCCCGCGACCTTGAGCGGCGCGTTCGAGAAAGGCTGAATGTCATGGGCGCCAGACCCAGCCGCGTGCTGCATCGAAGCCTGCGCGAAAAGCCTCCCGGAGCGATCGGTGGCGACGGCGTTTGGCTCATTGCCGAGGATGGCCGCCGGATTCTCGATGGCTCCGGCGGCGCTGCGGTTTCCTGTCTCGGACATCAACATCCGCGCGTGATCGAGGCCATCGCCCGGCAGGCATCGAAGCTCGCTTATGCCCATACAGGCTTTTTCTCGTCGGAGCCGGCGGAGGCGCTGGCCGACCGGCTCGTCGGCGACGAGCCTGGCGGGCTCGCCTACGCCTACTTCGTCAGCGGCGGGTCGGAGGCGATCGAGGCCAGCATCAAACTGGCGCGGCAATATTTCATCGAATGCGGTCAGCCGCAACGCCGGCGCTTCATCGCCCGTCGCCAGAGCTATCATGGCAATACGCTGGGCGCGTTGGCGGCGGGGGGAAACGCCTGGCGTCGCCAACCCTATGCGCCGTTGCTGTCGTCCGCCTTCAGCCACGTGACACCTGCATTCGCGTATCACGAGAAGCGGGACGACGAATCCGGAGCTGATTTCGTGGCGCGGCTGGCGGCCGAACTGGAGGTTGAATTCCAGCGCCTTGGCCCCGACACGGTCGCCGCCTTCGTTGCCGAGCCTGTCGTCGGGGCCACCGCCGGATGCGTGCCGCCGCCCGAAGGCTACTTCACGGCTGTGCGCGACATCTGCGACCGGCACGGCGCCCTGCTCATCCTCGACGAGGTGATGTGCGGCATGGGCCGCACGGGTACGACTCACGCGTGGCAACAGGAGAGCATTGCGCCCGACATCCAGGCCATCGCCAAGGGACTCGGCGGCGGCTACCAGCCGATTGGCGCGATGCTCGCAAGCGCGCGCATCATCGACACGATCCGGCAGGGCTCGGGAGTATTCCAGCACGGACATACCTATCTCGCGCACCCTCTCGCCTGCGCGGCGGCGCTTGAGGTGCAGCGGATCATTGACGAAGAGAAGCTGCTCGAACGCGTCAGGAACCTCGGCAGTCACCTCGAGCGACGGTTGACCGAGCGCTTCGGCAATCACCGGCACGTCGGCGATATCCGCGGGCGCGGCCTGTTCCAGGCCATCGAGCCGGTCGCCGATCGCGCCAGCCGCCAGCCGTTCGATCCCGGCCTCAAGCTCAACCAGAGGATCAAGGCTGCGGCGTTCGAGCGCGGCCTCGCCTGTTATCCGGCCGGCGGGACGTTGGATGGCAGCAGCGGCGACCATGTCCTGCTGGCTCCGCCCTACATCGCGACGATAGACGACATCGACATGATCGTCGACAGGCTCGGCTCCGCGGTAGACAGCGCATTGAAAACCATTGGTCGATAAAGAGATCAATAGCAGCCTATTCCCACGCCTCGATCCATTCCGCAGCCCCCCTCCAGAGCGTGTCGCGGTGTTCGGGGCGGAAGAAACCGAAATGGCCGATTTTGGCCACGCCGGCGTCAGCGGGCGCGATGGTCAGGATTTCCGGCTTGGCCGAGACGAATTCCGAACAAAGCAGCTCGACCGTCGGCAGCGTCGCCCAGGGATCGTCGGCAAGGCACAGCGCCCGCATCGCACCGTGGAATCCGGCGAAGTTCTTGACACCCTTGAGGTTGGGATCGTCGAACATATAGCGTTTGCTCATGACCCAGCTGACCCATTGCAGAAACACGTCCTTGGGCAGGTCCTCGCCGAAACCGCTCCAGCCCGGCGCATAACCCAATAGCCGGGTCAGCGGGATGCCGACGAAATTCAGCAAGACATAGACGCGATAACGCTCGGGCGCGGCCATCAGCTTCCAGTATCCGGCTTGGGCGGCGATCAACAGGGCCCGCGAGACCTCGCGGTTGTTGGGAATTAATCCGAGTGCCTGGCCGCCGAAGGAATGGCCGACATAGGTCAGCGGCAGATTGCCGTAACGCTCGCGCATCCAGTCGACCGCGCCGGTCACATCGAGCGCGGCCCAATCCGACATCGAGGCCTTGAAGCCGACCAGCGATTTCGGCTGGTTATAGCCGACCAGCGCCTTCTGCCGGGAGGCGCCGGTGCCGCGATAGTCGTAGGTCAGGACCGTGCAGCCCCGCCGCGCCAGATAGCCCGCGAATCCCCGGTAGATCCTGCGCGGCACAGCGGTCGCCGAATTGATCAGGACGGCGTGGCGTTTCGCCCCACGCGGCAAGAACAGCGTCGCCCCCAGCAGATATCCGTCGGCCGCGGGAAAGGCGATGTCATCGATGAAAACGTCGTCCAGCGCAGCCTGTGCCACCGCCTTTTCTCCCGTGCTTCCCGACCGCTCCAGCAAATGCGAATCCAGCTTTGGCCGCAAGGGCGTGTCGCGGAGGGTAGAATTGCAACTGGCGGTCCGTCATCAGCCTGTGTATATCGGGTAAGTAATGGTTTTTGCTCAGGAGTTGATGTCATGGCCGAGCGGTGGACCCCCGACAGCTGGCGCGCCAAACCGGTGCAGCAGGTGCCCGTCTATCCCGATGCCAAGACATTGGCCGATGTCGAGGCGCAGCTGGCCACGTTTCCTCCGCTGGTTTTTGCAGGTGAGGCCCGCAACCTGAAAAAAGCGCTTGGCCGTGTCGCCGCCGGCGAGGCTTTCCTGCTTCAGGGCGGCGACTGCGCCGAAAGCTTCGCCGAGCACGGCGCCAACAACATCAGGGATTTCTTCCGTGTGCTGCTGCAGATGGCGGTGGTGCTGACCTATGCGGGGGCCGTGCCGGTGGTGAAAGTCGGCCGTATCGCCGGTCAATTCGCCAAACCGCGTTCGTCCCCGACCGAAAGGATCGACGGCGTCGAGCTGCCGAGTTACCGCGGCGATATCGTCAACGATATTGCATTCACGGCGCCGTCGCGCACCCCCGATCCGCAGCGTCAGCTGATGGCCTATCGGCAGTCGGCTGCGACGCTCAATCTGCTGCGCGCCTTCGCCACCGGCGGCTTCGCCAATCTCGGCAGCGTGCATCAGTGGATGCTCGGTTTCCTCAAGGATTCCCCGCAGTCGCGCCGTTACCGGGAACTGGCGGACCGGATCTCGGACGCGCTGAATTTCATGCGCGCCTGCGGGCTCGATCTCGAAAGTCACCCCGAGCTGCGCGCCACCGATTTCTACACCAGCCACGAAGCGCTGCTGCTCGGCTACGAGCAGGCCTTCACGCGGGTCGATTCCACCACCGGCGACTGGTACGCGACCTCGGGCCACATGATCTGGATCGGCGACCGCACCCGCCAGCTCGATCACGGCCATGTCGAATATTTTCGCGGCATCAGGAATCCGATCGGCTTGAAATGCGGCCCGTCGCTGCGGCCGGATGAATTGCTGCGGCTGATCGACGTGCTCAATCCGGACAATGAGCCCGGGCGGTTGACGCTGATCAACCGCTTCGGGGCGGACAAGGTCGGCGATCATCTGCCGCATTTGATCCGGGCCGTGCAGCGCGAAGGCCGTGTGGTGGTGTGGTCGTGCGACCCGATGCATGGCAACACCATCAGCTCGACCTCCGGCTACAAGACCCGTCCGTTCGACCGGATCCTGTCCGAGGTGAAGTCGTTCTTCACGATCCACTCGGCTGAGGGCACGCATGCCGGCGGTGTCCATCTGGAAATGACCGGCCAGGACGTCACCGAATGCATCGGCGGCACCCGCGCCATCACCGACGAGGATCTCAACGATCGTTACCACACGGTATGTGATCCCCGTCTCAATGCCGAGCAGTCGATCGACATGGCTTTCCTGATCGCGGAATTGCTCAAGCAGGACCGCGGCGGCAAGCAGAAGCCGATGCCGGTCGCGGCGGGACTGTGATTTGCTGAGGTTCTGGCGCGCCACGATCAATACGCGCAACGGCCTCGCCTTTGCGATCCGCTCGGAGCAGGCCGTTCGCGAAGAGATCGCCGCGCTGGCGCTGGCGCTGCCGCTGGCGTGGCTGATCGGCGCCACCATGATGCGCCGGGTCGAACTGATCGCCGCGGTGGTTCTGGTTTTGGTCATCGAACTGCTCAACACCGCGATCGAGAAACTCGCCGACCGGCTGACCACCGATCCCGATCCGCAGATCAGGCGGGTCAAGGATATGGGCTCCGCCGCGGTGGGGGTGGCGCTGGTGATGGCCGGTCTGTTCTGGATCGCGGCCATCGCCGAGCGCATGGGCGCGATCTGAAAGCAGGCGATTGCAGTTTGGCCGCGCCCAAGGCACCATTGCTTGATGACCGAAACAGCCAACCAGTTCACGATGACGCTGGCGCAGTTGAACCCGACGGTGGGCGATGTCGAGGGCAACGCCGCCAGGGCCCGCGCGGCCCGCGCCAAGGCGCGCGCCGACGGCGCCGATCTCGTGGTCCTGCCCGAGCTGTTCATTGCCGGCTATCCGCCGGAAGATCTGGTTCTGAAGCCGGCCTTTCAGTCGGCATGCCGCGCCGCGATCGAGAGCCTGGCGCGCGAGACCGCCGATGGCGGCCCGGCGGTCCTGATCGGCAGTCCCTGGGTCGAGGACGGCAAACTCTATAATGCCTGTGCGCTTTTGGACGAGGGACGGATCGCGGCGATTCGCTACAAGGCCAACCTGCCGAATTATGGCGTGTTCGATGAAAAGCGTCTGTTCGCGCGTGGTCCCGCCGCAGGTCCCGTGACCATCCGCGGCATCCGGGTCGGCGTGCCGATCTGCGAGGACATCTGGCTCGAACAATCCGAGGAATACGAGAACGTCGTCGAATGTCTCGCCGAGACCGGCGCGGAAATCCTGGTGGTGCCGAACGGCTCGCCTTACGCGCGCGACAAGAATGACGTGCGGCTGTCGATCGCGGTGGCGCGGGTCACCGAAAGCGGGCTGCCGCTGGTTTATCTCAATCAGGTCGGCGGCCAGGACGAACTGGTGTTCGACGGCGCGTCGTTTGCGCTCAATGCCGATCTGTCGGTCGCGGCGCAATTGCCGGGCTTTTGCGAAGCTATCACGACGCTGCGCTGGAGCCGGCGCGACGGCGGCTGGCGCTGCAGCGGGCCGGTCGCGCCGGTGCTCGATGGCGACCAGGGCGATTACGCGGCCTGCGTGCTGGGCGTGCGGGACTATGTCGGAAAGAACGGCTTTCCCGGCGTGCTGCTCGGCATATCCGGCGGCATCGATTCCGCGTTATGCGCGGCGATCGCGGTCGATGCGCTCGGGGCGGAACGCGTCCGCGGCGTGATGCTGCCATTTCGGTTTACCGCGCAGGTGTCGCTCGATGACGCGGCAAGGCTCGCAGGCGCCCTCGGCATCCGCTACGAGGTGCTGCCGATCGCGCCGGCGGTCAACGGTCTTGAAGAAATCCTCTCAGGCGCCTTCGCAGGGTTGCCGCGCGACATCACCGAAGAAAATCTGCAGGCGCGAGCCCGCGGCACGCTCCTGATGGCGATCTCCAACAAGTCGGGCGCGATGGTGGTCACGACCGGCAACAAGTCGGAAATGTCGGTCGGCTACGCCACCCTCTATGGCGATATGAACGGCGGCTATAATCCGATCAAGGATATCTACAAGACCGAAGTGTTCCGGCTTTCGAGCCTGCGCAATGCATGGAAACCGCAGGGCGCGCTGGGGCCATCGGGCGAGGTCATCCCGGTCAACATCATCGCCCGGCCGCCGACGGCGGAGCTGC
The DNA here is from genome assembly GCF_049512235.1 of Bradyrhizobium sp. Lineage (GTDB taxonomy): Bacteria > Pseudomonadota > Alphaproteobacteria > Rhizobiales > Xanthobacteraceae > Bradyrhizobium. Next base: position 13,835 of record NZ_JBEKXH010000128.1, read on the forward strand.
GCGAAAATCAGACCGACCAGGATTCGCTGCCGCCCTACGACATGCTCGATGGCATCCTGGAGCGGCTGGTCGAGCGCGAACAGCCGCTGGCCTCGATCGTGGCCGCCGGGTTCGATCGCGAAGTGGTGGCGCGGATCGACCGCCTGCTCAACATCGCCGAGTACAAGCGGCGCCAGGCAGCGCCCGGCGTCAAGGTGACGAGCCGGAATTTCGGCCGCGACCGCCGCTATCCCATCACCAACAGGTTTCGCGATAGCGGCAAGCCGCTGCCCGAACCCGATCAAGCGCTGCTATCGCGCGCCGGCCGCGGATCGGCGGAGGCATTTGAGGGATAGATCAGCGCGTAGCGCAAGGGCGGATTGGAGACTATCTGGTTCGCGCGTCGCGCGGACCGGATGGTCGTAATCCGCCGCTTAGGTGTCACAACCGGTGAACCAGAATGTTTATCCGAGGGATTTCTTGTGGAAGGCTGCGGTGGCGAAGTTGAAGCAGCGAGCAATTTCGGCGCGTGCTGGGGATCGCGGGAATCGGCGAGGCGCGGGTGTTTTGCGCGCGGAATACGCGGCATGAAGGCGGCGGATTACGCCTTCGGCTCCAATCCGCCCACGCACCTGGAAATATATCGGCGCCCCTCGTCGGTAATCAGTACCACCGGCATTGTCGGCGGATTGGCTGGACGATGAGCCACGGTGCCGTATGGCCAGTTCTCGGCGCGCCAACGCGATGTGTCGCATTCTCCTCGCTTCAGGAGATGGCTGCAAAACTTGGTGGTCCATGCTTCCGCCACGCGCAAAAACCGAATATCCCCAGCACCAGAAGCGCGGAAGCGAACATCGGAAGGGAAGGCGGGAGGGGAACAGGAGAGACGGAGTTTGGGCCGAAGGCTTGTGTTGTTTGCAACGTCAACGTCAGAACGCCGTTATCATCGGCTCTATCCACGCTGTCGACCAAAATCTGAGCGGTGAGAATGTCGCTCAAGGGACTGCCGGCTGTATAGATGAACGTAAATCCTGGTATCGATCCTGAACTCCCGTTAAAGGTCGATGGTCCGAAATAGGACGCTCCAGTCTCGGTTTGCGACGGAATTGGTACGAGGAAGTCACCTGTATTGCTCAGGTTTACGCTAAGCGCGGCGTATCCCACCGGCGATGGCACGCCCGTCTCCACTTCAACAATTGCGCTGAAGGACTCTCCAACCAGCGCCGGACTCGCCTTCGGCGGTCCAGCGAGAGATGTGGCAACGGCCGACGAGACGCTTCCAAAAAATTCGACGCTAAATAAACTTGCAGCGTTAGCAGGCTCTTTTGAAAATGCTAGCGAAAATAAGATAATGACAAAAAGCTTCCACTTTGACTTATTCATGTTTCAGCCCCCACCCGAAATTATCTCAATCTCACTCCCGCTTTTTG
>NZ_JBEKXH010000129.1:0-15224 GCF_049512235.1 Bradyrhizobium sp.
CGGAATGCCAAATCCGCGTAGAACCTTTCCACCTGCGCCCTGTTGGCTTCGGGCACGTTGACGTCGATGAACTCCCGAAGTTGCTTCAGGATGGCCGCATCGAGGCTCTGAGCGCCGATCGATGGAACGAACGTCAGGTGCTGCATCGCATCGAGCTTGGCGTTCAATTCCTTGAGGTGGTCCAGAACAAAGCTCCAGGCGAGCGGAGCGTTGTCCAGGGCGACACGAGAAATCATCACCGGTCCGGTCGCGGTCGCCGCATCGCCTCCCAGCGCGATGTCGAGACTGCGTTGTGCCAGCTCCTGGTCGCGGGCGCCGGCCAGGGCCACGAAATACTGGTCCTTGGCCACCGGATCGACACTTGCCTTCGCCAGATCGTACAGGCGGTCATAAAGGCCTCGATCCGCCCTCAAGCCCACGACCCTGAGGACGGGCTGCCTGATCGAGGACGGCAAGCTCAAGGGATCGTCCGGATGGGCCAGGAATTCGGCAAACCGGGCCTGCGCCTCGCCAATCACCGCCGGATCCCCCAAACGGCCGAGCGCCCCGATTAGTTGCTCGCGCAGGACGGCGACATTGTCAGCCTCGCCGGACCGCCGGTCCCACCCTACCCCCGCGAAAGCAGGCCCGAGGATGCGGATCGCATAGGCGTCGAAGCGTTGCCTGCCGCCGAGGCCGCGGTAGAGGCCATCGATAGACAGGAAGGTCTCGATCGCCTGGCTCCAGACCACGCTCTCGGCATCAGCCTTCATCCGGCGGGTCAGGTCGAGATAGGCCGAGATCGGCATGTCCCCGGCCTCTCCCAGGCTCCATATGTCGTACAGCAAGCCCAACTGATCGCCGGGCGCCAGTCGATCGAATGCTCCGGCCAGCTGGCGAAAGGATTCGTCGGAATACTTGCTCCGGTAATACGCCCCCTGGCCATAATTTATCTTGACCGGCAAGGCGCCAGCCACCTCGGCCTGCAGCGGATCGAGGCCGGAAGTGAGGATGCTGGCGGGCGCCCTGCGGCCGAACACCGATGCTGCGATCACCGGAACATGCCAGACCAGGGGCTTGCCGGAGTCCGCGTCCAGCGCGAACCGGCTTTGTCTTAACGACAGCTTGACGCCATCTCCTGCATTCGCTGCGCTTTCGACGCTGATCAACGGCACCCCGGCCTGCAACGTGAAATCATCGGCGATGGTCTTGATGTCGCTCGCCCCGGCGGCGGTGATCTCGGCCCAGAGGTCGTCGGTCACCGTATTCTTGTAGGCGTAGCGCTTCATGTAGCTGCGAACGCCCTGCCGAAAGACCCCCTCTCCGACGTAGCTTTCGAGCATGCGGATCACCGCCTGCCCTTTGCGATAGGTGATGTCGTCAAAGGCCTGGTCCGCCTGCTCCCCGCTCTCGATGTCCTGCACCACCGGATGGGTGGTGGCCCGGGAATCCTGCTGCATCGCCCTTTGCCGGGCCGACTCCGATTGCAGCCACATCGACCACTGCGGATAGAACCTGTCCGTGGCCTTGTTCTCCATCCATGACGCGAACCCCTCGTTGAGCCAAAGATTGTCCCACCATTGCATGGTCACCAGATTTCCGAACCATTGGTGCGCCATCTCGTGTGCCACGACCACGAACACACGCTGCCGGTCCGATTCGGTCGAGAGCGCGGGGTTGATCAGTAGCGACGTTTCGAAATAAAGGATGGCCCCCCAATTCTCCATCGCGGAGAAGCCGCCACCGCCGGGGGCGGCCACCAGATCGAGCTTGGGCAGAGGATACGGCGTGCCGAAATAGTCGTTGTAATAGTCGAGCAGTTTGACCGCGCTCTCCAGAGCGAACTGGCCCTTGTAGGCGCTTCCCGCTCTCGACAAGACGGATACGGCAATGCCCCCGGCATTGGTTTCCAGACGGTCCAGTTCCCCGACGCACAGAAACAGCAGGTAGCAGGACATCACCGGGCTACGCTGAAATCGCACGAAACTGAGGCCGGACTCCGAGGCCTCTGTTCGCTCCACCGGCATGTTCGATACCGCCGTCTCGCCTGCCTTGATCGCAACGCTTACCGAGAATGTCGCCTTGTGCGCGGGCTCGTCCCAGCACGGCATGAAGCGCCGCGCTGCCACCGCCTCGAACTGGGTCAGCAGCAGGTGGCGGCGGCCTGCGGGCGTATCGTAAGCCGTGACAAAGAGCCCTACCGCGCTTTCATTGATCTTACCGAGATAGTCCATCGCCAGGTCGTAAAGGCCGGGCTCGATGCGTTCGTCGAAATGGAGGGTGACCCGCTGGCTTGCCGGATCGATCACCGGCGTCCCGATGCGGACACCCTGGCTGCCTCGCAATTCGATCGACTTGAATTCGAGCCCGACGCTATTGAGGGCGATGATCGAGGTCGGCTCCAATACATTGACGGTCGTTGTCGATCGTCCCTTGAAGGAGAGCGCGCTCACGCGAGGTACTATTTCAACATCATAGTGAACGGGCACTACGTTTCGCGGCAGTTCAATTCGCGCCATGACTTCCTCCGCAGCACTCCCATACAGCAGATCACGCTGGGACCATTGTGCTGCCCTCGCCGAGGCAGCGCAATCCGATGAGAAGGTGATCGAGACGTGCGCTGCGCGTCGCTCCCACACGCGCACCGAGCGTCGCAGGAAAGATACGCCGAGCTACAGGGAGGCTATGTGAAGTATTACACATTCGTGGCGGAAACTTCTGTCTATGGCACGGCGATCTTTTGCCGGATGCTCACTGCTCGAATACCGCCCGGCAGGCGTCGCTGAGGCTCGCCTTCTGGCGTCGCAGACAGGCCGTGATCGCCCGGACGTTCGGAATTTCGCCGGGGCAAAGCCGGTAGACGTCGGGCGTGCAGGCCTTTTTCTGCCCGGGCGTCCCGGGCGCCCCCAGTGCGGAGCCGGTTGCGAACAAAGTGAGCGCCAAAGCCAGGTTGGCGCGGCTTGCCAACGCCCAAGATCCGACAAATCCTGCCTTCATGATTGGGCCTCCCAAGGAAAGGTGGTCCGGCACCACCACGGCGCCGCGTCATGAACGTGAATAGCGGAATGATTTTTCGTCAGATGTGATCTTGCCCACACTTGGCCAAGCCGCGGCGGTCTAGGGTTGGCCGGCGCAGCTCACATCAAGACAAATTTAACCAAGGCAAGCGCGAGCGGTGGATAGATACAATTTGACCGATCCATTCAATCCGGGGAAAAAGAACTTCTGAGACTGTGCGCTCCCGAATCTTTCGGAGAGCGCGATGAGCGAAGCTGAATTCGACCGATTGCTGGATGCCGTGAGAACGGCGATGGCTCCAACCCCCGAGCAGGGCATCATGGCTCACACAAGCGCCTACGCCGCGAAATACAGTCCGCCCCCCAAGGCCGCCAACGACAACCAGCCGGCCTGGCCGCTTATACCATTTCCCGCAGGCTGGTACGCGGCCTGCTGATCGCACCCGCGTTCGAGGTTTTCTGGAAGCGCCGGATCAAGCGGCCGGAGCGGGCGCCGCGAAACCATGATCGCAAAACGGCCGAAAGTTCTTCGATGCGCTGCGGTGTGGAACCATCCCATGCTGGCGTCGTTTGTATGGGCTCCGGGTTCCGAGGATCGAGCATGAACAGGTCGGCCATACCCAAGACAGCCATGACATTGGCTTCAATAGCCATCCTCGCCGCAAGCCTGACCGCGATTGCCGGCACGGCCGAAGCTCGGGCGCGTTGGCATCATTACGACAATGGCCCCGTGGTGTACGGCGACTGCAGCGTCAGCGGCATGCAATCGCCGGCGCCGTTGATCTATCCGGCGGCCGACTGGGGACCGTTCTTGCATCGGGTGCGCCACTACGGTCCCGTACTCTACTTGCCGCCCGGCAGCTGCGAAGCGGCTCCCGCCGAGACCGCGCTCGGGCCGGCGATACGGGCGCTCGATTAGCGACCGATTCCCTGAAACTGATCAGTTGTAGGATGGGTAGAGTGACCAGATCGGACGCATGTCCGAACTGGTCGCGAAACCCATCGCGGCGACGGAAGTGGTGGGTTTCGCGAAGAGCTCAACCCACCCTACGATATCGACTTGATATGATTCGCTTCAAAGAAACGCTCGACCAGACCCGCATGGAAGCGGCGCCACGGTTGGCGCGGCATGCCGGCATTCCGGTCATAGGCCGAATCGGCTGAAACCGATCGCGAATTTTGCTTGACCAGAAGAGGCGCTTGGAATGGAGGCCACGACCAGAATTGAACTGGTGTACACGGTTTTGCAGACCGTTGCGTAACCACTCCGCCACGTGGCCCCATGGGCGCGAACTCATATACGCCCTCGCGGTCAGAGGCAACCGACGGCCGAGGGCGTGTCTTGCGCCTGGCGTCCAACTCCATTTCACCCCTGGCCTGATTTCGTCTGACCCAGCGTCGCCGGCGGTAGCGGATCATGCTGGGGCGAAGCCGCGTGTTCGGTAAGGCTTCGCAGCAAGGCCTTCGCCAGCTGGTCCTGGGAATACGGCTTGGCGAGGACGATGGCGTCATTAAGTCCTGCGGGCAGAGCGATCGATCGGTAACCGGTCGCGAACACGAACGGTATGTTTCGTGAGCGCAGGATGGTGGCGACCGGGTAGCTCATTTGCCCGGCGAGGTTGACATCGAGCGTTGCGACATCGATCGTTGCCTCCTGCGCCTGCTTCTCGGCCGCGTCCAGACGCGAGGCGACGGCAACAACCTCGCAGCCAAGACTTCCCAGCATGTCCTCGAGCAGCATCGCCGCCAGTGCTTCGTCCTCGACGACGAGGACGCGCTTGCCTGTCAATGCCATGTTTCGTTTCCTTGCATGCTGCCGACCCGCGGCAGCGGGATGACACCCGTTACCGCGGCGATCCCGGCGAGCGGCGCATCGATCGCGCAGGTCAGGCCTCCCGGATGGAAGACGATCTGCGCCGTCCCACCGAGGTCCTGGGCGAGGCTGCGCTCGATCATCCGCGTGCCGAAACCGCGCCGAGGGAGCGCCGTGACCGGCGGCCCCTGCGCTTCCGACCAGATCATGAGGAGACGCGGTTCGACGTCGCCCGTGATCTCCCAGCGAAGGTTCACCTGCCCGGATGCGGCCGACCAGGCGCCATATCTGATCGCGTTGGTCGCCAACTCGTGCAGCGCCATCGAGAGTGTTACCGCCACCCGCGGCTGCAGCCGCAACCTTGGGCCAGATATCTGCAAGCGGCCCGCTCCCGCCACCGCAAACGAGGCCAGCGCCTGCTCGATCACCTCGTGGAGATCAGCGTCCTTCCAGCTTTCGCGCGTGAGCACGTCGTGCGCCGCGGCAAGCGCCTTGAGCCGCCCCTCCAGCGCCCGAAAAATTTCCGGATCGGCGGCGCGCAGCGTCTGCGCTGCGAGCGCCTGCACCGTGACCAGCGTGTTCTTCACCCGGTGGCTCAGTTCGTCGACCATCAGGTGCAGCCGGTCCTCGGCATGCTTTCGCTCGGTGATCTCGATCGATACGCCGACCATGCCGATGACCTGTCCGGCAGCGTCGCGCATTGGCGATTTGGTTGAAAGCCAGACCCGAGGCCGTCCGTTCGCTTCGCCGGCCAGTTCTTCGAATTGCTCCGGGACGCCGGTCTGCATGACCTGGCGATCGTTCATCATGACCGCCTCGGCTTGCGCGGCATCGTCGAGGAATTCCCGGTCTGTTCGCCCTTCCAGTTCATTCTCAGGTTTATTGATGAGCGCCGCGACCGCGCGGTTGGACAGGATCATGCATCCCTGCCGGTCCTTGGCGTAGATGAGCCCGGGCGTCGTCTCGATCACCGTCCGCATCAGCGCCCGGCTGTTTGCGAGCGCAGCCTCGGCCTGACGGAGCGCGGTGACATCGGTGAGAAATTCGAGCACCACCGGCCGTTCCGAGGTAGTGCCGCGGCGCATCACCTTGTAGGCGGTCACCAGGAGTTCGCGGCCATCGCGGGCGTGGTGGCGCAGATCGCCCATCCACTCGCCGGCGCGCATCAGGGTCGCCTCGATTTCGGGCGGAGGAACGGGGAAGACCGTGCCGAGCAACTCCTGCGCGGACCTGCCCACGGCCTGGTCCGAGGTCCAGCCATAGAGGCGCGCGCAACCGTCGGCCCAGTAGAGGATGGTGCCTCTGAGATCGCGCGCCATGAACGTGCCGAGCGCGAGCGTCGCGAGCAGATCGCGCTGTCGCGCCTCGCTCTCGGCGATCGTTGCATGGGACTCGCGGCGCACCCGGCCCGCGGCGATCAAGGACCAGAAGGCGAGCGCTCCCAGTCCTACGGCGCCCGACGCAGCAATCGCGGCAGCCAGTTCGGCACGTGCGCCGCTGGACGAGCCGGCTGTTCTCATGGTGGGCAAAAAGCCGTCCGCCATGGAACGGATCGCATCCAAGAGGGCTTTGCCACGACCGCTGTTCAGCAGAGCAAGCGCCCCCGCCTGATCGCCGGCGCGGCGAAGCGCAATACTCTCCCCCAACTCGGACATTTTTTCCATGACCAGCGCCCGCAATTGTCTGAGCGGCGGTGGCGGCGCGTCAACCAGGGCGAGCGAGGCTTCCGCGGTTGTGAGTTCGCCATTCAACCGCGCACGCGCCGCGTCATAGGGCTGCAGGTAGTCTTCCCTGCCGGTGAGCAGGTATCCGCGCTGACCGGTTTCGGCGTCCGCCAAGGTTGAGCGCAGCGTCGCAAGCGCCAGGCCCGCATTCGAGATGCCGCGGGCGGCCATCCCCGCCGTCACCGCGGCCTCAGAGCCGAACACGAGAAGCATAACGGCGCCGCCGAACAGTGCGGCGGCCAACCAGCCGGGGTTGCCCTGTGCGGCGACGACGCTCACCCAGCCGGCGTCTGGACGCAATGCGAGCGTGCCGGCGCAGAGCGCTGCGAGCGCCAGCGCGGTGGGGATGGCGATTTGATTGTGAAGGACCAAATTATCCAGCGATTCCAGGCGAAGGATGTAGGCCAGGACCGACGTCAAGGTCAGCGCCAATCCGACCGACGCCAGAGATGAGAAGACGGCCTGCCCGATTCGGGATCTCACGCGAGGTGCCAGCACCAACGCCCCGGCGAGCGTCGTCAGCCCTATCGACGTCAGCGGCGACATGCGCCCTGGATTGGGATAGGGAATGGTCTGGGCTCTGAGCACGTCCCCCGGAAACAGCCAGAGATCCGTACCGAGGCTCCCGCCGGTCGCATATTGACCCAGCGGTAGTCCAACGATGATCGCCAGCGCGATCGCAGGTATGGCCGACGCCGCCCGGGCGCCGCCCCGATCCGAAGCCGCCAACCAGAGCGCGACGGCGGCGAGAAGGATGGCGAGCGCCGTCCATGGCTGCATGGAGATGAAGCCGGGCACCACCGACTTCAGCGCCGGGATGTCGAAGGTCCATCCGGCCAGAACCATGAGCCCGATCATCCCCGCAACGCCTGAGGCGACAGGCGTTGCGACGAGGGACTCAGGTCGAGCGCTCAGGGTTGCCGGCGTTCGCATCGGGGGTTTCCATGGCTTGTTCGATGAATTTACCGACATGCCGGGAAGACCCTGTCAGCAGGAACAAGCGCTGCCCGTGTTCCCAGGCCTCAGCAGCGACGCTCTCATGCCCCTACTCATCGTTGAACCGGGCTTTTCCGCCAGGGTTCCGTTCCGCGCGGCGCGCACCTCGTCGCCGCGATCGATGCCGGCCTCTTACCGGGTCTCCGCACATTCACGCTGACCGGCGAACGGGCGCAAGCATCCCTCCACCGCGCCGACGGTCGATCAGACCAAATCAAAATCGAAGGTCCAGCGGCGGACGATCATGTCGCTGGATCCATTTGGAATGGTCAGAACGATGCGGCAGACCTGATTCTATGCGCTCTTCCTTACTCCGCAGCAAGGCAATTGAGGACACGTCGGTGAACAACGACCGAGGCGTTGATCAATCCGGGACAGACGGATTCGAGGGAACGAATCGCTGCCGGATTGATTCTCTGTGACAGGTCCGGAGATTTGATCGTGAGCGATGATAGCCCGCAGCCCCCATTCGTCTATGAAGGCTTGGACCCCGCTCCAGCGCCGAAATCAACCTTCGCTGAAGTCTCCGAAGCTGCGAAAGGTACAATCCATCGTGTCAGCAACGCGATAGATGAGGGTCGGAAGCCCGGCATGCCCTTGAGCATATTGAGTAACATCGCGCGCGAAGCGCCGCTTGGTTCGCTGCTGGTCGCGTTTCTCCTGGGTGTCGCTGTCGCCCGCCGCCGATGACCGGCCACGAGATCGCTTCGGGGCGCCAACGCGGCTTCGCTCAAGAAGGGAATTGGCATTTTGGCGGTACCCTTCGGCCGCTCATGGGTGTCGAGCAAATGGCTCGACTTCAAAGTTATATGGTTCGGCGGTGATGTTGCGCTGGTGGCATTCAACACCGTCTTCCAAAACCACACGCCGGCCCTTCTGCGCCGCACACCCTGGCGGCTGGCGTGCGCTGGCGCCGCGCCGGATGACCGATAGCCCGACGGCTAGATCTGGTGTTTCGGGGCTGTCAATCCCGCTATCTACAAATAATACTGTGCACTTTCTGTTCGAATCGATCTATCTGATCACACATAAGCAACCGACGGCCCGCTCAGGCGTGCTTGCGGCGGCGGTAGTCCCGCTTTGGTTTCGGCCTGGGCGCGAGTTCGGGCAGCCTGTCGATGGCCTCGCGGTAGCTGGCCAGCATCCGCTCGAAGCTGGCGTTCAGCTGCTCGGCGATATCGGGCCGCTTTTCGAGGCTTGCGAGCATCATCGCCGCCGCCTCGATGGTGGAGAGGCCGTCGCGGCGCGGCTCGCGGCGCAGCTTGCCGTAACGCGAGGGATGCTTGGGCCCGAGGATGACGCGCTGGCACTTCAGCATCCAGGCATTGCGCCACCACAAGGCCTTGGCCTGGCTCCAGGTGCCGTCGAGCAGCACGATGCCTTCGATGTCTTTCAAGATGGCGCGCTGGTTATCCTCGATTTCGCCCTTGCGGTTGATGGCGACGATATCGCGGTCGGTTTCGAGACCGGCGACATCGGCCGAACCGAGATAGAGCACCGCCCAGCGCGAGGGATCGGCGACCTTCCGTCCCAGCGCCTTCGACAGGCTCGGCCACGACAAGCCGATTCTGAGCACCGCCTTCGGGAAATGCAGCGCAGTCAGCCGCGCGGTGCCGAGCGCCCTGTCCTGCTCCTGCGGATGCTGCAGGATCAACAGCGAGATTCTGTTCTCGATCGGCGCGACGCTGTCGCAAATGCAGAGCGCCTCTGGTTTGAGGCAGCGCGGACACGCAGGGCTCGCCTCGGCCGCGGCGGCCCCGCTAACGAGCTCGGATGGTTTTGACATGCGCCCGCTATACGCTGCGTGGCGGTGCGCTACAACAACCCAAATCCCCCTTGTCGCGCCGAAGCCCCCTAGCAGAGAAGGCGGAGCACCTATTCCGCGGGCGCCGCGATTGCTCTGGCTTCGCGCGGCCGCCGCAGCCGGTCGATCAAAAGATAGATCACCGGGGTCGTGTACAGCGTCAGGATCTGCGAGACGAACAGGCCGCCGATGATGGTGATGCCGAGCGGCCGGCGCAGTTCGGTACCAGGCCCGGTCGCCAGCACCAGCGGCACGCCCGCGAACAGCGCCGCCATCGTGGTCATCAGGATCGGCCTGAAGCGGACCATGCAGGCCTCGAAGATCGCATCCCCGGCGGACAGCCCGTGGTGACGTTCGGCTTCCAGCGCGAAATCCACCATCATGATGCCGTTCTTCTTGACGATGCCGATCAAGAGGATGATGCCGATAAAGGCGATGACCGTCAGCGGCGTGCTGGCGATCTGCAGCGCCAGCAGCGCGCCGAGGCCCGCCGAGGGCAGGGTCGAGATGATGGTCAGGGGATGGGCAAGGCTCTCGTAGAGCACGCCCAGTACGATATACATCGCCACGAGCGCGCCCGCGATCAGCAGCGGCTGTCGTGCGCTGGTTTTGCCGAAATCGCCCGCGTTGCCATCGAAACTGCCGCGAATGCCCTCGGGCATGTGCAATTCCTCCACCGCGCGCTGGATGTTGGTGGTGGCGATCTCCAGCGGCACGTCGGGGAGCACATTGAACGACACCGTGGTGGAGGGAAACGACTGCGTGTGGGCCACCGCCAAGGCCGCCAGATCGCGCCTGGCGTGCACGATGGCCGATAGTGGCACCTGGATGTCGTTGGCGCCGGCGACAAAAATGCGGTCGAGGTCGGAGGGATCGTTCTGAAATTTCGGATCGGTCTCCAGCACCACCATGTACTGGTTGCGCTGGGTGTAGACGATCGAGATCTGGCGCTGGGAAAACGCGTTGTTGAGCGCGTTGTCGATGTCCTGCACCTGCACGCCAAGGCTCGAGGCCGCGCGCCGGTCGATCGACAGCCTCAATTGCAGCCCGCCGGGGTCGCGGTCGCTGGAGACGCCGGTGATGCCGTCTGTGGTCTCCATGCGCTTGGCGACGATCGGCGCCCATTTCTGCAGCAGATCGAGATCGCTGCTCGACAGCGTATATTGATAGTCGGAATCGCTCTGCCGCCCACCGGCGCGGACATCCTGCGCGGCGTACATGAACAGCCTTATGCCGGCAACCATGCCCAGATTTCTGCGCAGCCGATCGATGACCAGCGCCGTGGTCAATCCACCTCGCTGCGCAGCCGGCTTGAGATCGATGTACATCGTGCCGCGATTGAAACCGCCGCCGGGACCGCCGCCGCCGAGGATCGAGCCGACACCCGCGACGGCCGGATCGGCCATCACGATGTCGGCCAGCTGCTGCTGCAGCCCGAGCATCGACTGAAATGAGATATCGGCGGACGCCCGCGTCGAGCCGATCACGAGGCCGGAGTCGTCCGTAGGGAAATATCCCTTCGGTATCTTGATATAAAGCGTCACAGTCAACGCGATGGTGGCGAAGAACACCAGCAAGGTCAAAAACGGGAAACCCAGCGCGGAGCGCAGCGTGCGCCCGTAAAACGCCACCATGCGCGACAACGAGCCTTCGACGATGCGATCAAACCAGCTGGCGCGGTCGGAGGTGGCTTGCTTGATGTATTGGGCGCAGATCATCGGCGTGATCGTGAGCGACACCACGGTGGAAACCACGATGGCAAAGGTCAGGGTCAGCGAAAATTCCCGCAACAACCGGCCGACGACGCCGTCCATGAAAACCAGGGGCGCGAACGCGGCGATCAGCGACAGGCTGATCGACAGCACGGTGAAGCCGATTTGCCGGGCGCCCTCGAGAGCGGCCTGATACGGCCGCATGCCGTGCTCGAGGTTGCGGTACATGTTCTCGATCATGACGATGGCGTCGTCGACCACGAATCCGACCGAGATCGCCAGCGCCATCAGCGACAGATTGTCGATCGAGAAGCCGGCGAGCCACATGCCGGCGCAGGTGCCGGCCAAAGCCAGCGGCACCGAAATGCCTGCGGCAATGGTCGGCGTGATCCGGCGCAGGAAGACGAACACCACCAGCATCACCAGGAAGGCGGTCGCCAACAGCGTCAACTGCATGTCCTCGACGCTGGCCCGGATGGTTCCGGTACGGTCGACCAGCGTGGAAATATCGACGCCGCCGGGGATCCACTGCCGCAGTTCGGGCAGCAACACCTTGACGCGATCGACGGTGTCGATGACGTTGGCATCGCCCTGCTTGGAAATCTGGATCAGGATCGCCGGCTTCTCGTTGAACCAGGCGATCGACCTGGTATTGCGGACGGAGTCTTCGACTTCCGCAACATCGGCGAGCCTGACGAAGTTGCCGTTCGCGCTCTTGATCACGATGTCGCGGAACTCGGCCGCGGTTCGCATCTGCCTGTTGACCGACAAGGTCTCGCTCTGGCGGCCGCCGTTGAAGATGCCGACCGGCCCCAGCGGGTTGGCGTTGACGATCGCCAGCCTGACGTCTTCGGTGGCAATGCCGGCGTTCGACAGCGCCACCGGATTGAGCGCGATGCGGACCGCGGGCTGGTCGGCGCCGCTGACGTTGACTTCTCCGACGCCCTCAACCTGCGAGAGGCGCTGCGCCAGCACGGTGTCGGCGATGTCATACAGCGCGCTGGTCGGGATCGTCTTCGAGGTCAGCGCCAGCACGAAGACCGGCGCCGCCGCGGTGTTGGCTTTCCTGAAGCGCGGCAAGGACGGCAGGTCGCTCGGCAGATCTGATAGCGCCGCGTTGATGGCGCCCTGCACGTCGCGCGCGGCGCGGTCGATGTCGCGGCCGATGGCGAACTGCAATTGGATGCTGGTCGAGCCAAGCGAGCTGGTCGAGGTGATCTGGTCGATGCCTGCGATTTCGCCGAGCCGCCGTTCCAGGGGGGCGGCAACCGTCGCCGCCATGACCGAGGGATCGGCGCCCGGACGCGACGCGGAAACCCGGATCGAGGGAAAGTCGACATTGGGGACCGGTGCTACCGGGAGAAACACGTAGGCCACCACCCCGACCAGGAACAGCCCGATCGCCAACAGGGTGGTACCGACCGGCCTGCGGATGAAGGGCTCCGAGATCGATGCCATCAGTGCATCCCCGCTCCCGCCGGCGGCAGCGGCAGCTCGGGTCCGACCGGCGGCAGCGCGCTCTCGATACGGCGGTTGACCCGGTCGAGCGCGAGATAGATCACCGGCGTCGTATAAAGCGTCAGCAACTGGCTCAGCAGCAGTCCGCCGATGATCGAAATGCCCAGCGGAAATCGCAACTCGGCGCCGGTGCCGCTTTCCACTGCCAGTGGCAGCGCGCCGAACAACGCCGCCAGCGTCGTCATCATGATGGGACGAAACCGCAACAGACAGGCCTGCACGATCGCTTCGCTCGCGGACATGCCCTGGTTCCGCTCGGCTTCCAGCGCGAAGTCGATCATCATGATGGCGTTCTTCTTCACGATGCCCATCAGCAGAATGATGCCGATCAGGCCGATCACGCTGAGGTCCTGTCCGAACAGCATCAGCGCCAGGATGGCGCCGACGCCGGCGGACGGCAGCGTCGAGAGAATCGTGATCGGATGAATGTAACTTTCATAGAGCACGCCGAGCACGATGTAGATGGTGACCAGCGCCGCGAGGATCAGCCACGGCTGACCGGCCAGCGATTTCGAGAACTCGGCGGCGTCGCCGGCGTAGAGGCCGACGATGCTGCCGGGCATGCCGATATCGGCCTCGATCGATTTGACGGCTTCGACGGCCTCGCCGAGCGCCGCACCGGGCGCGAGATTGAAGCTGAGCGAGACCGCCGGAAACTGTGCCTGGTGCGAGATCGAAAGCGGCGCCGTGGTCCGCGTCAGGGTCGCGACCGCCGACAGCGGCACCTGGGCATCGAGTGCGCCGGGCAGATAGAGCTTGGACAGGATCGATGGATCGCGCTGATACATCGGCAGCGCTTCCAGCACCACGCGATACTGGTTGGCCTGCCCGTAGATGGTCGATATCTGCCGCTGCGCGAAAGCGTCATTGAGCGTGTCGGTGACCGCCTGCAGGCTGACGCCGAGCTGGCCCGCGCGCTGCCGGTTGATGTCGAGCGCGGCGCGCAGTCCGCCCTCCTGCGCTTCGGAGGAGACGTCACGGAACAAGGGATCGCGGCGCAGTTCGGAAACGAGCTGGCCGGCCCACCGCCCGACCTTCGCGGCGTCGGTGCCGGTCAGCGTGTACTGGTATTGCGAGCGGCTGGACCGGGTCGAAATCTGCACATCCTGCACCGGCTGGAAATAGACCGTCATGCCCGGGATCGGCGCCACCAGCCGCTTCAGGCGCGCGACCACCACGGCGACGTCATCGCTCCGCTGCCCGCGCGGTTTCAGGGTCATGACCAGGCGGCCGACATTGGTGGTCGGGTTGACCGAGCCCGCGCCGATCACGGAGACGACGCCGATCACATCCGGATCGAGCTTGATCGCGGCCGCGGCCTCGGTCTGCCGCCGCTGCATTTCGGCGAAGGAAACGTCCGGACCGGCCTCGGTCACGGCCGTGATCGAGGCGGTGTCCTGCAGGGGCAGGAATCCCTTGGGCGCCACCACATACAGAATCAGGGTCGCGGCCAGGGTCGCCAGCGTCACCAGCATGGTGGCGCGCTGGCGCCGCAGCACCCACAACAGCGTGCGATGATAGAAATCGACCATGCGGTCGATGAGGCCGCTGACAGCGGCGAGGCCCGGGACGGCCGTTTCCCCGCCGGCGTGCCTGAGCAGCCGCGAGCACATCATCGGCGTCAGCGTCAGCGACACGATCGCCGAGGTCACCACCGCGATCGTCAGCGTCAGCGCGAATTCCCGGAACATGCGGCCGACCAGGCCCGACATGAACAACAGCGGGATGAAAACGGCGATCAGCGATACCGTCAGCGAAATCACCGTGAATCCGATCTCGCTGGCGCCGCGCAGCGAGGCCTGCATCGCGCTTTCGCCGTTCTCCATGTGGCGCACGATGTTCTCGATCATCACGATGGCGTCGTCGACCACGAAACCGGTACCGATCGTCAGCGCCATCAGCGACAGATTGTCGAGGCTGAAACCTGAAAAATACATGATGCCGAAAGAGGTGATCAGCGACAGCGGCAGCGCCACGCCGGCAATCAGCGTCGCGCGCAGCGAGCGCAGGAACAACAGCACCACGAGCGTGACCAGCACGACGCTGAGAACCAGAGTGAACTGCACGTCATGGACCGATGCGCGAATGGTCACGGTGCGGTCGCTGACCACATTGAGGTTCAGGCCGGCCGGGATCGCGCGCTGAAGTCTCGGGATTTCCGCGCGGATCTGGCGGACGACGTCGATGACGTTGGCGCCGGGTTGGCGCTGGATATCGATGATGACGGCCGGCGTGCCCTGGTACCAGCCGGCCGTGCGATCGTTCTCCAACCCGTCGACGATCACGGCGACGTCGCCGATGGTGACCGGCGCGCCGTTGCGGTAAGCGATGATGATCGGCTTGTAGGCGTCGGCCGCGGCGATCTGATCGTTGGCGGCGATGGTGTAGGCCTGATGCGCGCCGTCGAGCGATCCCTTCGGACCCGAGACGTTGGCGCCTGCGATGGCGTTGCGCAGATCCTCCATCGCGATGCCATAGGCCGCGAGCCGCGTCAGGTCGGCCTGCACCCGCACCGCCGGCTTGAGGCCGCCGAGCACGGAGACCCGGCCGACGCCGGAAATCTGGCTCAGGCGCTGGCCGAGGATGGTATCGGCCAGATCGCTCATGGCGCGCAGCGAAATGGTGTCCGAGGTCAGCGCCAGCGTCAGCACCGGCGCATCG
>NZ_JBEKXH010000130.1:0-15168 GCF_049512235.1 Bradyrhizobium sp.
TGTCGACCTGATGCGCTCGCTGCCGCTGGTGCTGGTGATCTTCTGGTTCTATTTCCTGGTGCCCTACATCGGGCAATGGCTGACCGGATCGTCGCGGCCGGTTCGCGTCGGCGCGTTCACCTCCTCGCTGGTCACTTTCATCCTGTTCGAGGCGGCGTATTTCTCCGAGATCATGCGTGCGGGCATCCAGTCGATCTCGAAGGGCCAGCCGGCCGCGGCCCAGGCGCTTGGCCTGACCTACAGCCAGACCATGCGCTATGTCGTGCTGCCGCAGGCCTTCCGGAACATGCTGCCGGTGCTCTTGACCCAGACCATCGTGCTGTTCCAGGACACCTCGCTGGTCTACGTGCTGTCGATCCCGGATTTTCTCGGCACCGCCAGCAAGGTCGCACAACGCGACGGCCGGCTGGTCGAAATGTATCTGTTCGCGGCCGTGGTTTATTTCGTCATGTCAAGTGCCGCGTCGTTCGGCGTCAGGCGCCTGCAGACCCGCATCGCCTACGTGCATTAGCGAGACCTTGATGATCAGGATCAGCCACGTCGACAAATATTACGGGCCCGGCTTCCAGGCGCTGAGGGATTGCACCACCACCATCGCCAAGGGCGAGGTGGTAGTGGTGTGCGGTCCCTCAGGGTCGGGAAAATCGACACTGATAAAATGCGTCAATGGGCTGGAGCCGTTCCAGGGCGGCGAGATCATTCTCGACGGCATCAAAGTCAACGATCCCAGGACCAACCTGCCGAAACTGCGCGCCCGCGTCGGCATGGTGTTCCAGCATTTCGAGCTGTTTCCGCATCTGAGGATCATCGACAATCTGTGCCTGGCGCAGGAGAAGGTGCTGGGCCGATCGCATCGGGAGGCCGTGACAAAGAGCACAAAACTGCTCGACCGGGTCGGCCTCAGGGAACATGCGGCCAAATACCCGGCCGAGTTGTCCGGCGGCCAGCAGCAGCGCGTCGCGATCGCCCGGGCGCTCGCCATGGATCCGATCGCCATGCTGTTCGATGAGCCGACCTCGGCGCTCGATCCCGAAATGATCAGCGAGGTGCTCGATGTCATGGTTGATCTCGCGCGCGAGGGCATGACGATGATGGTGGTGACCCACGAAATGGGTTTTGCCAGCAAGGTCGCGCGCCGCGTCATCTTCATGGACAAGGGCGAAATCGTCGAGGACGCGCTCAAGACCGATTTCTTCGGCAGTCCGCGCAGCGACCGTGCGCAGAAGTTTTTGTCGAAGATCCTGTCGCATTGAGGGGCACGGGAGGAAGCCATGTTCACCAGGGGTGACCAGCTCAGCCCAGTCATTGCGAATGACGGTTCAAACAGGACGCCCACAAGGCGCCCCTTGGGGCGACCCTCGTGGTCGCCCTGCTTCGGCGCCCCGCGACTTCATAATTTGCCTATAGTGTGCCGATAAACCGCTTCGCATCCCCCCATAGGAGAACTCGCTTGGACCGGATCGCTTATGTCAACGGGTCGTTCGTGCCGCTGGCCGATGCCAAGATCTCGATACTGGACCGCGGCTTCCTGTTTGCGGACGGCATCTACGAGGTTGCCGCCGTGCTCGACGGCAAACTGGTCGACAATGCCTCGCATCTGGCACGGCTGCAGCGGTCGGTCGGCGAGATCGCGCTTGGTCTGCCCGAAACACCCGCGCGCATCCTTCAGATCCAGAAAGAGCTGATCGGGCGCAACAACCTCGTCAACGGCATGGTCTATCTGGAGGTGACGCGCGGCGCCGACACGGGGCGCGATTTTGCATTCCCGAAAGGCGTAAAACCGACGCTGGTAATGTTCACTTCCGTCAAAGACATCATCAACGCGCCATCGGCCAAAACCGGCATCGCTGTGATCACCGTGCCCGATATCCGCTGGGTCCGCCGCGACATCAAGAGCGTGGCGCTGCTGGCGCAGGTACTGGCAAAGCAGGCCGCCGCGGCAGCCGGCGCCAGCGAGGCCTGGATGATCGAGGATGGCATGGTCACTGAGGGCGGCTCGTCCTCCGCCTTCATCCTCACGCAAGACGACGTGCTGGTGACGCGGCACAACTCATCGGCGATTCTACCGGGCTGCACCCGCAAGGCGGTAGTCGCGCTCGCGGAAGAGCGTCAGCTGCGCGTCGAGCAGCGGCCGTTCACGGTTGCGGAGGCGCTGGCGGCCAAGGAGGCCTTCATCACCAGCGCCACCGTGTTCGTGCAGGCGGTGGTCTCGATCGACGGCAAGACCGTCGCCAACGGCAAACCGGGGGCGATGACCGACCGCCTGCGCGAGATCTATGTCGACTTCGCCCGCGCCACCGCGGTGTGAATGCAGCCGCGGCGGTTGCGTGATGCCCTCAGGTTGGCGGTTTGTCGGTGCCCGGATGTGGGGGAAGTGGCCGAAGCCGCAACCACCCGAGAGAGACCTTGCGGTCGCCGCGGCCGAACCTGCACAGGCCTGCAGCACCTCAAACACCTCAAGGCCTGCCGGGAATTTGAACCGAGCTGGCTAACGCCAGCGCCAATCACTTTTTTTGCTGCTTCGTATAGACATCGAGGGCGAACGCGATACGCTTGACATCCAAGGTTGATCGAAGGCACCCCTGGCTTGGCAAGGGCGCGATCGACCCAATCGGCAAGGATGCCTTGCACGGAACTGAACTGGATCGGGCGAACCCAAAGTATCAAGATCCAAGGTATCAAGAAGCTATAAAGTATCAAGAAATGACAACAGGGAGAGAAATATGAATAGACTTTTGCTGGCAGGAACCGCGGCGGTTCTCGTCTTGGCTGGGACCAACGGCTCATTCGCGGCGGACAAGAAGACGCTCGCGTTTGTGGTCAACGGCGCCTCCGACTTTTGGAAAGCCGCGGAAGCGGGCGTGAAGAAGGCCCAGGGCGAACTTCCGAACTACAATCTTGTTTTCAAATATCCCGAGCAGGCTTCGGCGGCGATCCAAATCAGGCTGATGGACGACCTCGTCGCGGCCGGCGTGGCCGGCATCATGGTGAGCTCAGCCGACCCCAAGACCTCGAGCGACGCCCTCAATCGCATCGGAGGCCAGGTTGCCCTGTTCACAACCGACAGCGATGCGCCCGAAACCAAACGGGTGGCCTACATCGGGTCCAGCAACACCGATGCCGGCAAGCAGGCCGGCGAATTGGTATTGAAAGCGCTTCCCAACGGCGGCAAGTGCATGGGCTTCGTCGGATTACTCGGCGCCGACAACGCAAAGGAACGTATCCAGGGCGTCAGGGATACGATCAAGGGATCCAAGGTCACGCTGGTGGACGTTCGCGGCGACGACATCGACCAAACCCGCGCCAAGCGCAATGTCGAGGATACGCTCACGGCCAATCCCGATATCAACTGCATGATCGGCTTTTATTCCTACAACACGCCGAGAATCTATGAGGCGCTCAAGGACGCCGACAAACTCAAGCAAATCACGGTTATCGGGTTCGACGAAGACCCGATTACGCTGGGCGGCGTCAAGGAAGGAACCATTGTCGGCACCGTTGTGCAGCAGCCTTACGAATGGGGCTACCAGGGCATGAAGGACATGGCCAAATACCTGGAAGGCGACAAATCGTTCATCCCGGCCAACAAGTTGATCATCATACCGACCAAGATCATCGACAAGTCCAACGTCGATGCCTTCTGGGCCGAGCTCAAGCAACGTCAAGGCAAGTCGTAATACGACCGTGCGACCGCCGGCGCATGCGCCGGCGGTCGTTAGCGGGAATGCCGCGTCGGAGGTTTCATGCCGGCGATGTCAGGCAGGCGTCGTACAGCGTTCCCGAGGTTCGCATCATATGGAAGCTTGCGGTGTTGCGCTCCCTCTCCCGCGAAGTGCGGGAGAGGGAGCCAGAGAGCAACGCTAGTGGCCGGAAACAACTGGTTTCACGGAATCCGTCGCCTGGTGGCGCCGCGATCCACCGCCGCAGAGAAGCGATGAGGCATGCCAGAATCCATTCTTGAACTGATTGACATCTGCAAGTCTTATCCAGGCGTCCAAGCCCTTTCCCATGTCAACCTCGCCGTCGCCTCAGGCGAGGTCGTCGGGCTGATCGGGGAGAACGGGGCCGGTAAAAGCACCTTGATGCGGATCCTTGGCGGCGTCACGGCGCCAAGTTCCGGAGTCATCAGGCTACGGGGTGAGCGGAAAGACAATCTCACGGTCTCGGAAGCGATCCGCAGCGGCATTGCCTTCGTTCATCAGGAGTTGAACCTGTTCGACAACCTCGATGTGGCGGCCAATGTGTTCTTTGGCCGCGAGCCGCGGTCATTCGGACTGCTGCAACTGATCGACACCGCCGCCATCCGGTCACGCACCCAGCCGCTGCTCGACCGGCTCGGCGCCGACTTCAAGCCCGACACGAAGGTCTCCGATCTCTCGCTTGCCCAGCGCCAGCTGGTCGAAATCGCCAAGGCGCTCTCGCTGGGTGCGGAGATCGTGATCATGGACGAGCCCACCTCGAGCCTCACCTTGACCGAGACCAACCGTCTGCTCGAGGTCGTTGCCGAACTGAAGGCTGGCGGTGTCAGCGTCATCTTCATCACCCACCGGCTCCATGAAATCGAGCAATGCGCGGACCGCGTTGTTGCGCTTCGGGATGGTGCGGTGGTCGGGATGCTGCAAAAGGCCGATATCGACCACGACCGCATGATACGTCTCATGATCGGCCGCGACCTGAAGGCGCTCTACAGCTTCCCCAAGGATGCACCGGGAGAGGAAATCCTGCTCCTCAAAGGCATTCGCACGACAACCTACCCGGATCGCCCGGTCAATTTTTCGCTGCGGCGTGGCGAGATCGTTGGCCTGGCAGGACTGGTCGGTTCTGGACGGACCGAGCTCGCGCGCACCGTGTTCGGGATCGACCGGCCGATCGATGGGACGATCGAGGCCGCAGGTCATCCATTGACCATCAAATCGCCCCGCGATGCGATCGCGCACGGCATTTACCTGATCCCGGAGGACCGCAAGCGCGCGGGGTTGATTCTGGAGGACGACATCACGAACAATATTTCGTTGCCGAACCTGGAGCATTTTGCCATTGCATACCTCGTGGATCATGGTCGCGAGGAAACAACGGCAAAACAGCAAACCAAGCGGCTCAACATCAGAACCCCCTCGGTGTCGAGCGTGACGGCAACCCTGTCTGGCGGCAACCAGCAAAAGGTCGTGCTTGCCAAATGGCTGGCGATGTCGCCAAACGTGATGCTGTTCGACGAGCCAACGCGGGGCATCGATGTTGGAGCCAAGAGCGAAATCTACAGCCTGATACGCGCCCTTTCCGATGCGGGGGTAGCCGTGCTGATGATTTCCAGCGACATGGAAGAGGTCATCGGTGTCAGCGATCGCATCCTCGTCATGCATGAGGGCCAAATCAGCGGCGAGCTCAGCCGCGATCAATTCAGCGAGCACAACGTGATGCAGCTCGCCGTCGGCAAGGCAATGAATTCGGATCAACCATGCTGAAAAAAGATCTCGGCCTTCTCGTTCTGATCCTGGTTGTCGGCGCCATCGTCGCGCTGATCAACCCGCGCTTTCTTTCTCCCGTCAATATGGCCAACACTGCCAATCTGATCGGCCTTTTCGGACTGTTCTCGCTTGGTGAAGGTCTCGTCATCATTACCGGAGGCATCGACCTGTCGATCGGATCGGTTTTCGCGCTGCTCGGTGTGATCTTTGTCGACCTTCTGGTCACCTACGAACTGCCCTGGCCGCTGGCGTTCCTGATCATCCTGGTCATGGGGACATTGATCGGATGGATCAACGGGTTCCTGATCACCAGGATGCGGTTGCAACCGTTCGTGGTGACGCTCTGTGGCCTCTTGCTTTATCGCGGCATCGCTCGCTACTACACCAACGACGGAACCGCGGGCTTTGCCTTCGGCCAGAGCTTTCCGACGCTGGAATGGCTTACCACCGGGCGCAGTTATGGCGTGCCCCATAGTTTCATGGCCTTCGTCATCATCGCACTCGCCATGGCGGTGCTGCTGCATCGTTCGGTGTTTGGCCGATATCTGTTCGCGGTCGGACGCAATGAAGAAGCCGCACGCTATTCCGGCATCCGGACCGGTCGCGTGGTGGCCGCGGCCTATGTCATTTGTGGCGCGTTGGCAGGTCTGTCCTCGGTGTTTCTCACCATGTACACGCGCTCGATCTCGCCGGCCTCGCACGGTAATTTCTACGAGCTATATGGGATTGCCGCGGCGGTGCTCGGCGGGTGCTCGCTTCGGGGCGGTGAAGGAACGATCGTCGGCATCGTTCTTGGCGCCATTCTGCTGCAGATTTTGCAAAACCTGGTGAACCTGCTGGGAATACCGAGCTCGCTGAATTTCGCTGTCATGGGGGCGGTCATCCTGATCGGCGTGCTGGCCGACCAGCAATTCAAGGAATACCGCGAGCGCAGGGTTGCGGGTCGCGAAAACGAGGGGGCCGGTGCCAAGGCCCCCTCTCTGCTGGCGAAGTAGCGAGTAGCCCGCGTAGCGCAGCGATATGCGGGGATTGCGGGAATGGGGTAAGATCCCGGATGTCGCTTTGATCGTCCGGTCTGCCCGCTCACGGCTTCAGGATCAGCTTCTGGATCCGCCAGTTCAAGAGTTCGGCCACATAGAGCACGTTCTCCGACGGACAGGCCATGGCGTGGATCCAGCCGAACTGTTTCAACTGCTTGCCGGATTGGCCGAGCACGCCGAGCACCTTGCCATCAAGGCTGAGCTTGTAGATGCGGCCCGGCCAGGCGTCCGAGCTGTACAGCACCTGATGCGGCGGCGGCGTGATGCAGATCGCCCAGGGCGAGCCCGGCGCAAAGGTGCCGCCGGCCATCACGGCCTCGTCGGGGATCTTGCCGATCGCAGGTCTGGCGTCCGGCGGCACCGGCACGTCGATGACGAACTGGCGAAGGAATTTACCCTCGCCGTCGAACACCTGGATGCGGTGGTTGCCGCGATCGGCGACGTAGACATTGCCCTGCGCGTCGGTCGCGATCGAGTGCGGGGTGTTGAACTGGCCGGGTTCCTTGCCGCGTTCACCCCATGACTTCAGCCAGTTGCCGTCCTTGTCCACCTTGGCGACGCGCGAATTGATGTAGCCGTCGCTGATGTAGGTATTGCCGGCCTTGTCCCAGGCCACGTCGGTGACCTGACGAAAGCGGCCATCGTCGGCCGGCAACGGCGGCTTCGGGTGCTTCAAAGGCCCGGTCTCTTCATCCGCTGCCTCCTGCTTGCGGCCGAACACCATGACGACGCGGCCCTCGGGATCGAACTTGATCACCATGTCGGAGCCCTTGTCGGTGACCCAGATGTTGTCGGCAGGATCGATCTTGACCGTGTGCGCAAATGACCAGGCATAGAGATTCTTGCCGATTTCGCGGACGAAGGCGCCCTTCGCATCGAATTCCAGGAGTTGCGTCGCCGCCGCGCCATAAGCCGGTCCCGAGGTGTTGCCGCGCGACAGCACGAAAACATGCCCCTTGGAATTGACCGAGACGCCCGATGCTTCGCCGAAATACATGTTGGGCGGCAGCCGCAGCAGATTGGGCACCGAGGCGAAGTCGATCGAGGGTACTGCCGGCTGCGCCAGCGCCGGAACTCCGGCCAAAAGCAATAGTCCGATCAGCCAGTTCCTCATGATTTTCTCCCTGAAAGGGCTCGTGGTGCCGTTTGCGTTTGCCGCGGATGCTAGTCCAGGCCGCGACGCGGCGTCCATCCCCGCGCGCGCGGTCTTCACCGTCATCGGGCGGCGCCCGGGCACGGGCGTGGAAGAGCGGCGGCATGAGTTGCCGCGGAACGCGGGTAGCGGAATCAAACGCGAATGACGGCGATTGCGGTGCGGCATCGATCTGGGGTTTGCGACCACGTGGAATTTCAGGAATACTTAGCCAACGTCGGTGTCACAGAGCAATGTGCGCAGCCTTTCGAGCCACTGTGCCGTCGCAGCACCGAGAAAGACCATCTAGGGGAATGACCCACCGACCCAATAACGAGAAATAGACGTCAATTCGAAACCCAGGGGAGAAGTCCAATGTCCGAGACAATACAGCGCACGCTGGCAGCCTTGAGCCTTGCCATGGTCTGCATCGCCGCGCCGGCATCGGCGCAGGAGACCGTCCGCATCCGCGGCACTATCCAGAGCGTCGAAGGTCCTGTCTACGTCGTCAAGAACCGTGACGGCGCGGAAGTCAAGCTGACGCTCGCCGATAATCCGAAGGTTGTCGCGACCGTTCCGGCCGTGATGGCCGATATCAAGCCGGGCCTGTTCATCGGCTCCGCCGGAACGATGCAGCCCGACGGCACCCAGAAAGCCAGCGAGGTACACATCTTTCCGGAATCGATGCGCGGGGCGGGAGAAGGCCATTACGACTGGGATCTCGCGCCGCAAAACAAGATGACCAACGCCAATATCGAGCAGTCTGTCACCGGGGTCGACGGTCAGATGCTGTCGGTCAAATACAAGGGGGGCGAAAAGAAGCTGCTGGTGACCCCTGAAACCACGGTCGTTACCTTTGTCAACGGTGACGGCAACGACCTCAAGCCGGGGACCAAGATTTTTGTACCTGGCGGGAAAAAGCAGCCTGACGGAGCCGTGCAAACTCCGATCATCATTTACGGCAAGGATGGGCTGACGCCGCCGATGTGAATCGGCGCTTGCTGACGAGCCTGCATGAAGCAGCAAGCTTCAGAACCGTTCGCAGGGGTTGCAGGGAATGTTGCCAACCAGGGGAGGTCAGAATGTCCGGCATGATACAGCGCAGCCTTGCTGCCTTGAGCTTCGCACTGGTCTGCGCCGCGTGGCCCGCATCGGCGCAGGAAACCGTCCGCATCCGCGGCACCGTCGAACGTATCGAAGGCCCGGTTTACGTGGTCAAGAACCGCGACGGCGCGGAGCTCAAGCTGACGGTTACCGACAATCCGCTGTTTGTCGCGATCGTGAAGTCGACGATGGCCGACATCAAGCCAGGCCTGTTCGTTGGTTCAACGGGAGTGATGCAACCCGACGGCAGCCAAAAGGCCATCGAGGTGCATATCTTCCCGGAATCGATGCGCGGCACCGGCGAAGGCCATTATGACTGGGATCTGAAGCCACAGACCAAGATGACCAACGCCAATGTCGAGCAGACCGTTGCCGGGGTCGAGGGGCAGATCCTGTCGGTCAAATACAAGGATGGCGAGAAGAAACTGCTGGTGACTCCGGAGACGGCGGTTGTCACTTATGTCATAGGGATCAAGGATGAGATAAAGCCCGGTACCAAGGTCTTCGTCGCCGCCGCGAAAAAGCAGCCAGACGGGACCTTGCTAACTCCGCGCATCACGTACGGCAAGGATGGCTTGACGCCGCCGATGTAAATGCGGCGTTATCGACAGACTTGCCACACATAACTTCAATGGGGAGGAAGAGAGTATGCGTTTAATCGCTTCCATGGCCATGGCGGCTTGCGCCATGGCGGTCATGAGTTCGTCAACCCTGGCTCAGACGGCAGCGCCGGCGGCGCCGCCGGCGCAACCTCCGGCGGGCGGTACGCCCGACGTTATGCCCTTCGATATTCCCTATGGCCTTTCGATCGGGCTCGAGCGCGCCAAGCAGGTGCTGTCCGCGGCCGAAACTGAGGCCAAAAAGCGAAACTGGAAGATGAACATCGCCGTGGTCGATACCAACGGCGAACTGGTGCATTTCGCGCGGATGGAGGGCGCACAGATCGCCTCCGGTCCGATTGCGATCGGCAAGGCCCGCACCGCGGCGCGCTTTCGCCGGGAATCGCGGGTGTTCTACAACCAGTTTGAAACCGGCCATGGCTATGTCAGCACGCTCGATCCCACGCTGGTGGCGAGTCCCGGCGGATTTCCGCTGGTCGAAGGCGGCAAGCTGATCGGCGCGGTCGGTTGCAGCGGTGGCACCGGCGATCAGGACGCCGCCATTTGCAAGGTCGGCGCGGAGGTCGTGAAATAGCACGGCGCCTTTCCGCCCCGGCGGCTGCGCGGCGCCTTAATTTCTGTCGGCGCAACGACGTGATAGGGTCGCGGCGCCGGGGCCATACCCGATCACGCGCTCGGAAATCGCATCGCAGCAACGATAAAACTGCTTGTCGATGCCGCCATTTAATCCTTAAATCAATGAAAAGCCGGCCCGCGGCGCTGGCCTAAGCGTTGGAGTCCGCCGATGTGGATACTGTTGCTGGTGCCTTTTATCGGCCTGTTGTGGGTGCCGTTCTACAACTTCCAGGAACCGGCGCTGTTCGGATTTCCGTTTTTCTATTGGTATCAATTGGCATGGGTGCCGATCAGTTCACTGCTGATCTGGCTGGTCTATCGGCGACGCGCGCGCGGTGAGAGTCCTTAGGTAATTGCAGGAAGACTGGAAACCTGTGTCATGGCTGATCAGATCGACTGGGTTGCGCTTTCGGTTTTTATCTTCTTCTTCATCCTCGTCACCGTGATGGGATTTCTGGCCGCGCGCTGGAAATCGGGTCCGGTCAGCGAGCATATCGACGAATGGGGGCTGGGCGGACGGCAATTCGGCACATGGATCACCTGGTTTCTGCTCGGCGGCGATTTCTATACCGCCTACACCGTGATCGCGGTGCCGGCGCTGGTCTATGCGGTGGGCGCCTACGGCTTTTTTGCGCTGCCCTACACCATCATCGTCTTTCCCTTCGTATTCGCGGTGATGCCGCTGTTGTGGAAGAAGGCGCACGCCAACGGCTACGTCACTGCGGCCGACGTGGTCCATGGCACCTACCAGTCGCGCGCCCTTGAACTCGCGGTCGCGATGACCGGCATGGTCGCGACCATGCCCTATATTGCCCTGCAACTGATCGGCATGGGGGTGACGATCAAGGCGATCGGCCTGAGCGGCGATCTGCCGATCGTTGCCGCTTTCATCATCCTGGCGCTCTATACTTACAGTTCCGGCCTGCGCGCCCCGGCGCTGATCGCCTTCGTCAAGGACATCATGATCTACATCGTGGTGCTGGTGGCAGTGGTGGTGGTGCCGGTGAAACTGGGCGGATATGGCGTGGTATTCGCAGCCGCCAACGATGCCTTCGCGGCCAAGGGGGGCGCCACGGGCCTCACTCTCAAGCCGGCTCAGATGCTGCCCTATGCCACGCTGGCGCTCGGTTCGGCGCTGGCTGCATTCATGTATCCGCATACGCTGACCGGCGTGTTTGCGTCGAATTCGGCCGATACCATCCGCAAGAACGCGATCCTGTTGCCGGCCTACACGCTGCTCTTGGGCCTGATCGCGCTGCTCGGCTACATGGCCTATGCCGCCCACATCAAGGTGGCCTCGCCGAACGATGTGGTGCCTGAGCTGTTCAAGGCGGTGTTCCCGGCATGGTTCGCGGGCTTTGCCTTCTCGGCGATCGCCATCGGCGCGCTGGTGCCGGCCGCGGTGATGAGCATCGGCGCGGCCAATCTGTTCACCCGCAACGTCTGGAAAGCCTATATCGATCCCGGCATCAGCCACGCCGGCGAGGCCACTGTTGCCAAGCTCACGTCGCTGGTGGTCAAGCTGGGCGCGCTCGCCTTCACGCTGCTGCTGCCGGTGCAATATGCGCTCGACCTGCAATTGCTCGGCGGCTTGTGGATCCTGCAGACCTTTCCGACGCTGGTATTCGGATTGTTCACGCGCTGGTTCCGCGTCGAAGGCCTGCTGCTCGGCTGGGCCGCGGGCATCCTCTGGGGATCATGGACGGCCTGGAGCAACGGACTGAAGCCGCTCGCGACCATCGACCTCGGCGGCGTCAGCACTTCCTTCTATGTCGGGCTCGGCGCGCTGATCCTCAACGTCGCCGTGGCGGCCATCGCGACCGTGGTTGTCGCCTGGCTGTCGCCCGAACGACACCCAAGCGCCGTGGCCCGATCCTGAGTTACCCACCGGCGTGGCCTACCCACTGGGCATGAGAGGTTGGTCCATCCGCGGTGAATTTCAGCCAGCGCATGGCTTAATCCCTTTTATTATTCCGCCGCTACACCCGGCTGATTTTTCCATGCGCCGGCGGCCGGCCGCTTCAGGCCGAGATTATCGCGCAGGGTCTTGCCGGCATAATCGCGGCGAAACAAGTCGCGCCGCTGCAGCTCCGGAATGACGTGGCGGACGAAATCGGCGTAGGAGCCGGGCACATAGGTTGCTGCGATCACAAACCCGTCGCAGCCGCGGCCTTCGAACATCTCCGCGAGCTGGTCCGCGATCTCCTTTGGTCCGCCGACGATCGCATCCGCCGTCTGGCCGCGGCCGCTGAAGGTGACAAAATCGCGCGCGCTCGGGTTGGTCTTGCCCGAGATCCTGAGCACGCCGTCGCGGATTCCGAGGATACCCTGCATGCCCTGCAGCTCTTCCGTGGTCAGCGGCTCATCGATACCCTTGGTGGCAAAATCGTAGTTCAGTCCCTCCGACAACAGCGACAGCGCGTCGATTTCCAGCGGCAGCTTCTCGATCAGCGCCATCTTGTCCTCGGCCTCTGTCCTGGTCGCGCCGCACACGGGCGTGGTCAGATTGCACAGGAAGATCTGATCCGGGTCGCGGCCCGCTTTGGCGGCCTCGGTACGGATCGCCTCATAGCCCTGTCTGGCGCCGGCCAGGTTGCGCGCCGCCGTGAAGATGACTTCGCCCCAGCGGCCGGCAAAGCGCTGGCCACGGCCGCTTGCGCCGGCCTGGATGATGACGGGATGGCCCTGCGGCGAACGCGGCACCGTGAATGGTCCGCGCGACTTGAAGAAGGGGCCGTGGTGATCGAGACGTTTCACCTTGGCGGGATCGGCGAAGCGACCGCTGTTCTTGTCGATCAAGAGCGATCCCTCTTGCCAGGAATCCCAATGGCCGAGCACGACTTCCATGAACTCGTCGGCGCGGTCGTAGCGGAAATCATGATCGAGATGGGCGTTCTTGCCCATATTATGCGCTTCGCCGTCGTTGACGGATGTGACCACGTTCCAGGCGGCGCGGCCGCCGGTCATCAGGTCCAGGGTGGCGAACCGGCGGGCGACGTCGAACGGCTCGTAATAGGTGGTCGAGCAGGTCGATGCCAGGCCGATCCTGTCGGTGGCCATGCCCATGGCGGTGAGCACGATGACCGGGTCCATCTTGACGCAGCGGATGCCATATTCGACGGTATGGGCGTGGTCATTGCCGTAACGGTCCGGCATCGCCAGCCGGTCGTCGAAAAAGGCCATGTGGAATTTGCCGGATTCGAGAATCCGGCCGATCTCCTGATAGTAATCCGCCGACATCGAATCATCGCGCGATTCTGGATGGCGCCACGAACTCGGCAAATTGGTGCAGTTCTGCGCCTGCAGGAATCCGACCATCACCATCTGCCGTGTCATGCGGGCCTCCCGCTCGCTCTTGGTTTCACGCCAGACCGAGCCAGCCGGTTGGGATGGTCCTGGCCTTCTCGATCGTCAACGCCATCGCCTTGGCGTTGACGTGAAAGCCAAAACCCCAGTGGCCATCGATCACGGTTGTTGTCGGGCTTTCCTGCACGATGGTCCATGGTGCGCCGGGAACAATATACCCGACCTTAATACGATCGATATAGGCCGGGATCGCGATGATCCCGTGCGAATCATGGCCGGCAAGGTTGGCATTGACGCAACCTGTCGCCACGGCACCGGCTTCCTCCTCCGACGCCCCGGCCGCCCCGAGCCGATGCGCGTGAGACGGTCGGCCTGCACCATCGGCATGGCAGCTTCCTCGCATCGCGGCCCGCGCCAATGGCTGGTCTTGGTTCTTGGCTCATGGTCTCAAAGCAGAGGCCGCAGAGCAAGTGGCAAGATAGTGTATCCGCCGGCGCAGCCGACCGGTGCGCTGCCCGTCAGGCTTCCCATTCCTCGGGCTGCGCCGATGTGCACGGCTATTCTCGCCTCATGGCAGCAGACGAAGCGGGAACGCTGGGGACGCTGCGCCGCTATCGCACCGCCATTGCAGGATTGGTGGAGCGCCATGACGGGCGGATCGTGAATACTTGGGGCGATGCCGTGATCGCCGAGTTCGCAAGCGTTGTCGAGGCCGTGCAGTGCGCGGTCGAGATTCAGCAGGAAATTTCCAGTCGGAATTCGGACCCGCTTCAGGCGCACCAGATGCGGTTTCGCATCGGCGTCAATCTAGGAGATGTGATGGTGGGCGGTTCCGACATCTTTGGCGACGGGGTCAACATCGCGGCGCGGCTGCAATAACTCGCCGAGCCCGGTGGCGTCGTGGTCTCCGCCTCCGTCTACGATCAGGTGCACAACAAACTATCTCTTGGCTTTGACTGTCTCGGCCAGCAACAGAACGTTGCTCCCGTAACCAGCTATCGAGTGACCATGGGCGGCCGAGCCGTCGGGCGACATGGCTTCCCCATTGACGAAAGCTCTACTCCCCAAGCTGGGGCAGTTGCAGCCTCGGAAGCTGGCGCTCAACGGATTCGCGACCGATACGCGCCATCCACATCGATGAGCTCCATCTCGGATCGGTAGCGAACCTGCCTCGCCCCATTGCAGCGATACTCACAGTTTCGGGCTTTCTGATTCTGATCAATGTTTTCACCGGTCTGCACACCATCTGGTTTCATTGGCCAGTCGCAGCATTGCTCTTCGTTGGCATCCTGCGAACAGTGCTCGGGCACAGACCTGCTGCGGACAGAAATGAGCCGCCGAAGGCGCCGGGACTGAGCGGCCCGGCCGTTGCAGACGCTTTCTTGGTGCCGCCCCCACGGCTCTCTCGGTCAGCCTCCCGTCTCGCGCATCCGACGCGACGCCTGCAGGCCGTCGCCGCGTCCGTTGGCGGGACCGGAGACGTAGTTTGACACGGCTTCGCGCAACTTCTCGATGGTTCGCACCGTGACGTCGGTCTGCAGAAATGCCATGCGGATGCCCGCCTGCTGGAATGCCTCGAGAATGGCAATGCGCAGGTCTGTCCGTACGCTCATGTTCCTGGCGAGGTTGTAGGTGCAGGCATAAAGCTTGAAATTCAGGCTGTCGGCTCCGAACTCTTCGAAATCGACGGACGGCTCCGGCGTCGTCATCACATCGGTATTGTCCTTCGCGACCTTCAGCAGGATGTCTCGGGTCCGTCGCGGGTCGCTGTTGCAGGCCACGTTGACGCCGATGACGACGCGGCCGAAACTGTTGCGATGCGTCCAGTTCTTCACCTTCTCGGTGATGAAATAGGAGTTCGGGACCAGAACATGGGCCCGGTCCGC
>NZ_JBEKXH010000131.1:0-18387 GCF_049512235.1 Bradyrhizobium sp.
GTCACCTCGCGCCCCCGATCCGCAATTCGCGTGCGGCAATCCCGAGGGGGGCGTGGGTGGCGGCGATGATCAGGCCGCCATGCGACAGATGATCGCCCATCAGGGCGGCAAACAGGCTCTGACCTGGTCTGTCCAGCGCATTGGTCGGCTCGTCCAAAAGCCAGATCGGCCGCCGCACCGCCAGTAGCCGGGCGATCGAGAGCCGCCGCCTTTGCCCGGCCGACAGATAGGCCGACGGCAGATCTGCGGCATGGTCGAGCCCTACCGCAGCAAGGCATTCTGCGCTGTCGGACGCCTCGCCGCCTAGATAATCCCGCCAGAACGATAGGTTTTCCACAACGCTCAACGCCGGCTTCAGCGCGTCGCGGTGGCCGAGATAATGGGCCTGTTCGGGCAGGGTCAGTTCCGTGTCGCCGCCCTTGAGCCCGATCGAGCCGCCGGCCATCACCAACAGGCCTCCGATCAGCCGCAGCAGCGAGGTTTTACCCGATCCATTGGTACCGGTGACGGCCAAGGCCTCGCCCGCTTCGATCTCGAAATCGAGACCCGAGAATATTTCCCGGCCGCCCCGCACACACCTCACGTCGCGTCCCGAGAGCCGCATTTTGCCCTTCCATGGCCCGCTAGAATTCTGGATGCCGCATACCGCGCGACGATGGTTGCTTGTGGCGGCGCCGCTGGAAAGATTCTATAAGCCGCAACTTGATGCCGCACACAACCCGCCGCGGCAAGCCATCAGGCCTACCCTCGCCGCCGGTGCTTTGATACCCTTGCCGGGTATAACGATTAATCGGGATTTCCGCACATGACCTCGCTCGACAGTTTTAAATGCCTGAAGACCCTCAGGGTCGGCGGCAAGAACTACGTCTATTACAGCCTGCCCACCGCCGAGAAGAACGGTCTGAAGGGGATTTCCAAGCTGCCTTATTCGATGAAGGTGCTGTTGGAAAACCTGCTGCGCAATGAAGACGGCCGCACCGTCAAGAAGGACGACCTCCTCGCATTTGCGAAATGGTTGAAAAAGCGCGCGCTCGAACACGAGATCGCGTTCCGTCCGGCGCGGGTCTTGATGCAGGATTTCACCGGCGTGCCGGCGGTGGTCGATCTGGCGGCCATGCGCAATGCCATGCAGGCGCTCGGCGGCGACGCCGAAAAGATCAATCCGCTGGTGCCGGTCGATCTCGTCATCGACCACAGCGTGATCGTGAACTTCTTCGGCGACAACAAGGCCTTCGGCAAGAATGTCGTCGAGGAATACAAGCAGAATCAGGAGCGATATGAATTCCTGAAATGGGGTCAGAAGGCGTTTTCGAATTTCTCCGTGGTGCCGCCC
The DNA here is from genome assembly GCF_049512235.1 of Bradyrhizobium sp. Lineage (GTDB taxonomy): Bacteria > Pseudomonadota > Alphaproteobacteria > Rhizobiales > Xanthobacteraceae > Bradyrhizobium. Next base: position 1,334 of record NZ_JBEKXH010000131.1, read on the forward strand.
GGCACCGGCATCTGCCATCAGGTCAATCTCGAATACCTCGCGCAGACGGTGTGGACCAAGAAAGAAAAGATGACGGTCGGCAAAAAGAAAGGCACCTTCGAGGTCGCCTATCCCGATTCACTTGTCGGTACCGACTCCCACACCACCATGGTCAACGGCCTTGCGGTGCTCGGCTGGGGCGTCGGCGGCATCGAGGCGGAAGCCTGCATGCTCGGGCAGCCGCTGTCGATGCTGCTGCCGGAAGTGGTCGGGTTCAAGCTCGATGGCCAACTCAAGGAAGGCGTCACCGCGACCGACCTTGTGCTGACGGTGACCCAGATGCTGCGCAAGCTGGGCGTGGTCGGAAAATTCGTGGAATTTTTCGGCCCCGGCCTCGATCATCTCTCGGTCGCCGACAAGGCGACCATCGGCAACATGGCGCCGGAATATGGCGCCACCTGCGGCTTCTTTCCGGTCGACGCCGCGACGATCGATTATCTCAAGACCTCGGGCCGCAAGTCTGACCGCGTCGCGCTGGTCGCCGCCTATGCCAAGGCGCAAGGCTTGTTCCGCACCGCCAAGTCGGCCGATCCGGTATTCACGACCACGCTGACGCTCGATCTGGCCGACGTGGTGCCGTCGATGGCCGGACCGAAACGCCCCGAAGGCCGCGTCGCGCTGCCAGCAGTTGCCGAAGGATTTTCAACCGCGATGACCACCGAATACAAGAAGGCGGCCGACGCCTCGAAGCGCTATGCGGTCGAGAATCGCAATTTCGATCTCGGCCATGGTGACGTCGTGATCGCGGCGATCACCTCCTGCACCAACACTTCCAATCCCAGCGTTCTGATCGGCGCCGGGCTTTTGGCGCGCAACGCCGCCGCCAAGGGTCTGAAGGCAAAACCCTGGGTCAAGACGTCGCTGGCACCGGGAAGCCAGGTGGTCGCGGAATATCTCGCCAATTCCGGCCTGCAGACCGATCTCGACAAGGTCGGCTTCAACCTGGTCGGCTTCGGCTGCACCACCTGCATCGGCAATTCGGGCCCGCTGCCGGAAGAGATTTCGAAGTCGATCAACGACAACGGCATCGTTGCCGCCGCGGTATTGTCGGGTAACCGCAACTTCGAAGGCCGCGTCAGCCCCGACGTGCAGGCCAACTATCTGGCGTCGCCACCGCTGGTGGTGGCCTATGCGCTGGCGGGAACGGTGACAAGGGATCTCGCGGTCGAGCCGATCGGCAACGGCAAGGACGGCAAGCCGGTGTACCTCAAGGACATCTGGCCGACGAGCAAGGAGATCAACGCATTGATGAAGAAGTTCGTGACGGCGACGATCTTCAAGAAGCGCTACGCCGATGTGTTCAAGGGCGATACCAACTGGCGCAAGATCAAGACCGAGGAGAGCGAAACCTACCGCTGGAACATGAGCTCGACCTACGTTCAGAACCCGCCTTATTTCGAAGGCATGAAGAAGGAGCCGGAACCGATCGTCGACGTTGTCGATGCGCGGATTCTGGCGATGTTCGGCGACAAGATCACGACCGACCATATCTCGCCGGCCGGCTCGATCAAGTTGACCTCTCCGGCAGGAAAATTTCTCAGCGAGCATCAGGTGCGCCCGGCGGATTTCAATCAATACGGCACGCGGCGCGGCAACCATGAAGTCATGATGCGCGGCACCTTCGCCAATATCCGCATCAAGAACTTCATGCTGAAGGGCGCCGACGGCAACATTCCGGAAGGCGGCCTCACCAAACATTGGCCCGACGGCGAGCAGATGTCGATCTACGATGCCGCCATGAAGTATCAGGCCGAGAAAGTGCCGCTGGTGGTTTTTGCCGGCGCCGAATATGGCAATGGCTCGTCACGCGACTGGGCCGCGAAGGGCACCAGGCTGCTCGGCGTCCGCGCCGTGATCTGCCAGAGCTTCGAGCGTATCCATCGCTCCAATCTGGTCGGCATGGGCGTGCTGCCGCTGACCTTCGAGAATGGTGCCTCCTGGCAGTCGATCGGGCTGAAGGGCGATGAGAAGGTAACGATCAGGGGCTTGCAGGGCGAGCTGAAGCCGCGCCAGATGCTGACGGCGGAAATCGTGTCCAGCGATGGCGCGCTGCAGCGCGTTTCGCTGCTGTGCCGGATCGATACGCTCGACGAACTCGACTATTATCGAAATGGCGGCATCCTGCATTACGTGCTGCGCAAGCTGGCGGCGTGATGCGGCTTGTGATCGATGCCTCACCGCGAAGTGAGTGGCGAGGCAAGGGGAGGCGGCCTATGAAAGGTCGCCTTCTTGCGCTGGAACCCCAGCGCGACGGGCACCGCAAGGGGGTTGATTGCAAAATTTTGGGTTTGTCCCGGTTCCAGTATGACAGCGATGATGGTCTATAAGTCTGTTTCGCGATGGTCGGGCGCGCTTTGCGTCTGTTGCATTGTCGCAATCATCCCTCCAGCCCACGCCGACCCGCGCGCCGTGGTCGAGCTGTTCACATCGCAGGGCTGCTCGTCGTGTCCTCCCGCCGACAAGGTTCTAGGCGAGCTGGCCAAGGATCCCTCGGTCGTCGCGCTGAGCCTGCCGATCGATTACTGGGACTACCTCGGCTGGAAGGACACGCTGGCGGACGCCCGCTTCAGCGCGCGCCAGAAGGCCTATTCGCGGATGCGCGGCGATCGTGAAGTCTACACGCCGCAAGTTGTCGTCAATGGATCGGTGCATGTGATCGGCAGCGATTGGAAGGGCATCGAAAGCGCCATCGGCGAGACCAGGAAGGCCGACGGCGTGATGTCCGTTCCGGTGACGATGACGCAATCGGGCAAACAGATCACCATTTCGGTCGCGGCCTCCAGCACGGGCCCGGCAGCCATGCATGGCGAGGTCTGGATCTGCTCAATATCGAAAGCGGTGCCGATTTCAATCGGGCGCGGCGAGAATAGCGGACGCGAAGTCACCTACTACAATGTGGTACGTAACCTGCTCAAGGTCGGTGACTGGAACGGTACCTCCGGCAGTTGGACGGTGCCTTTGGAGAATATATCCCGCGAGGGCGTCGATGCCGCGGTGGTCTATGTCCAGGACGGCAATCGCGACAGACCGGGCCCGATGTTAGGCGCGGCCTTCACGTCGCTGCACTGAATAATTTGATTTGGTCGAGGAAATTCCTTTGGAAGAAGCCGGCGGCGGGTCCGTCATCTCCACGTTTGATGGTGTCGGCGCGCCTGGAATCCCGCATCCCCAACAGAAAAAAAGGACCAACTTTCGTTGGCCCCCCTTGGCTGATAGCTATTCATGAATAGGCCCGGCCCCGACCGCCCCGGGGGGCTGGGGGCTGAGGAATCCGGAGCTGAAAGGACCGGGCCAACTCAAGTCTTGATTGTGTTAGTTTAGCACGTCGCCCGCTGGGCGGAAGTGGGGCGGCATTGTGATTCCGTTAACGATCCCGTGACGACGGTTTGGTCTCTGCCGGCCCAGACACCCCTGGATCGGTAAATCTCGCTCCGGTTGCCCCGCCGGGCTCTTGCGGCGGCGGACAGTCGGCGCAATCATGCGGGTTAAATGACAGGGGGGGACCGCATGAGTTCGATGTCGGAGGAAACCGATCCAAGCGATAACCGCGCAGCGGCGCGCAATGCCGCTGCGGGTGCTTTGCCTGGCCGGGTGACGTTCAATCGGCTCGAACTCAATCGTATCCTCAATCTGTACGGACGCATGGTGGCCGAAGGCGAGTGGCGCGACTATGCCATCGATTTCCTGCGGGATCGCGCGGTGTTCTCGGTATTCCGCCGCGCCTCCGAAGTGCCGATCTACCGCATCGAAAAAGATCCGCGGCTGGCGCGCAAGCAGGGCATTTACAGCGTGATCTCGGCAAGCGGGCTGATCCTGCGCCGCGGACCCGAGCTCGACCGCGTGCTCCTGGTGATCGACCGCAAGCTGGCGGTGGTGTAGGGCGCTCCGGGCTACGGTTGGGCCGGCACCGTTAGCGCCCCCTCGCCCAGCGCGCGCTGCATCATCACGATGTCGAGCCAGCGGCCGAACTTGAAGCCGACATCCGGATGGGTCCCGATCATCTGAAACCCGCATTTGGTGTGCACGCCGATTGATCCGGCATTGGCGGAATCCCCGATCACCGCGATCATCTGCCGATAGCCGCGCGCCTCGGTGGCGGCGATCAGCCTTTGCAGCAATTGCAGGCCGATCCCCTGCCTGTGGATGGAAGGCTCGAGATAGATCGAATTCTCCACGGTGAAGCGATAGGCTGGCCGCAGCCGGTAGGCCCCGGCATAGGCATATCCGGCGACGCGGCCGTCGAGGGTTGCAACCAGATAGGGGAAGCCGCCATCCATCAGCGCGTCAAAGCGCCGCGTCATCTCAGCGAGATCCGGCGGGACGATCTCGAACGTCGCAGTGCCCTGGCGCACCGCATGGTCGTAAATACCGGTAATGAAGCGAAGGTCGGCGGCGGTGGCGGGCCTGATTTCGGCAGCGGACATGGTTTTCCGAGACTATTTTTGCTGTCGGCAAAAGAAAAGCCCCGGCCATGCGGCCGGGGCTTGAACTGGTCCGCCCTGAGCCGAAACCGATCAGTCGCGCTGACCGAGCAGCTGCAGCAGCAGGGTAAACAGGTTGATGAAGTTCAAATACAGCGACAGCGCGCCAATGATCGAGGCCCGCTCCGCGACATCTCCGCCCTGCGAGGCATAGCCGTAGATGTAGTCGTTCTTCAGCCGCTGGGTGTCGTAGGCGGTGAGGCCCGCAAACACCAGCACGCCGATCACCGATACCATGAACTGCAGCATCGAGCTGGCCAGGAACAGATTGACCAGGCTCGCGATGATGATGCCGAACAGGCCCATGATCAGGAACGATCCCATTCCGGTCATGTCACGCTTGGTGGTGTAGCCATAGAGGCTGAGCGCGCCGAAGGTGGCCGCGGTGATGAAGAACACCCGTACGATCGAGGTGTGGGTATACACCAGGAAGATCGACGACAGCGATATCCCCATCAGCGCCGAAAACACCCAGAACAGCATCTGGGCGGTGGCCGGCCGCAGCCGGTTGATACCGGCTGAAATCGCGAACACCATGGCGAGCGGCGCCAGGATGAACAGCCATTTCAGGGGGCTGACGAATATCGCATAGCCGAACGGCGTCAGATACATACTGCCGACGTGGACGGCGGCGCCCGACGGATCGGAGGTCACCGCCGCCATATAGACTCCGAGCGCGGCGAGGCCGGTGATGGCCAGCCCGATGCTCATGTAGTTGTAGATGCGCAGCATGTAGGCGCGCAGACCGGCGTCGACGGTCGCGGCGTCAACGCGCCCGGCGGCCCGGCCGAAAGGAGAAGTGTAGTTGCGGTCTAGGTCCGACATGGTCGAATTCCCATTTGTTGGTCCGGCGGAGCGCAGGGTTTGCGGCGCCGGTTAAAGAAATCTAGCCCAGATACCGCCATTTGCTGACATTAATTTTGTGTCATCAACGGGTGTCATCAAACGGCCTCTGGCCCGATCGATATGTGGGAAACTAGCACATTTCCTGCAAGCTTCCATGCGCGGCCGAATGTCGCTCCACAGGCCGGATTCCGGGGGCGAAGCGGAATGCCGGCGCCGCCGGCAAAGCGCCGGATGGCGGGATTGGCTGCCGATCGGCCGGCGGCGCCCGCGGACCGGCTGCAAACCTTCATAAATTTCGCAGCACCGTGGCGGGCTTCTGGTTCAGCGCCAAAAGCGTGCCCGCCAGTCCCAGTCCCACCGTCACGATCAGTGCGGCAGCGACCACGCCCGCGGCGCTGCCGGCCTGCCAGACGAAGCTCAGCGTCATTAGCCGCGACACGATCAGCCAGGCAGCGATGGAGCCCGCGATCACGCCAAAAACGGCAGTGGCGAAGCCGATCATCAGGTATTCCAGCGCGTAGGCGCCGAGCAGCCGCGCCCGGGTCGCGCCCAGGGTTTTCAGAATGACCGCGTCGTAAACCCGATGCCGATGGCCGGCGGCCAGCGCTCCGCCCAGCACCAGAATGGCGGAGATCAAAGTGACCGCGCTGGCACCGCGGATCGCCAGCACCAGGTTGGTGACGACGCCGCCGATCGTCTCCAGCGCCTCGCGGACCCGAACGCTGGTCACCATGGGGAACGCGTCGGCCACCGATTTGATGATGCGGGCGTCGCCGGCGGCATCTGGGTGGTTCTCGGTCAGAGTGGCGATATGGGTATGCGGGGCGCCCCGGAAAGCGTTCGGGGAGAACACCAGTACGAAATTGATGCCGAGGCCTTGCCAGTCGATGCTGCGCATGTTGCCGATGGTGGCGGTGATATCGCGGCCGAGCACATTGACGACGATCGGGTCGCCGATCCTGAGCCCGAGCCCGTCGGCGATCTTCTTCTCGATCGAGACCAGCGGCGGTCCGTCATAGCCGGCGCCCCACCATTGGCCTTCGACCACCTTGGAACCCGCAGGGATTTCACCGGTATAGGTCAGGCCGCGGTCGCTCTGCAGCACCCACTCGGCGTCGCTCGAGGCCCTGAGGTCTTCCGCCTTGACGCCACGGGCTGCGACGATGCGCCCGCGCAACATCGGAACATCTTCGACGGTCGATTGCGGGGCGGCCCGCTTGAGGAAGGCGCCGAACCGGTCGGCTTCACTGGCCGGGATGTCGATGAAATAGAACGACGGCGCGCGATCCGGCAGCGCCGCCAGGAATTGCCGCCGCAGATTGCCGTCGATTTGCGTGATCGTGACCAGCACGGCGAGGCCGAGGCCAAGCGACATCACCACCGAGGGCGTCAATGCGCCGGGCCGGTAGATATTGGCGATCGCCAGGCGCAGCATGGTGATGCGGGTGCGCGGCAGACTTCGCGCCAGCGCCATGAGGCCGGCGGCGATGGCGCGCAACAGCGCAAATACCACGACCGAGGACACGACAAATACCGTTGCGATGCGCTTGTCGTAAGCGAACCCGATCACCACCGCGATCAGCAGGGCGATCACCACGGCCATCAGCGCCAGATAGCGCCAGCGCGGGCGATGCCAGCTGCTCGCGACCGCTTCGCGAAACAGCGCCGCCACCGGCACGTCATGCACGCGACCGAGCGGCCAAAGCCCAAAGGCGAGCGCGGTCAGGAGCCCGTAGACCAAGGACATCAGCAGTTCATCCGGGTGCAGCGCCGGCACCACCGGCAGCGGCAACAGCTTGCCGAATAGGCCGACGATGATGAACGGCAGCGCCGCGCCGGCGGCAAGCCCGATCACCGAGCCGGCTCCAGCGAGCACAATCACCTGCGTCAGGTAGATCGTGAAGACGTCGCGCCCGGTCGCACCCAGTGCCTTGAAGGTAGCGATGACGTCGCGGCGGCGATCGACATGGCTTTTGACGGCATTGGCGACGCCGACCCCGCCGACCAAAAGCGAGGCGAGGCCAACCAGCGTGAGAAACTGGGTGAAACGGCTGATGGTGCGCTCCAGCTGCGGCGAAGCGTTAGCTCGGCTGCGAACCTCCCAGCCGGCCTCGGGCAAAGCCGTTCTCACATCGTCGAGCAGCGCGGTCAGGGCGCGATCGCCGGCCGCGGCGTCCGGCAGCTTGACCCGGTAGATCCAGCGCACCAGGCTGCCCGGTTGCAACAGCCCGGTGGCGCGCAATCCGGCTTCGCTGACCAGAAAGCGCGGACCGAGGCCGATGCCGCCGGCGAGCTTGTCCGGTTCGGCACCGACGATGCTACGGATCTGAAAGCTGGCATTGCCGATGCTGACGCGGTCGCCGAGCTTGAGATCGAGCCGGGCCAGCAAGGTCGAATCCGCAGCCGCGCCGAACGCCGGACCGGCGGCATCTTGCCGCTCGGCCAGCAAGTCGGCCACCGGCATCTGCGGCTCGATGGTCAATTGGCCGAGCATCGGGTAGGCGCTGTCGACGGCCTTCAGTTCGACCAGCGCGAACCGGCCATCGCCGCTGCGCACCATCGCGCGCAGGGTCGCCGCGACCGACACCAGACCGCGGGCGCCGAGATAGGCCACTTCCTCCGGTTTGGCCTCGCGTTGGATCAGCGAGAACGCCGCGTCGCCGCCGAGCAGCGTGCGGCCCTCGCGCGCCAGCCCCTCGCTGAGACTGGCCGCGACCGAGCCGACGCCGGCAACGGCCATCACGCCAAGGGCGATGCAGGCGATGAAGACGTAAAAGCCGCGCAAGCCGCCGCGCAATTCGCGCAGCGCGAAGCGCAGCGCGAGCGACCCCGTCCGGCCACCCCGGACAGCTTCGGCAGCCATGCTCATGCGGCCAGCCTCATGACGCGGCATCGTGAACGGAAACTTGTCCATCGATCCGGCCCGAGCGCAGCCGCACCACGCGATCGCAGCGCTGCGCCAGCGCGCTGTCATGGGTCACGAGCACGAGCGTCATGCCGCGCTCGGCGTGTTTGGTGAACAAGAGGTCGACGATCTGCCGGCCGGTGGTCTCATCGAGATTTCCGGTGGGTTCGTCGGCCACCAGGATGGCGGGATCGGGCGCCAGCGCGCGGGCCAGTGCTACGCGCTGCTGCTCGCCGCCGGATAATTGCGTGGGGTAGTGATGCAGGCGGTCGCCGAGGCCGACCGATGTCAGTTCTTGCGCGGCGCGCCGGGAGGCGTCGGGATTGCCGGCCAGCTCCAGCGGCACCGCGACGTTTTCCAGCGCGGTCATGGTCGGGATCAGGTGAAAGGACTGGAACACGATGCCGACCTGACGGCCGCGAAAGCGTGCCAGGGCGTCCTCGTCGAGGGCATTGAACGCCGTGCCGTTGACCACCACCTCTCCGCTGTCGGGACGCTCCAGTCCCGCCATCACCATCAGAAGAGTGGATTTGCCCGAACCCGACGGTCCGATCAGGCCAATCGCTTCACCGGATGCCACGCGCAGGCTGATATCCTTCAGGATGTGAACCCGCGCAGCGCCGGCGCCGAGTGAGAGGTTGAGGTTGGAGATGGCAATGGTGTCCGGCTCGAGGCCGGACAATGACGAGGATTCGATGAGACTGTCCATGGCTCGGTCATATGGCACTTTCGTTAGCAAGGTCGAGGGGCAGCTGCGCATGTTCGTGCACATGCTCGTGTCGGCTCTGGCCCTGATCTCGGCGGAACCGGGGTTTGCCCAGGCGGCGGCGATTCCGCCGGCAAAGCCGATCAAGATGGTGGTGCTGGGCGATTCGCTGAGCGCCGGTTATGGCCTTCCGGCGCCTGCGGCATTTCCCGAGCGATTGAAAGTCTCTTTGCAAACCAATGGGATAAGGGTCGACATGATCAATGCCGGGGTGTCCGGCGATACCAGTTCCGGCGGCCGCGACCGGCTCGATTGGTCAGTGCCTGATGGCACTGAGGCCGTGATCGTCGAACTCGGCGCCAACGATGCCTTGCGCGGCACCGATCCTGCCGTCACCCGCGCTGCGCTGTCAGAGATTCTGACGCGGCTGAAGGCGCGCAAGATCGCGGTCTTGTTGTGCGGCATGGTCGCGCCGCCGAATTACGGAAGCGATTATTCGGCCCGCTTCAATGCGATCTACCCGGATCTGGCGAAATCGTTCGGAGTGCCGCTGTATCCGTTCTTCCTGCAGGGCGTCGCCGCGGACACGAGACTGAACCAGGCCGACGGCATGCATCCGACAGCCGAGGGCGTTGACGTCATCGTCAGGAACATGCTGCCCACCGTAGAGGCATTTCTCGGCTCGATATCCGGGCAGCGCAGTTGAAAAATGGGCAGCAATAACCCTAACGCGATGTTTTCCCGCAAGCTTTGCAGTCGCCAAGCGCTCGATGCTTCGCAGAGTCACACAACTGCGGTAAAAAATCTCCATCGGTGATTCGTCACCGGAATTTGTTTAGGCCATGATCTTTCCCGAAATCCGGTATCCACTTTTCGGGATCGGGCCCCAGCATCGGGAGTAATGCGATGCCGCGTTTGTTCACTGGACTGGAAATTCCGGCCGAGATCGGCCACACGCTTTCCAGCTTGCGTGGCGGCCTGCCGGGCGCACGCTGGATCGATCCCGAAAATTATCACCTCACCTTGCGCTTCATCGGCGATATCGACGGTATAGCGGCCAACGAAATCGCTTCGATGCTGTTTCGGGTCAACCGCAAGCCGTTCGAGGTGGCTTTGCAGGGCCTCTCCAGCTTCGGCGGAAGAAAACCGCGCGCGGTGGTGGCCCAGGTGGCGCCGAGCCGGCCATTGATCGAGTTGCAGGCCGAGCTGGAGCGGCTGATGCAGCGCATCGGACTCGATCCGGAGGGACGGAAATTCACCCCGCATGTGACGCTGGCGCGACTGCGCGACGCCTCCAATATGGATGTCGCGGACTATCTGTCGGTGCGCGGGTACTTTCCGACACGGGTGTTTACAGCGTCGCGCTTCGTGCTGTTCTCTTCGCGCGCCACCACTGGCGGCGGGCCCTATGTGATCGAGGGTTCGTACGCGCTGGGCGCGTAAAAGCGCACTTCTTCACGCATGCGGAGAAGAGCTCTAAAAGGTTCGCGGCTCGTATTCGCGCCAATACCGCCTCTCTCTCCGTAAGAACACCGTAAGAACACCGAGCGGGAGCCGGTATGGTGCATGGCTCCTGCAAAAATTCGCGGCTTGCAATTTTCTTCCGGCTGGGGCCGTAAGGAGGCCATGCTGTCCACCCCGCCCGCCTCGTTCCGCGCCCTTTATCAGAGCCTCATTACTTCCGGCGCGATTGAGCCCGACGCCGCGCAGGCGGAGGTGGCCGAGGCGTTCGCCGGCCTTGAGCAGCGGCTTGCGGGCTACAAGCCGGTGCGCAAGCAAGGCCTGCTGGGCCGGCTGTTTGCCGACAAGGACGAGCCGCCGCCGCGCGGCCTCTACATCCACGGCGAGGTCGGACGCGGCAAGACCATGCTGATGGATATGTTTTTTCAGCAGAGCCCGGTCGCGCACAAGCGCCGCGCGCACTTCCATGAATTCATGGCCGACGTGCATGAGCGGATTTTTGGTTTTCGCCAGGACATCGCGCGCGGCGAGATCGCCGACGGTGACGTCATCGCGCTCACCGCGGCCTCGATTTTCGACGAGGCCTGGCTTTTGTGTTTCGACGAGTTTCATGTCACCGACATTGCCGATGCGATGATCCTGGGACGGCTGTTCGCGAGGCTGTTCGCGCGTGGCACCGTGGTGGTGGCGACCTCCAACGTCGCGCCCGAGGATCTCTACAAGGGCGGACTGAACCGGGCGCTGTTTCTCCCTTTCATCGCGCAGATATCGGCGTATATGGATGTGCTGCGGCTCGATGCGCGCACCGATTTCCGTCTGGAAAAGCTCGCCGGCGTGAAAATGTGGCTGGTGCCGGCGGACCGCGCCGCGGACTCAGCCCTCGACCGGGCGTGGTCGAGGATGACCGGTAATGCGCCCCGCCGGCCGCGCGACATTTCGATCAAGGGCCGGATCCTGCATGTGCCGTGCTCGGCGCACGGCGTGGCGCGGTTTTCGTTTAAGGATCTGTGCGAGAAGCCGCTCGCCGCCCCGGACTATCTCAGGCTCGCCCACGACTATCATACCATCCTGGTCGACCGCATTCCAGTGATGGATTACCCCGAGCGCAACGCGGCCAAGCGGTTCATTGCCTTGATCGATACGCTTTATGACAATGCGGTGAAGCTGATGGCGTCGGCCGCGGCCGATCCGCCGTCGCTCTATCTGGCGACCGAGGGCAATGAGGCCAACGAGTTCAAGCGAACCGCCTCGCGGCTGATCGAAATGAGTTCGGAATCCTACTTGGCGCGGCCTCACGGCCACAAGGATTCCGCGGCAAGCGGGTCAAGCACCGGGCTGGTGGAGACCTGAGGCTCGTCCTTCCGGCCTGGTGCGCGGGACCGGACATGGGATGTGCCTTGCACATCGGGAAGCTCGAGACTCCGCCTTCGCCCTGACGCGCGCCCCGGAATGACGAGGCCGACCTGATCGAAATCAAGGCAAGGGCTAGAATTGAGCACGGCCCGACTTGAACGGGCCGGTCGAAAGGGATAGGCCATTCAAGTCTCCTTTCACCCTTCTCCATACGTTCAAAGGAACGGATTCCCATGGCGCGCGACAAGATAGCTTTGATTGGCTCCGGTCAGATCGGCGGAACGTTGGCTCACCTCATCGGCCTGAAGGAACTCGGCGATGTCGTGATGTTCGATATTGCCGAGGGCGTGCCGCAAGGCAAATCGCTCGATATCGCGCAATCCTCGCCGGTCGACGGGTTCGACGCGAATTTCACAGGCGCCAATTCCTACGATGCGCTCGATAACGCCAAGGTCTGCATCGTCACCGCCGGCGTACCGCGCAAGCCCGGCATGAGTCGCGACGACCTCCTGAGCATCAATCTCAAGGTCATGGAGCAGGTCGGCGCCGGCATCAAGAAGTACGCCCCCGATGCCTTCGTGATCTGCATCACCAATCCGCTCGACGCCATGGTGTGGGCGCTGCAGAAGGCCTCCGGCATGCCGCACAAGAAGGTGGTGGGCATGGCGGGTGTGCTGGATTCCTCGCGCTTCCGCTATTTCCTGGCCGACGAGTTCAATGTCTCGGTCGAAGACGTCACCGCCTTCGTGCTGGGCGGCCATGGCGACACCATGGTGCCGCTGGTGCGATATTCCACGGTGGCCGGCATTCCCCTGCCCGACCTGGTCAAGATGGGCTGGACCTCGCAGGCGCGGATCGATGAGATCGTCGATCGCACCCGCAACGGCGGCGCCGAGATCGTCAACCTCTTGAAGACCGGCTCGGCGTTTTATGCGCCCGCCGCATCGGCGGTGGCGATGGCCGAGAGCTATCTCAGGGACAAGAAGCGCGTGCTGCCCTGCGCGGCCTATCTCAGCGGCGAATACGGTGTCAAGGACATGTATGTCGGCGTCCCCGTGGTGATCGGATCGAAGGGGGTGGAGCGTATTGTCGAGATCGAACTGGCCGGCAAGGACCGCGAGGCGTTCGACAAATCGGTCGGCGCGGTGCAGGGTCTGGTCGATGCCTGCAAGAAGATCGCGCCGGATCTGCTCGGCCGTTGACCCCAATCAAGGCCGGCCAATCGGATACTGATCATTTCCAGGCTTTCGGGAGCCGCAGATGAATATTCACGAATACCAGGCCAAGGCGCTGCTGCACGAATTCGGCGTGCCGATCTCGAAGGGCGTGCCGGTGCTGCGGGCCGCCGATTCGGATGCGGCCGCGAAAATCCTTCCCGGCCCGGTCTTTGTGGTGAAGAGCCAGATCCATGCCGGCGGCCGCGGCAAGGGCAAGTTCAAGGAAGCTTCCGCCGGCGACAAGGGCGGCGTCCGCATCGCCAAATCGGTCGCCGAGGTCAACGAATACGCAAAACAAATGCTCGGCGCGACGCTGGTCACGGTGCAGACCGGCCCGCACGGCAAGCAGGTCAACCGGCTTTACATCGAGGATGGCTCCGACATCGACAAGGAGTTTTATTTGTCGATCCTGGTCGACCGCGAAACTTCCGAAGTGTCGTTCGTGGTCTCGACCGAGGGCGGCGTCAATATCGAGGACGTCGCCCACCATACGCCGGAGAAGATCGTGACCTTCTCGGTCGATCCGGCGACCGGCATCATGCCCCATCACGGCCGCACTGTTGCCAAGGCGCTCAAGCTGTCCGGCGATCTCGCCAAGCAGGCCGAAAAGCTGGTGGCGCAGCTTTATACGGCATTCGTCGCCAAGGACATGGCGATGCTGGAAATCAACCCGCTGGTCGTCACCAGGCAGGGTCAGTTGCGCGTGCTCGACGCCAAGGTATCGTTCGATGACAATGCGCTGTTTCGTCATCCCGAAGTGGCGGCTCTGCGCGACGAGACCGAGGAAGACGCCAAGGAAATCGAGGCGTGCGTCGAAATATGATCTCAATTACGTCACCCTCGACGGCAATATCGGCTGCATGGTCAATGGCGCCGGCCTTGCGATGGCGACGATGGACATCATCAAGCTCTATGGCATGGCGCCGGCGAACTTCCTCGACGTCGGCGGCGGCGCCGACAAGGCCAAGGTCACCGCGGCGTTCAAGATCATTACCGCCGACCCCAATGTGAAGGGCATCCTGGTCAATATCTTCGGCGGCATCATGAAATGCGACATCATCGCCGAGGGCGTGGTCGCAGCCGTCAAGGACGCCGGCCTGAAAGTGCCGCTGGTGGTGCGGCTGGAAGGCACCAATGTCGATGCCGGCAAGAAGATCATCCGCGAGTCCGGCCTCAACGTGCTGCCGGCCGACGATCTCGACGATGCCGCGCAAAAAATCGTCAAGGCCGTGAAGGGGGGCTAGCGCCATGCCCGCAGACCGCCTCGCCGCACCGTTGGCGCTGCAGGAACATCGCAGGCTTGCGGTCTTCGCGGGCGAATGGAGCGGTGAAGAGACGGTCTTTGCCTCGCGCTGGACCGAAGGCGGACCCGCCACCTCGCACGTCACAGCCCGCATGGCTCTGAACGGCTTTTATCTGATCCAGGACAGCCAGCAGATGCGCGACGGCAAGGAGAGCTTCGCCACCCATGGCGTATTCACCTATGACCGCGAGGACCGCCACTATAAATTATTCTGGCACGATTCGCTCGGCTATTACGCCCCGGCGCCGGCCTCCGGCGGCTGGACCGGCAAGGTGCTCACGCTGGTGCGCGGCTCGCTGCGCGGCAATGCGCGCCATGTCTACGAGGTCATCGACGATGACAGCTACACGATCAAGATCCAGTTTTCGCCCGACGCCGAAGGCTGGTCCGACGTGCTCACCGGCGTTTATCGGCGGGTACTCTGACCCGTGGACGCGCGTAAGGAAAGCTTGTCTGGCCAATGAGCACCAATGGGAGGCCTTGGCCAAAGCCACTCGCTGACCAAATGGATAACTCGTTCTGAAAGTACTCCTATGTCCGTTCTGATCGACAAAAAGACAAAAGTCATCTGCCAAGGCTTTACCGGCAATAAGGGCCAGATGGTTTTGCTTCTTCCGCTAAAGGTGTACCTGGAGCTGCCTTCATGACGAAAGTCACTTTCGATGTCGATGAAGAGACGCTGGCGCGTGTTACGTCCGTTGCGGACGCGCGTCAGACGAGTGTGGAGACCCTTCTCAGACAGCAAACTGAGGCCTTTGCACGTCTAGTGCCGATAACTCTCGCTAACTCGTCGCATAGGCGGGTGCTGTCGGTGCTCGGAGGCGCGCAGGGTGGTCTTTCGCCTCGGGAAGAACTCCATGATCGGGAGAAGGCGCGCGCAGAGGCTTATGTTGCGAACCGCAAGATCCTGCTCGATCTGATTGACAAGACGGATGGAGACATGGGCCATCACGGATGGGACAGGGCCAGATCCTATGACCGTTGACTGCTTCCTTGATACCAACGTGCTTTTCTACGCGGCGATGGCGCGCTTCACCGCGCCTGCCAAGTACGAACGCGCGCGCTGGATCATAGCCGAGACGGATTTTGGCTTGTCCGGACAAGTGCTTCAGGAGTTCTTTGTCAACGTCACCCGCAAGACGAACCACGACCAAATCTACGGCTCGGTTCGAGCAATTAATCCTTTTCGCGTCCACTGATGGGCCAAAACCGGGAAAAGCCATGTCCGTTCTGATCGACAGCAACACAAAAGTCATCTGCCAGGGATTTACCGGCAAGAACGGCACCTTTCATTCCGAAGCCGCGATGGCCTACGGCACAAAAATGGTCGGCGGCACCTCGCCGGGCAAAGGCGGCTCGACCCATCTCGGGCTACCGGTGTTCGATACCGTGACCGAGGCGCGGGAAAGAACCGGCGCCGATGCCAGCGTGATCTATGTGCCGCCGCCTGGCGCGGCGGACGCGATCTGCGAGGCCATCGACGCCGAAATCCCCTTGATCGTCTGCATCACCGAGGGCATTCCGGTGCTCGACATGGTGCGGGTCAAGAGATCGTTGAGCGGGTCGAAGTCGCGGCTGATCGGGCCGAACTGCCCGGGTGTGATGACCGCCGGCGAATGCAAGATCGGCATCATGCCGGCCAACATCTTCAAGCCCGGCAATGTCGGGATCGTGTCGCGCTCGGGCACCCTGACCTATGAGGCGGTGTTCCAGACCACCCAGGAAGGCCTCGGCCAGACCACCGCGGTCGGCATCGGCGGCGACCCGGTCAAGGGCACCGAATTCATCGACGTGCTGGAAATGTTTTTGGCCGACCCCAAGACCACCTCGATCGTGATGATCGGCGAGATCGGCGGTTCGGCCGAGGAAGACGCCGCCCAGTTCCTCAAGGACGAGGCCAAGCGCGGCCGCAAGAAGCCGATGGTCGGCTTCATCGCCGGCGTCACGGCGCCTCCCGGACGCCGCATGGGCCATGCCGGCGCGATCATTTCCGGTGGCAAGGGCGATGCTGGTTCCAAGACCGCGGCGATGGAAGCGGCCGGAATCACGGTTTCTCCGTCTCCGGCCCGGCTCGGAAAGACCCTTGTCGAAAAATTGAAGGGCTAATTCAGTTCTTGGTTCTTTTCGGGGCGCACATTCACCCTAAATAGGGTAAAAGGACGCTTATCCCGCTGGTCCGGTACCCGGATCGGCTGATGCGCCGTTTTCCATGCGCGAACCGAAATCACCAGGACGCAATCATGTCTCGCCAAGACGCGAATGCCGCATTTGCTCTCTCTTCCTTTCTGCAGGGCACAAACGCCCCCTACATCGACGATATCTACGCCCGCTATGAGAAAGACCCCTCCTCGGTCGATACCGAGTGGCAGGAGTTCTTCAAAAGCCTGAAAGACCAGCCGGCGGATGTGATCAAAAACGCCGAGGGGCCGTCCTGGGGGCGGGACAATTGGCCGCTGACGCCGCGCGACGATTTGACCTCCGCGCTCGACGGCAATTGGGCGCAAGTCGAGAAGGCTGTCGGCGCCAAGCTCGCCGCCAAGGCGCAGGCCAAGGGTACTGACAAGGGCGCGGAACCGACATCGGCCGATGTCCATCAGGCGACCCGCGATTCGGTCCGTGCCTTGATGCTGATCCGGGCCTACCGCATGCGCGGTCATTTCCACGCCAAGCTCGATCCGCTCGGCATCGAAGCGCCGCGCGATCGCGAAGAACTCGATCCGCGTTCCTATGGTTTTGCGGAGGG
>NZ_JBEKXH010000132.1:0-15130 GCF_049512235.1 Bradyrhizobium sp.
AGCCGCCGGCATGCCCCGCGGTGCCGTTGCCGCCCGCCGCCTTGTTCAGGGCAGTGTCATTCTGAACGATATCGATGATGTCGAGGATGTTGTCTGCGGTACCGCGCAGGCCTTCGGCGCTGCCGGCGGCTTCCATGGCGTCGTATTTGTTGAGCTGAAGGGCGACCTGTGTCTGCACCGTATCGAGGTGGACGGTCGTCAGTGCCGCGGCATTGGCGGTTTCGCCGGCTTCGATCTTGGCGAGCGCGGTCGCGTTGTTCAGAATGTTGGTGATACCCTGCTCAACCGCGTTGAGATCTGTCGTGATCTGGGCGGAGTTCGAACCATTGATGCCGCCGAGCAGGAGATCGGCCGCCGCATTGTAGACCACGCCTACCGCCTGAAGACTATTGCCCGCGGTTGCCGCGGCGACCGATGCCGCATCATCGGCGCCCACCGGGAGGCTCTGGAACCCGACGTCGGTGGCACCGGTCGTGGCCATGAACGGGACGTTGGCGAGGGCGGCCGCGATATGCGGATCTTGGTTGATTTCCTGAAGGATCTGGGCTTGCGCGGTATGGATCGTCTGGTCGGCGGCCGTCAGCGTCGCTGCGTTGGTGGTCTGGGGAGCTGCCGTCAGCAGTGTGCCGAGCTGACCCTGAATGTTGGTCAAATTCGCGATGTCAGTGGTGTTGAGGGCAAAGGCCTGGCCGCCGAGCGTAACGTTGCCGGGAGCGGCGAGCATCGCGGTGATGTCGTTCTGCACCGCATGGATGTCGGAAATGTAAGCGCCCAGGAACGGGTTCTGGTTGCCGCTGCCCGACAGACTGAACAATCCGGTCGACGCACGGATCGCATCGTTGAAGACAACCCCGGCCTGCACCAGGTCTGTCGATTGATTGACCGCATTGGTGCGCACGATCAAGTTGGACGTGCCGTTCGCCAGTGCCGTCTTGTTGAATAGAGTAGTTGCGGTTGCCATTAGATCGTCTCCTCAAATTTCATCGCTGGCTTCCTGCCTGGCGCGTCCCGCAGAACCACGATGATGTTCGAAACTGAAGAGCACCTTTAACCGGCGTCCGCCGGCCTGGTGAACTGCTGAGCTGTTGTCATTCGCCGCGCGACCGATTGATCGCCGTCAAACTTGACCCAAAGATGCGTCGTTTCGGACCGTACTGTGATCATGTTTTGACCAAACGAGGCGATCGGGTGGCGCAAAGCGCGGCATGGAGACCGGGCAGCCAGTCTCGAGTCGGTCGATCAGAGTCATCAGATGAAACTCCGAATGCCCCTCGCAGACCTCTTGGCGGTACCGCATTCGCTCGGCCTTATAGGCAGTTAGCCCGCGCGTCCAACAATCAGCTCACGTATGGTCCCGACGCCGGCAAGCACGGAACCAGCTGCCGAAATTTGCGGCAGCATCGCTCTCGCGCAGTGCCGCCTGGCAATCGTCGAGCGCGATTTGTGGATGCTCAGCAACAAATGTTGAACCAAAGGGATGGCATCGCGCAAAACATCGCGCGCACGCTCTCCTCCGAATTTGGTGAGGCACTCTCGATCGAGCCCGCGAGGCGAACTGGTTCGAAGCCTTGCATCTGGGAAGATGAGGTTGGCCATCGTAGAATGACGATGACCTTGCCGGCCTCTCCTCTGTCTTTTCCGGTGATGCGCGATTTGGCCAGAACATCATCACATTTCCGTCCGAAACGACGCATGTTTAGGTCAAGTTCGGCCGCAATCAATCGAGCCGGGATGAACCCCAGGACAACGCGGTGCGCCGAGTGCGGACCGGATCGTCGACAAGATGCCGGCGAAGTTTACCCGTGTCGGCCTCTTTCATCTGGCGCTCCCGTATGACCGTATCATCCACGCCCGCCGCGATCCGATCGACACCGGGAGTCGCCATGAACGTATCCACGGTTCCCAAGGAAGTCCGTCTGTTCATCCATATTGAACAGACGTTTCGTATTGCCGCCGGCCTGCAGGAACAGGGCAGGGCGGGTGATGCCGAACAGCTCTACCAATTCATTCTGGCGATCAATCCGGACCACTTCGGTTCCTTGTTCCAGCTGGCTACGATTCGCGCGCTGGCCGATCAGCCCGACGTTGCCATCGAGCTGTTCCGTCAGGCGGCTGCGGTCGATCCAAATTCGGCCGACGCCATGGCGGGTCTCGGCGCGGTACTCGCCGTCGATGCGCGCCGCGAGGAGGCCATCACGTGCTACGAGCAGGCGCTGTCGATCGATTCGAATCACGCGGGCGCGCGGCATGCGCTCGGCGCGACGCTTCACGCGCTCGGACGCACCGAGCAGGCCGTTTTCCAGTTCGAGCGGGCGATCGAGATCAGACCCGACTATGCGGAGGCGCATTTCGGGCTTGCCAACATTCTGCAGGGCGTGGATCGTACCCAACAGGCGATCCTCCACTATGAGAAGGTCATTGGCCTGCAACCTCGTCGCACCGAGGCCTACAACAATCTCGGCAACGCGCTGCGGCGGCTCGGGCGATACGATGAGGCGATCGCCCAGTACGAGAAGGCCATGGCGATCAATCCGGACTTTATCGACGTCCACTTCAATCTCTCCGACGCTTTGCTTTCGCTCAATCGCGTCGAGGAAGCGGTCGCGCAGAATCGGAAGGTGCTCGACCTCGACCCGACCAGGGTGGGAGCCCTCAACAATATCGGCGTCGCCTTGCAGTCTCTTGGACGTCTTGACGAAGCCGGCGCGGCCTACGAGCGGGCGCTGCAGATCGCGCCGCGACAGCTGGCTGCGCATCTCAACCTTGCCGGTTTGCGGCGTTTCACCGCCGACGATCCGCGGCTGCGCACGCTCGAAGAGCTTGCCGGCGAGATGCCGAAACTCGGCGCTGAGGATCAGATCTCGCTGCATTTCGCGTTGGCAAAGGCCTACGGGGACCTGAACCGGCATGAGCTATCGTTCGGCCATCTGCGTCAGGGAAATGCGATCAAGCGCCGGCACATCAACTATGACGAGAGCATGATCGGCGATATGTTCGAGCGCATTCGAACCACCTTTACCCCAGACCTGATGAGCCGGCGATCCGGCTTTGGAGACGACTCGCCGGCGCCGGTGTTTGTGGTGGGAATGCCGCGTTCGGGCACCACCCTGGTCGAGCAGATCCTGGCCAGCCATTCGCAGATTTTCGGGGCCGGCGAGACCGAAGCCTTTACCCGAACGGTGGCGCCTTTCAGGCGTCCGGAAATCCAGGGCGGCGAGTTCCCGGAAATGATCTCGACGCTATCGCCGCAGGATCTGCGCGATCTCGGATCGCGCTATCTCGGCGCCGTCACATCGCTGGCTCCGGAAATGCAACGCATTGTCAACAAAATGCCGTTGAACTTCATGTTCATCGGCCTTATTCATCTGGCCATGCCGAATGCCAAGATTATCCACGCCCGCCGCGATCCCCTCGACACCTGCTTTTCCTGTTTCTCATTGCTGTTCGCCGGCAACCAGCCCTTCACCTACGATCTCGGCGAACTCGGACGCTATTACCGCGGCTATGCACGTTTGATGGAGCATTGGCACGAGGTGTTGCCGCGGGGTGTGATGATCGACGTTGCCTACGAGGACCTTGTCGATGATCTTGAGGGGCAGTCGCGCGCCCTGATCGCCCATTGCGGCCTGCAGTGGGAGGATGCGTGCCTGTCGTTCCACAAGACGGCGCGGCCGGTGCAGACCGCGAGCTCGGTTCAGGTCCGGATGCCGGTCTATCGAACTTCGGTCGGGCGCTGGCGCGCTTACGAGAAATTCCTGCAGCCGCTGGTGGAGGCGCTGGACCCTGCGCCTGCCGCCGCCATCCATGATCTTGAGCATGCGCCGGTTTGAGATCCCCCCGGGGGATTCGGCGGTAGCCGCGCTGGCGTCCGCCATCCACCGCTATGCGGCAGCGGGATCGCTGCCGCGCCGGCGGCAACTGACGCCGCATCTGCATCGGCTCGAGGCCGAATCCATCGAAATCCTGCGCGAGGTCGCGGCCGGGTTCCGCAAGCCGGTGATGCTGTATTCGATCGGCAAGGATTCCGGCGTCATGCTGCATCTGGCGCGCAAGGCCTTCTTCCCGGCGCCGCTACCGTTCCCGCTGCTGCATGTCGACACCACCTGGAAATTCCGCGAGATGATTACGTTCCGCGACTTGATGGCGCGCGAGCTTGGCCTCGACTTGCGGCTTCACGTCAACGGCGAGGGGCTCGCCCGCGGCATCGATCCGATCGCCTCGGGGCCGGCCTTGCACACCCAGATCATGAAGACCGAGGCGCTGAAGCAGGCGCTCGATCGCGACGGCTTCGATGCCGCCGTTGGCGGCGCCCGTCGCGACGAGGAGGCGAGCCGCGCCAAGGAGCGGATCTTTTCGTTCCGCAGCAAGAATCATGTCTGGGATCCGCGCAACCAGCGCCCGGAGCTGTGGAACCTCTACAACACAGGGATCGGCGAGGGCTGTTCGGTCCGGGTATTTCCGTTGTCGAATTGGACCGAGAGCGATGTGTGGTCCTACATCGCCGCCGAGGATATTCCAGTCGTGCCGCTCTATTTCGCCAGGCCGCGGCCGGTGGTGCGCCGCGCCGGTGCCCTGATCGTGGTCGACGATCACCGCCTGCCACTCGAGCCAGGCGAAACGCCCGAGATGCTCAACGTTCGATTCCGGACGCTCGGCTGCTATCCGCTCACCGGCGCCATCTTGTCGGATGCCGCCGACGTCGACGATATCCTCGCCGAAATGCTGATCTCGACCAGGTCCGAGCGCCAGGGCCGGCTGATCGACCATCACGAAGCCGCCTCGATGGAGCGCAAGAAGCGCGAGGGCTATTTCTGATGCAAACGATCCTTGACGCCGGTGCGGAGGCCCCGGCGCAGGCGGGGAAGACCGAGAAAAGCCTGCTGCGTTTCCTCACCTGTGGTTCTGTGGATGACGGCAAGTCGACGCTGATCGGCCGGCTGCTGTTTGATTCCAAGCTCATTCTGGATGACCAGCTGGCGGCGCTGGCGCGCGACAGCAGCCGCTACGGGACGCTCGGTGAGGAGACCGATCTCGCGCTTTTGGTCGATGGCCTCGAGGCCGAACGCGAGCAGGGCATCACCATCGACGTCGCCTACCGCTATTTTTCAACGCCGCGGCGCGCCTTCATCGTCGCCGATACGCCGGGCCACGAGCAATATACCCGCAACATGGCGACCGGTGCGTCGACCGCCGATCTCGCGGTGGTGCTGGTCGACGCGCGCAAGGGCTTGCTGACCCAGACCCGTCGCCACAGTTACATCTGCGCGTTGCTTGGGATCCGCCAGATCGTGCTGGCGGTCAACAAGATCGACCTGATCCCGCGGGGTGAGGAAGTCTTCCGTGGCATTGTCGCGGAATATCAAAGCTTCATCGGGCCGATGAAATTTGCCCAGGTAGTTCCGATCCCGATCTCGGCGCGCTACGGCGACAATGTCACGGCAAAATCGGAGCGTACGCCATGGTATCATGGTACCTCGATGCTCGATCATCTTGAGACCGTCGAGGTCGAAAAGATCGCGCCAAAACTCCCGTTCCGCTTTCCGGTACAGTGGGTTAACCGCCCCCACTCCGATTTTCGCGGCTATGCCGGCACGCTTGCCTCAGGACGCGTCGCGGTCGGCGACGACGTCATCGTCGCCTGCTCGGGCAAGGCCAGCCGTATCGAACGCATTGTCACCTTCGACGGCGACCGCGACCGCGCCACGGCGGGCGATGCGGTCACGCTGACGCTTGCAGACGAGATCGACATCAGCCGCGGCGATGTGCTGGTCCCGCCGCAGCACCGGCCCGAGGTCGCCGATCAGTTCGGCGCGCATCTGCTATGGATGCACGAGGAACCGCTGCTGCCGGGCCGCTCCTATCTGCTGCGCATCGGCACCAGGACGCTGCCGGCGCAGGTCACCGCGCTCAGGCACAAGATCGACGTCAATACGCTGGAGCAAAGGCCAGGCCGCATCCTCGGCCTCAACGAAATCGGTTTCTGCAACCTGTCGACGGCGAGCGCAATCGCGTTCGACGCCTATGCCGAGAACCGGCGCACCGGCGCCTTCATTCTGATCGACCGCTCTACCCACGCGACCGCCGGCGCCGGCATGATCTCGTTCGGGCTTCGCCGCGCCACCAATATCCATCGCCACAGCCATTCCGTCGACAAGGCCGCGCGGGCGGCGCTCAAGCACCAGAACCCTTGCGTGCTGTGGTTCACCGGGCTACCCGGCTCCGGCAAGTCCACCATCGCCGATCTGGTCGAGAAATCGCTACACCAGCGTGGCATCCACACCATCACGCTCGACGGCGACAATATCCGCCACGGCCTCAATCGCGATCTCGGCTTTACCGAGGCCGACCGGGTGGAAAACATCCGCCGCGTCGGCGAGACCGCCAAGCTGTTCGTCGAAGCCGGCCTGGTGGTGCTGGCATGCTTCATTTCGCCGTTCCGGGCGGAGCGCGAGGGGCTGCGCGAGCAGCTTGCCGCCGGCGAATTCGTCGAGATTTTTGTCGATGTGCCGCTTGCGGAGTGCATCCGGCGCGATCCGAAGGGCCTCTATGCCAAGGCGCTGGCTGGCGGCATCAAGAATTTCACCGGCATCGACAGCCCCTACGAGGCGCCCCTGGCGCCCGATATCCGCATCGCCGGCGTGGAGGAGACACCGGAACAGGCCGCCGCGCGCATCGTGGCATGGTTCTTCAACCACCAGCGGCGCAGCGCTGATGGCGGCCAAGGATAGCGCGTCAGAGCTGGCCGTCATCACCCGACTTGATCGGGTGATGCAGTACGCCGCGGCGGCGCGGGTAAAATGCCACAGCGGTGGAATACTGGGTTAGCCGAAGGGTTAGCCGGTCAAGCCGGGCGATGACAACCTTTGCTTGATGCAGGCGCCGCCGGCTCGTCGAATGTGATTTGCGCGACGGGCTTCAAAGCCGTAATACCTCGTCCTCTCGGTTGCAGCCATGCCATCCAAATTCCGGAGACCTGTCATGAAAGCGAAGTGTATTTTGGCAGCCTTTGCCGCGGCCGGTGCCATCACGCTGGGAGCGGCAGCGTTCGTGGTGCCAGCGTTTGCGGCGTCCTCGAGCGTGATCAAGGCGCTCGATCCGGACAAGGACGGGACGGTCGATCTCGCCGAGGCCAAGGCGGCCGCGTCCACATTGTTCGATCAGCTCGACCACGACAAGGATGGTACGCTCGACCGCCGCGAGTTGCGCGGCCGCGTCACGGCGAAGGAGCTCAAAGCCGTCGACCCCGACAAGGACGGCACGCTCGACAAGAACGAGTATCTGGCCGTCGTCGAACAACGCTTCAAGGCAGCTGATCCCGACAATGACGGAACGCTGGATGCGAAGGAATTGAAGTCCCCCGCAGGTCGGTCGCTGCTGCGCCTTCTTGTCAAGTAGCGGGTCTTTTCCCTCATCCCGGGAGGCCGATACGGCGCCAAAGCTCCTTGAATTGAGCGTTGGACCGCAGAGGATCGAAGGCCGGTCGCAGCAGAATTGACGGGTTGAATCGCGCTTCATAGCCCTTGTTCAGCCAGATCATTGCCTGGTCCTGATCGCCGAGGCCTACATAGATCAGGGCGATGTTGGCTTCGGCCGACGGGTTTTGGTCACGATGGGCCTCCAGGCTCTTGGCTATCTTGATTGCTTCTTCCTTCCTTCCCGAAACGGCGTAGACGTAGGCGAGATTTGAGTCGAAGGCGCCCCCGTGTCCGGCAATCTCGATCGCTTTCTGAAACTCGACGACTGCTTCATCGTGCATGTGCGTTTGCTCGAATGCCTGCCCCAGTTCATAATGGCCGATGGCAAAGTTCGGTTCCATCTGCAGCGTTTTGTTACTTTGCTGCACCGCTTCCTCAAAAAGATGAGCGATGCATAATGCGTCCGCCATGTCCGCGCTGATGATCAGAGAAAGAGGATCAAGGCTTTCCGCTTTTCTCAACTCGATGAGGCCCTCGCTATTCCGCCCCATCAGGATCAAATGCCACGCATACCAGAGATGAGCGGTTGCATAACCTGGGCTCAATTTGATTGCCAGCTGGTACTCCTTCTCGGCAGCCTCCCAATCCCAGCCATAGAGATCCAAAGCGAAGGCGAGAGAGGTATGGGCCTCGCCGAGACCATCGTCCAATGCCAGGGCCTTGGTCGCAGCCGCCTTTGCTTTGCGAAAAGCATCCTGGGGAGAAAGCACGCCATATTCCCAATCGCCCGACAATGCATAGGAGTCGGCCAGGCCGGAATATGCTTCGGCGTAGGTTGGGTCCAACTCGATTGCATGGTTGAAATATTCGATGGCTGTCCTCAGGCCATCTCCGGTTCGCTTGTTCCAAAAATACCGTCCTTTGAGGTAGGCCTCATAAGCCTCCGGGTTCACGGCCTTCGAGTTCTCCAGCGCCACCTGTTCCTGCCGGTTCAAAGTGGCCCGGATCTGCCCGGCGATGGAGCGGGCTACCCTGCTCTGGAGCGTCAGCGTGTCGCGGAAATCTCCTTCGTAGCTTTCGGCCCAGATCTGTTTGTCGGCGGGCACCTCGATCAACTGAGCGGCTATCCGTACGCGTTCGCCGGAATGCAACACGCTTCCTTCGACCACGGCATCGACATTCAGTTCGCGGGCAATCTCGGCCAAGGGCTTGCGAGCGTTCTTATAGGTCATCGCGGAGGTGCGGGAGATCACGCGTATGGCGCTGATCTGGCCGAGGTGAGTAATCAATTCGTCAGTCATTCCGTCGGCGAAATAATCCTGAGACGCATCGTTGGAAAGGTTTTCCAGCGGAAGCACCGCCAAAGAATGGATAGTGGTTAGAGGATGCCGCCACGAATAGAACAACCACGAAACCAAGACCGCCAGCGCGAGAGCTGTCACGAGGCCGGAAAGCCTCCAACCGAAAGCATGGGCTGGCCATTTTGCCGACGGGCCGGCACCAGGGGGGTGCGCTGGAGCGGGGGCTTCGCGGCTGGCGGCGTCGCCGGCCGCAGCTTGCGGCTGCCCGTCCTGGACAAGAGCGACGTCGGCCAGGAACCGGTAGCCACGGCTGGCGACGGTCTCGATGAAGCGGGGATTTTCGGCCGAATCTCCCAGCGCATCTCGAATCTTGCTGATCGCTTTGTTGAGGCCGTGATCGAAGTCCACGATCGTTTTCGGCCAAAGTCTTTGGCGAAGTATCTCCCGGTTCACCAGTTCTCCGGGCTTTTCCAGCAGCATGGTCAGCAATTGGAAAGGCTGTTCTTGCAACCTGACCCGTTTGCCAAGCTTCGTGAGTTCGCCGGTCCGAAGATCGGCTTCGAAAACTCCAAACCTGAAACCCCTGACAGGTTGTGCGGCCTGCTTCATGGCAAACCCGAGCATTTCGAGGATTCGTCAGCTTGCCGCATCGCAGGCTGGAGTTGAACACCCGCCCGCTCAATGGGGGATCGCCGCTTCTAAGTCATTATTTCTGTTATGCTTTTCGGGGTACTCCCATTCCAGGAAGATGGAACCGGCGGTCCATTGAAGCAATAAGCGTTTCCAATCACACAATCCTCGGGTTTGCAATGTCGTTCGTCATAGGAACCTGCCAATGCCGTTCTTTGCCGTTCGCCACAGCTGCAGTGTGGCCATCCCACCCAGCAAGACGTGGGAGACCGCACGTGCAGATCGTGAACGGCCTCATGCAGCCTAGAACAACCGCTGCCGGCATCGGAAAACCCGCCTCCTTGACGGCGAGAAACCGCAACCTCGAATTCGCGCCAACGTCAGCGCCGGACCGGCTGGGTCTGCTGGTGCAAAGCAGGCCGCCGAGCGCGGATGCCACGCTTGCGAGATTTAAGCAGAACGTCGTTCCTCAGCTCGACGCGGCCTACAATTTCGCGCGTTTTCTCAGCCGGGATGCCGACGCGGCCCAGGATATCGTACAGGAGGCATTCCTCCGCGCCTATCGAAGCTTCGCCGGATATCGCGGCGGCGACGCCCGCGCCTGGATCTTCACGATCGTACGAAATTGCTATCACAGCTGGCTGATGAGCCAGCGGCGAAGGTCGCGTCTGGAGGTCGATTACCGGGGCGAGGGTGATTCCGATGACCTCATCTCGACGATACCTTCGGACCAGGACACTCCGGAGGCGACGCTGGTACGCAGAGCGGAAGCCCGGACCGTTCACCTCATTCTCAATGCGATGCCTCGCGCGTTCCGCGAAATACTGGTTTTGCGCGAAATCGAAGAGCTCTCCTATCATCAGATTTCGGATATCACAGCCCTGCCGATCGGCACTGTCATGTCGCGTCTGGCGCGCGCGCGCAAGGCATTTGGGGATGCCTGGCGCCGCCGGACGGACGATGGCGGCCGGGCGGAAACCGCGCAGCAGGTCGATCGTTCAAGCCAGATCGCTTCGCGCCCCCGGCTCGGCAACCCGGATCATTAGCCGGCCATCGATTACCGGGCGGGCTTCATCGACAAGTCACGACCACCGGTTCTCGCATCATGTTTCGGACGAGCTGGACCTCGATCGAGTATCCTTGCTCCAGCTTAGAGAGAGGGCACTGACTGATCACCCGGCGCCACTAAAACGCTACCGCAGTTGAAACATTCAAAGATTCGTACGCTCAAGTCCGCGCCAGCCGATTCGCTCCGGACGAGCATCGGGGCGCGGCAATTTGGGCAAGGATGAAAATCGATCTTGTCGGACGTGAAGCAAAAGAGTGAGTCCGACGCAGTCATATTGCTCTCCTTCGTCAATTTGCGCACTCGCTGAATTAACGCCTTCATCAAATGTGCCGCTGGCAGTCAGCTATCTTGTTCCGCAGCATATCGCGCTTTCCTCCGACGAGATTGTCCTGGTTGCTAGGACCATTTCGTGCGCGGGATTATTTCAATTGCCGACGTTTGCTCGCGTTAATTTGTTCATTCCGTCGGCGAGCGTTTGGCATCGGTCATCTTAGCCAGGGGCGCTGCTGTGCTGTCCAAGCCGCGCCGCTGTGCCGGCGGCGAGTTGCAGCAGAACCCCGAGCGCCCACCCGGAACCGATTCCGACATTCCAGATGATCGGTGGGGTCTCGTCAAAGATGATCATATAGACCGATACCAGCGCTGCAACAGCCGCGACGAATGTGCCGACGGCGCTTGCCAGCGCTATCGTCTTCGGACTCGAGCCGGTGTTGGAAAAAGGTCGGCTGGAAGTCAGCGAGGGAATGTTAGTGCCGAAATAGAAGCCGAGACAGCCAAACAGCACCGCGGAGAGCAGGGCTCCCAGGGAGTTGATCTCCTCGATATCCGCGTTGGCTACCATGGCTGCAACGAAAAGCCCGCATAGCGCGCCCATGATGGAAAGACCGATCCTCTCCATGACCTTGGCAAAGCCAGTGAGGTGGTAACGGGCAGGTGGCGGGGCTTCTGCTCTATTTGTCATGATTGGATACTCTCTTCTCTAGTCGATGAGACTGATCGGCTTCCTGTCGGGCTTTGCACGCAGGTCACGGGCCGAAAGAAGCC
Organism: Bradyrhizobium sp.; assembly: GCF_049512235.1. Lineage (GTDB taxonomy): Bacteria > Pseudomonadota > Alphaproteobacteria > Rhizobiales > Xanthobacteraceae > Bradyrhizobium. The sequence continues at coordinate 11,460 of NZ_JBEKXH010000132.1, forward strand.
TTCTTGCGTAGATCGGGAGACTGGACCGGAGATCGTTTTATTCCGACGGGACGCCGCGCGCTTCGACAGGGCAGCAGCAGATGATCGGACTTCGCCGGATTGAGAAGGTTTGATCCGAAACGGAACCAGCGACTGTGCGCCGCCCGATCCACCCGAACATGAGGGCCATCGGATCGGCTGATCGCGTCCTTCGAGGGGAACGCCCGCTCGCGGATTTGGGCGGACGAGGGCGCGAGCAGCGGCGTGATCCACGGATCGAGGAAGCTGTATATTTTTGGGAATAAAGTTCGAACTGGTCGGGTCTCCTGCTTAGCGGCGCAATTCGGCGCCACTTGGTGCCGTTCGGCCCACACGGAGGATGAGACATGGCTAAAAAAGGCTTAGACGATCATGGACATGGATTGGGCCGCCGGGAGGTCCTGGAATGCATGCTGTGGGCCGGCACCGGCGTTTTATGGACGGTTGCCGGCGGCGTTCCGAAATCCAGCCTGATCGGATCGGCGCAGGCTGCGGAGGGCGGCTTTACTTTCTTGCAGATTTCCGACAGCCACGTTGGCTTCGACAAGAAAGCCAATCCCAACGCGCTCGGCACGCTACAGGAAGCCATCGCCAAGGTTAAGGCTCTGCCCAACAAGCCGGCCTTCATGCTCCATACCGGTGACATCACCCATTTGTCGAAGCCAAAAGAATTCGACGATGCTGCGCAGGTCATCGGCAGCGTGGGCCTCGACGTGCACTACGTGCCGGGCGAGCACGATAACCTCGACGAAGTGCCGCTCAAATCCTATCTCGAGCGCTACGGCAAGAACACCAAGGGCACAGGCTGGTATTCGTTCGACCAGAACGGTATCCATTTCATCGGTCTCAACAATGTGATGGACCTCAAGGCCGGCGGCATGGGCAATCTCGGGCCGGAGCAACTCGCCTGGCTCGGTGATGATGTCAAGGGCCTTTCCGCCTCGACGCCGATTGTCGTCTTCGCCCACATCCCATTATGGACGATTTCGAAGGATTGGGGCTGGGGCACCGATGATTCCGAGCAAGCGCTATCGATGCTGAAGCGCTTTGGATCGGTGACGGTGCTCAATGGTCATATTCATCAGTTGATGCAGAAGACCGAAGGCAACCTCACCTTCCACACAGCCAGATCGACGGCATTCCCGCAGCCGGCTCCCGGCACGGCGCCCTCGCCGGGACCGATGGTCGTTCCAGCCGAACAACTGCGCTCGGTCCTTGGCATCAGGACTGTCGTCTACACCCAGGGCCAGGAACTGCTCGCCGTCACCGATCAACCATTGGCAGCGAGCTGAGCCGACGTCGGGGCGGCGGCATTTGATTCTTCATCATCGCCTCGCCGACGACTCCTTTTTGTAAGTGGCGCGCCAGCCGTGTCACCGATACTTGGCTCTTCATCTTCCTGATGAAGGTTCCTGGCATTGGTGGCACGGGCCTCCTGCATCCAAAAGCACGCGCCCCGAAGTGACGGTGCGGATCGAACCTTCAAATCTAAGTGCCAATGCAACCACCGACCGGCGATTGCACATCCATTTGATGGGGGCCGCTGGGCCTCGATATCGGAGTATGATCATGAACAAGCTTGTGGTAGCGGCTGGCATAGTTGCCGGCATTGCATTCGGAGTACCCGCCATCGCGCAGACCAAGCCGACGATTTCCGTCATCGTAAAAGATACGACGTCGCCCTATTGGCAAGCCGTGCTGGCCGGCGCACGCAAGGCCGGTCAGGATCTCGGCGTCAATGTTATCGAGCTCGGCGCGCAATCCGAAGCCGACGTAGGCGGTCAAATCGGCATCCTCGCCAAGGCCGTTGCCTCGAACCCGGCGGCCATCGTCATCGCGCCCGCGGAATTTGCAGCACTGGGAAAGCCGATCGATGAGGCCGCCAGGAAAGTCAAAATCATCGGCATCGAGTCCGCCGCCGATACCAAGGCCATGACGTCGCTCCTGGCGACCGACAATGTCAATGCGGGTCGCGTCGCCGCAGATGCTCTCGCTGTAGCGATCACGAAATCGTCCGCCGACACCGAAGGCGACGTCGTGATGATCACTTCCATGCCCGGAGTTTCGTCCCTCGATCAGCGCGCCAAAGGGTTCAAGGAGGCGGTCGCCGCAAAGTATAAGGCGCTGGATATCGCCGCCGAGAAGGTCGCCGATGGCAAGCCGGCGACGGTCCTTGGTATCATGAACGACCTCATCGCCAACACCGGTGATTTGCGCGGCGTGTTCGTCTCCGATCCGATCGCGGCGCAGGCCGTAAGTCAGGCCGTGGTCGAAAAGAAGACAAAAGACAAGATCAATATAGTCGGCGTCGGCTCGGACGAGAGGCTCGTCAAATTCCTGCAGGACGGCGTGATCGCCGGGCTCGTGGTGGAGGATCCCTTCCGCATGGGTTATGACGGCGTCAAGACCGCGCTCGCCGCCTCGAAGGGCGAAAAGGTGTCAGCCAATGTCGATAACGGGGTAGCCCTTGTCACCAAGGCCAACATGAGCTCTTCGCGTTCCCAAGAACTCCTCAAACCGAAAGTCGAGTGACCTACATGTTTTTTGGAATAAAGCTCGAACTGGCCGAGTCTCCTGTTTGGTGGCGCAATTCGGCGCCATTGGGCGCCGTTGGGCCCACAGGGAGAGTGAGACATGGCCAAAAAAGGCTTAGACGATCATGGGTACGGATTGGGCCGTCGAGCGGCGGCCCGGTTACCTCTCAGCCGTGCCGTAATCATTGCAATGCTTTCGGGTCCAATCACCGGAGGGGTGCTGGGCTACGGTGCGGTAGCGGCGCAGGAGGAGCCGAAAATGGTCACGATCGGCAATTTCATGTTCGGGCCGAAGGAATTGACAGTCCCGGTGGGAACGACGGTCAAGTGGGTCAATCACGACGACATACCGCACACGGTGGCCAATAAGGACAAGGCATTCCGGTCGAAGGCGCTCGATACCGGCGACTCCTATTCCTATACGTTCGCAAGCGCCGGAACATTCGACTATTTCTGCGGTCTGCATCCATACATGGTCGGGAAGATCATCGTAAAGTGACGGTAGTGCCTTGAGGATGCAGCGAACATGACGACACCCTTATCGGTACGCCGGCCGAATCTCCGGCGTACCGAACTTAACGAAGTCGTGTTGAAAGAACGATTGGATGGTCCAGATCGTTTGGCTGGCAAGCAGCAGGCGTCGATGCCAACCTTGCAGAGCAAGGATGAACGCGCAGTGTTCGATGAAGGTCGCGACGATTGTCTACAAGCACGCCAAGCATACGGTCAGCCTGACGACTGTGGCGCCCGGTCAGTCCGTCCCTGACCAGACGATTGCCGGATACAATGTCCGAAGCTGGAGCGATGGCGAATTCACCCACGTTGCGGCTTCCGACATTTCTCCCGAAGGTCTTATCTGATCTAATTAGCAGCCTCGGCAAATGCCTCTGACGATGCGGTCGACGTTGGCGTCTTCTTGATCAAGGGTCTGCCGGGAATCAGACTCGCGAACATCGGCTGCGATCGGCTGGTGGTGACCTATCGGCGCCGACCAGGGTCTAGTTGCAGTTTCGTTACCTGCCCTCCATGGTCGAACTGACGGCCCGGATGTCATGGTGTCGTCCGTACCGTGGCTGACGATAAGTACGTCTCGCCGTTGAGATAGTGCAGATCCAATTC
>NZ_JBEKXH010000133.1:0-15102 GCF_049512235.1 Bradyrhizobium sp.
GGTTCATGTCTACGGCACAGCCAGATCAGAGCTCGCAGCCTGGTGCGCGGCTCACGGCGTTCTGTTGCACGCTTTCGGTTGGCGATCCAAGTACGAGAACGCCGGGCTTTCGCGCGACGCAGTCTATCTGCTCCGGCCGGATAGCTATGTCGCGCTGGCCGATGCTTCCGGCACGCCCGAAGTGCTCGAGCGATATTTTGCTGACCACGGCATCCTGCTGGCTGCGGACTGAATCAGCGGATCTTTGGTCCGCGGTCCTTGATTCGCTGAGCCTGCGGCGCAGCCGGTGCATCCGCGAGAACTGCCGGGCTTGTCGGTCTGGCGAGCAGCATCAACGTTATGTCCTGTACGGTCGCGCAAACGGGCGTCGTGTTGCCGTCTACGTTCCGGAAGAGCTGGGATTCAGCGCAGCCATGCGTAACGGCCGTGCTCTGCAGGATCTGCTGCATCGAGCGGATCTCCCCCGGGCACCGATTACGCCGCCTTGGCGAGCCCGACCTCCGCCCAGATTTGAGCCAGCGCCTGCACCAGATGCTCGATATCGGCGTCGGTATGGTGCGGCGACGGGGTAATGCGCAGCCGCTCGGTACCGCGCGGCACTGTCGGATAGTTGATCGGCTGGACATAGATGCCGTAGCGGTCGATCAGCAAGTCGCTGATCTGCTTGCACAGTACCGGGTCGCACACCATGACCGGCACGATGTGGCTGGGATTATCGAGATGCGCGACGCCGGCCTGATCGAGCCGCGCGCGCAGCCGCGCCACCCGATTCTGGTGCCGCTCCCGCTCTTCTGAACTGGCCTTCAGATGGCGGATGCTTGTCAGCGCGCCGGCCGCCACCGCCGGCGGCAGCGAGGTGGTGAAAATGAAACCGGATGCAAAGCTGCGGATGAAATCGCAGATCGTCGCCGAGGCCGCGACATAGCCGCCGATCACACCGAAGGCCTTTGCCAGCGTGCCCTCGATCACCGTCAGGCGATGGCTCAAGCCTTCGCGATCGGCGATGCCGCCGCCCTTCGGGCCGTAGAGGCCGACGGCATGGACTTCGTCGAGATAGGTCATGGCATTGTGCGCGTCAGCGACATCGCAGAGTTCGGCGATCGGCGCGATATCGCCGTCCATCGAATAGACCGACTCGAACGCGACCAGTTTTGGCGCATGCGGATCGAGATCGCTCAGCTTGCGTTCGAGATCGCGCGGATCGTTGTGAGCGAAGATGCGTGTTTCGCTGCGGCTGTGCCGGATGCCTTCGATCATCGAGGCGTGGTTGAGTTCGTCCGACAGAATCGTGCAGCCCGGCATACGTGTGGCCAGCGTGCTGAGCGAGGCCATGTTCGACACATAGCCCGACGTGAACAATAGCGCGGCCTCCTTGCCATGCAGGCCGGCCAGTTCGTGCTCCAGCAGCACGTGATAGTGGTTGGTGCCGGCGATGTTGCGGGTGCCGCCGGCACCGGCCCCGCAGCTGTCGAGCGCCTCATGCATCGCAGCTAAAACGGCGGGATGCTGGCCCATGCCGAGGTAGTCGTTGGAGCACCAAACGGTAACTTCGCCGGCGCCGCCGGCATGGTGATGCCTGGCTTGCGGAAAGGCACCCGCCTTGCGCTCAAGATCGGCGAAAACGCGATAGCGTCCTTCGCGGTGCAGGCCATCGAGTTGCCGGCGGAAATAGGCTTCGTAGTTCATGAAGTTCTCCCGTTAATCGTTGCCGGTGGCTCAGCGCCAACGCCGACTTCGCCTCTCGCGTGTTGTTCAAGGAACCTCTGCCGAAATTGATCCTCAAGTCGCTGTCGCGCACAAAGCGATGGCGACTTCGCAGGCGCCGCGTCGGACCGCACGCTCGACAGTACGACGACGTTGGGTGGGATGCCTGCCTTGGTGTTCGAACCTTGTTCCATGTTCTTGTCCTCCGGCGAAAATGGCGAACGCATGCCCCAACCCCACAGCGTGATCGCAGGCAAGGGCATCAGCATGAACCAATGCTCGACAACGCCCAGAGCAAACAATGTCGATACCAGCGTCAGGCTGACCACTTCGAATGGCGTCACGGCGACTTCGGCGAGACGCTGAATCATGATAACCAGGACGGCGGTGGCCAGCGTGACCGAAATCGGGAAGAAGGCACCGACGCGACTGCGGGCAAAGTATGTCTTCAGGAATTGGACGCCCTCCGGCATCAACTCGTCGTTGGTGACGGGGACGCCGAGGAAGAGATTGATCTTGGCGCTTTGCCGGAGCGCCCAGAGCGCCACGAAGGTCCAGAGTCCGGCCTGGTTCGAACCGTTCCATGTCAGCGCGACGATGGCGGCGCCGCAGGCCAGCAGGCTCAGCTCATGATAAAGGATCGCCTGCAGCGCAAAGCCGAGCCGCCTCCAGCCCCTGGCGCCGATGGGACAGACTTCAGCGCGTGGTCCGGTCAGCCATCCTGCGAGAAACGCAATCTCCTGTGCACCCCATAGCAGGATGGTGCAGCTGAACGCCGCATACGCAGCGCCTACGGTGGTGTCGTTGGCCGTCAGCGCAAGGCCGAGCAGCGATCCGAGCAGAAGGCCCGTCGCGCTGACAGCCCGCAGAATTTCAAATCTTCGCGCGCGCCCGACCAGCAAAAGCACGGCCCCGGTGCTGAACCACCATATGAATGCCGCGTAGATCGGTGGCACGATGTAGGAGGCCATGGTCCTGCCCTTTCACCACGCCGGCTGCAAGCAAATTTCGCGCGGCAATTCGTTCGGCCTGACGGGCAGGAGGAAGAGCCGTGCGAAGGTCAGCGCCGCCGCGGCGGCGAGGCTCGCACGTTTCAGCTTCGAGACGATGCCGCCCCTGGCTTGCGCATCGGCGATCTTCTCGGAGATGTGCCTGAGACGGTCCAGGCCGGCCACAAAGCGCGGATTGTCGACGTCGAGCGTCACCGGGAATACCTGCCTGGATATCTCCGATGTGATCCGGAACACCTGCATGTCATAGTCGGTCGGATGCATGCCGAGTGCCTCGTGGAACGCGGGCCGCATGTGGTCGCGGACATACATCGTCGCGAATACCGCGAGCAAAAAGAACCTGATCCAGAGCTTGTTATGCCCGCGCAGCAGCGAGGGATCGGCGCGCATCAGCAATGCAAATGCCTCGCCATGGCGAAACTCGTCGTTGCACCATCGTTCGAACCAGCGAAAGATCGGATGGAACTGACGTTCGGGATGGCGCTCCATCTGTCGGAAGATCGTAATGTAGCGGGCGTAGCCGATTTTTTCGGACAGATAGGTCGCATAGAAAATAAACTTGGGCCGGAAGTAGGTGTACTTCTTCACCCGGGTCAGAAAGCTGAGATCGACGCCGATGCCGTGATCCTTGAGGATCTCGTTGATAAAGCCCGCATGCCGCGCCTCATCTCGGCTCATGTAGCCGAACAGTTCGTGAATGTCCTTGTTCTTGATCCGCTTCTTGATCTCCGCATAGAGCACGCAGCCGGAAAACTCGGCCGTCAGCGAGCTGACGAGAAAATCCTTGAACTCCTTGCGCAACTCCGGCGGAAGGCTCTCGAGATCGTTCTTGAACTCGCCGGTCTTGACGAAGTGCGACTTGTTGTGATCGGCGCGCAGTTCCTTGATGACGGCGTCCCACTCCGAGCGCACCAGACTGACGTCGAGGCGATCCATCGCGTCGAAGTCAGTTGTGTAGAAGCGCGGGCTCAGGATGGTGTCCTGCCGCGCCAGATCGGTGCTGTCGGCTTTGCCCTTGATCCTCTGCTTCAGCTGTCCCTGGCTGCCGCCTTCCATGGGGATCATGATGCCCTCCCGTCCGAAAAACTGACTTCATAGAGTTCCGTCAATTCGAGATATCCTTCGATCTTTGCGCGCAGGCGGCCCAGCGGGCCGCCGCGGATCACGGTCGCGGTTCGGCGAACGACGAGCCGGCTGCCGAATTCGACTCGCGTCGGGGCGTCATGGACCATGACTTCATCGCCTGGCTGAATCTGGACGTCGCCATCGAGCACGACATGGGCATGCAGCGTCTCGGACGTCTGTTCGATCTCCACCGTGCAGGGCACATTGAAACTTTTGCGCGCGCCGACCCAGGTCCTGCTCATTTGGAACTCCGCAGCTTCAGCAGCCGCGCGAAGGCTTCGGTATTGGTTGATCCAAATGCGCCGAGGTCGATCCGCTTGCCGGTCGAGGTGTCCGTGAGCGTGATCTCGCCGCCTGCATATCGCGTGAGGCGGAACGGCGGCCGAGCGCCGATATCGCCAAGCTTCCTTTCACGGGCCAGGCCGCGCATCACGACGCGAATAAAGCCGTTGCTGCCGGGCGCAAGCGTATCCACCAGGTGATGATCGCTCGCGTCGAACACCAGAACCGCGCCGTGTTGGCCATCCTCAAACTGAAGATCGCGGCTTTCGACCGCGGCCGGCAATGTCATGTGAGTGCCGCCGGCGCCGGTCAGACGCACCGTGGTCACAGCCGCAAGTGCGAACAGAATGAGCGCCGCGCCGGCGAGCACTCCGCCTTTCGGTACGACCGGCTCATGAAATACTTCGCTCATGAGTTTTCTCCGTTCAGGCTGCCACGGTAGCTGGTGACTTGGCGATCGCGTTCGAAGCTGAGCCGGTCTCGCCATGTTGCACCAGCGAGATCGCTGAAGGACCGGGTTGTCCGGTCAGCGCGGCCGCAAGTTTCGCGGCGACCCCGGCCGCGTCAGGAATCGAATTCAGCATCGGTTCCGGCGCGCGCAGTCGCCACGGCCGTATATGCGGCCAGAGCAGCAGGTAAGATACCCGGCCGTTATCGGAGAGCTTCAGCGGAATATCGCCGCTGCCGTCGCGGTATGTCTTCAGGGCCGCGTTGGCGATCTTGCCGAGTGGGATGTTCATGGTCATCGGCAACGCAACGCCGAACTGGAACAGGATCCGCTTGCTGGTGATGGTGTAGCAGGCCGCGCGCCGGAATAGCCAGGCGAGGCCGGAGAGCACGGTTATGCCGCTGATCGCCGGAACGATCAACCACAACGCGGACTTGACCGCCTCGCCGGCGGGCGCGCCGTGGTACGCGTTCGAACACAACCGCCAGATCAGAAGCAGCCCGAAATAAATCGCGACTTCCCTGATGTGAAACGAGCGCAGCGCCAGCCCTTTGAAAGACGGTTTGCCCTGCCAGATCACGCGCTCGCCCACCGGCAGCGGCGCTGGAAGCTCCTTGAACTGTTTAAAATCCTGTTTCACAGCATCGGCTCCTGTCGCGAAGGCGTGGCGTAGAGCGTGCCGGCGCCATAATAACCTGCGATCCGGTCTTCCTCGAGCTTGGTCACCTGATCGGGGCTTTTGGTAACCGGCACATCGGCAAACTGGCTGCCCAGGATGGCGTTGACCGTGACGCGGCCGCGCTTGTGATTGACCAGCGCGAACGGCATCGGCAGCAGCACCCGCCTGGCACCGGCCGACGTCGTAACCTCGACCTCGATGTAGCGGATCAAGGCCTCGGCGCGATCGACCCAGACATCGGTACACACGCCGCCGATTTCATTGTCGGCTCCGATCACCCTCATGCCACGTGGATCGGGATCGCGCGGTTCCAGATAGGTGCCCTCCGCCAGCCGCAACGGGACGATGCAAGGCACGTTATCGATGTTGAGTTCGGGAACGTCCTCGCGATCGGCCCAGGACCCCGGCCCGACGCCGTCGAGCATCGGATTGCCGGTCGGCTCCATCGGCGCGCCCGGCCATACCGCGATGGGCGCTACTGCGACGTTACGGCGATCGTTCTTGTGGTTGGGAAGCGTCGCGATGTGGCCATCACGCAGCAGATATTTCTTCGGATCCGGCATCCGCGGGAAGCCGTGAACCACACCGCCTCCGCCTGCGGTGGAATCAAGTGGATAGCCCTCGCGCTTGTCTTCGCGGCGGAGATAGAAAATCAGGCACGCGAAAAATATCCAGAAAACATAGAGCGTAACCTGTGCTACGTCCAAATATGCGCCTTCTTGCATGGAACGATCTCCCTTTCGTTGACTAACCTGGAAATTCTGCCAGGCCGAATTTGGATGACGGCCGAAACAAGCCAGACCTTGCGCTGCGCACGAGTGGGCCGATCGCGACCAACGTGGCGAACAGCAGAGCAACTTCGATGTGATAGACGACGCTGTACCCGGTCGATGGATCTGTCAGCGCGCGGCCGAGCATACCGTTGGACGCAAGCGATGACACCGCATCGCGGATGCCGCCGCCGAGTGCGATGCCGCCGCCGGCCGCGGTCGCCTGCACGGCACCCCACGTGCCCAGCGCCAGCCCGCTCTCGCCGTCCCTGGCGATCGCCATTGCGGCTGTCAGCGTGCCCGCCGCGAACAATCCGCCACCGAAACCTATGAGTGCCGTACCGATCCGGAACAACAAAACCGAGTCTAGCGGCGCCGAGAAGATCACCGCCGAAAATGCGAACACGCCGGCCACCGCGCCGAAGCCCGCAATGCGATAGGGGTCGGCGTCACGTCCCAGCGTTCGTGCGGCAAGTCCGAAGCCGGCCATCGTGCCGAGAGCGAAGAAGGCCGTCAGCGCCGTGGTCTGGCCCACGGTGAGCTTGAGGATTTCGGCGCCATAGGGTTCAAGCAGAATGTCCTGCATCGAGAACGCCGAGGTACCCAGCGCGAGCGCAACCAGAACGCGGACCGAGCCGCCCGAATTTCGGAACTTGGCCCACGAGTGCTGGAATTCGGGCCGTTCCCGCAGGGCGGAGGTCAGCGAGGGGTTGCGCGCCTCCTGCTTCCACAACGCGCAGATGTTGAGGAGCAATTGGGTGACCGCGACGCCCTGGATCACCTGGATCAGCCGGATCTCGTTGAAATTCCGCAGCAGCTCGCTGAAGATCAGAGCGCTCCCGGCCATGCCGAACAGCAGCATGACGTAAAGAAATGCCACGACGCGCGGCCGCGAGTCCGCCGGCGCCAGATCGGTGGCCAGCGCGAGCCCTGCGGTCTGGGTCGTATGCATGCCCGCACCGACCAGGAGAAAAGCCAGCGCCGCGCCAAACTGTCCGTACACCGCCGGATATTCTCCGGTACCCGACAACACCAGCAGAGCGAAGGGCAGAATGGCAAAGCCGCCGAACTGCACCAGCGTGCCCATCCAGATGTAGGGCACCCGCCGCCAGCCCAGCACCGAACGGTGGTTGTCGGACTTGAAGCCGATCAGAACGCGGAATGGCGCGAACACCAGCGGCAGCGAAACCATCAGCGAGACCAGCAGGGTAGATACACCGAGCTCGACGATCATCACGCGATTCAGGGTGCCGTTCAGCAGCACGATGGAAATGCCGGTCGACACCTGAAACAGCGACAGCCGCAGCAATCGTGAAAGCGGAAGCTCCTTCGTTGCCGCGTCGGCAAACGGGAGGAAGCGCGTTCCGAGCCGCATCCATCCTTTCGCCAAAGTGGTCGAAATCCGTGTCATCGGAGAATCACCTCCAAAGCGTGGGATTTGTAGAAGCCGCTCGCGACCCGGCGGCTGCGTCCAAGCTGCCAGCCCTCAAGGCTCTCCTCCGACATCAGCAATTGCCGTAATTTCTGCTCGGCCACCGGCTCGATGGCCGGTGCCCGATCGCGGCGCGGAAACAACCGGCCCACCGCATGCATCACCGCCAGCGCCGGGGTCTTCGGCGCGAATGTCATCAGCAGCGCTTCACCGGTGCGCGCGGCCAATCCCGCCACGATGCGGCAGGTGTCTGCGGGGCGGTAATGGATCAACGAATCCATCGCGACCACGAAATCGAACTTGCCGAGTTTGGGATCGAGCATATCACCCGATCTGAATTCAACCGCCGTCGAATCGAGATCGCCGGGGATGCGCTCGCGCGCCACCGACACCAGTGTCGGCGACAGATCGATGGCGACCACGCGAGCGCCGCGCCGTGCCGCCTCGATCGACAGCGCGCCGGTGCCGCAGCCGGCATCAAGCAACCGCGCACCACTCATGTTCGCGGGCAACCACGTCAGCAGCGTGTTGCGCATCTCGTCGCGGCCGGCCCGCACCGTCGCCCGGATCCGCCCCAGCGGTGCGTCCGAAGTCAGCCGAGCCCAGGCATCGACTGCGGTACGGTCGAAATAGGTTTGCAGCTCTCCGCGCCGCTCGAGATAGGTAGCGACAGACATCAGTCGAACCCCAACAGATCGAAGATTTCACGGTCCTTGAGTGATTTACCCGGCAGAGGCTCGGTCTTGCCTTCCCATAGTTCGGTCGCGAGCCTGATGTATTCGTCGGTGACGGCCTTCAATTCCGGTGTCTCGTCCATCTCGAACAGCGTCGATTTCTTCAGGCGACTCCTGCGGATGACGTCGAGATCCGGGAAGTGCGCGACCCGCTTCAGGCCCGCCTTCTCGCTGTAGCGGTCGATCTGGTCGGTCGCGACACTGCGGTTGGCGATCACGCCGCCGAGCCGCACACCGTAATTCTTCGATTTCGCCTCGATGGCGGCGACGATACGGTTCATCGCGAAGATCGAGTCGAAATCGTTGGCCGCGACGATCAGCGCACGGTCGGAATGCTGCAACGGCGCCGCGAAGCCGCCGCACACGACGTCACCCAGCACGTCGAATATCACCACATCGGTGTCCTCGAGCAGATGATGTTCCTTCAGGAGTTTGACGGTCTGGCCGACGACATAGCCGCCGCATCCGGTTCCTGCCGGCGGCCCGCCGGCTTCCAGGCACATCACGCCGTTGTAGCCTTCGAACACGAAATCCTCCGGCCGCAGCTCCTCGGCGTGGAAATTGACGGACTCCAGCACGTCGATCACCGTCGGCACCAGCCGCTTGGTAAGCGTAAATGTCGAATCATGCTTGGGATCGCAGCCGATCTGCAGCACGCGCTTGCCGAGCTTGGAAAATGCCACCGAAAGGTTCGACGACGTCGTGCTCTTGCCGATGCCGCCCTTGCCATAGACCGAAAACACCTTCGCCGTGCCGATCTTGAGTTTGGGATCGAGCTGGACCTGAACGCTGCCTTCCCCGTCGCCGCAACATGACGGGCTCTTGAGCGACGATGGCTTGGTCTGGATGTTCATGCCGCAACTCCCACGCCTTCAAGGCGGTCTTCGAGCTCTTCGCCTGCCCTGCGCAGGACATCGAGCATTTCAGGATCGGGTGACCAGTATTTGCGTTCGTGGGCCTCGATCAGCCGGTTGGCGACTTTTGCCGAGGCCACCGGGTTGAGCGAGGCCAGCCGCTCGCGCATTTCAGGATCGAGCACGAAGGTCTCGGTCAACTGGCGGTACACCCAGGGGGCAACTTCGCCCGTGGTCGCCGACCAGCCCATGGTGTTGGTGACGTGCTCTTCAATCTGACGAACACCCTCATAGCCGTGCTTGAGCATGCCCTCGTACCATTTTGGATTGAGCATGCGCGTGCGGGTCTCGAGCGCGACCTGCTCCGACAGCGTGCGAACCGTACCCGCGCCGCGGGTCTGGTCGCCGATATAGACCGGCGCCGATGCGCCGCCTTTTGCCATCCGCACCGCGCGACTTATTCCGCCGAGCGTATCGAAATAATGATCGACGGTGGTGACGCCGAGCTCGACCGAGTCGAGATTTTGATAAGCCAGATCGACGGTTGCCAGCGCGTCCTTCAGCAGCGCGGTCTGCTGCACCGGCTGACCCTTGAGACCGTAGGCGAAACTCTTGCGGCGCGTATAGGTCTCCGCAAGTTCGTCCTCATCGCCCCAGCGGCCGTTCTCGACCAGATGGTTGACGTTGGAGCCGTACGCCCCGTCGGCATTGCCGAACACCCGCAGCGACGCAGTTTCCAGATCGCAGTCATGTGCAGCTTGATAAACCAACGCGCTCCTGCGAACGAAATTTAGCTCCGTCGGCTCGTCGGCGGACGCGGCGAGGAAGCAGGCTTCCGCGAGGAGCTTGATTTGCAGCGGCAGCAGGTCGCGGAAGATCCCGGACATGGTGATGATTACGTCGATGCGCGGCCGATTGAGCTGATCGAGCGGTATCAACTCGGCGCCGGTCAGGCGGCCGTAGCCGTCGAAGCGCGGCCTTGCGCCGAGCAATGCAAGCGCCTGCCCGATCGGCGCGCCTTCGTTCTTGAGGTTGTCGGTGCCCCACAGCACGATCGCGACCGATTTAGGGAGCCCGTGGCCTTCCGCCATGTGCTTGTCGATCAGCCGCTGCGCCTGAACTGCGCCGTCCTGCACCGCATAGGCACTGGGGATCCGGAAAGGATCGAAGCCGTGGATATTGCGCCCGGTCGGCAGGATCGCCGGCGTCCGCAGGAGATCGCCGCCGGGGCTCGGTCGCACGAACTTGCCGTCGAGAGCACCCAGGATGGCGGGTACCTCGTGGTCCTGCGCCAGCAATTGGTCTATCGCGGCAAGCTGCTTACAGAGGTCCGGCGTTGCGCCACCGGTCGCCAGCCACGGCTCCGTCGCCTCGCCGCACACGATCGCTTCGAGCAGTACCCTATCGAGGCGTACGCCGTGCGAAGCATCAGCCACCGCCTGCAACATCTCGATGCGCTGCTCGACCGATGGCGGTTCGCCAACGACGTGAAGGCCGTGCGGGATCAGCGAATATTCGAGTTCGAGCACCGCGTCAGCCAGCTTGCCGATGGCCTTGGCCCGATCCGCCCATGCCGGTTCCGCTTGCGCAAGATCGAGCGCGCTCGCCTGCGCCTGGATCAGGGCTGCGAGGCCGGTGCGCTCCACATCATCGTTGGGCGGCAAGCCGCGCCAGCGTTCGATCGATGCCTTCAGCTCGACGAGGCCCTTGTAAAGGCCGGCATGCGCGACCGGTGGGGTGAGATAGCTGATCAGCGTCGCCGCCGAGCGCCGCTTTGCAATCGTCCCTTCGGAGGGATTGTTCGAGGCGTAAAGATAGAGGTTGGGCAGGTCGGCGATCATGCGATCAGGCCAGCACGCGCGGGAAAGGCCCGCCTGCTTGCCGGGCATGAATTCCAGTGCACCGTGGGTACCGAAATGCAGCACCGCGCTGGCACCGAAATCCTCACGCAGCCAGCGATAAAATGCCGAGAATGCATGCGTCGGCGCGAAACCCTTCTCGAACAACAGCCGCATCGGATCGCCTTCGTACCCGAACGCCGGCTGGATCCCGACAAAGACATTTCCGAAACGCTCGCCTAGCACGAAGATCGAGCTTCCGTCGCTCTGCTGCCGGCCAGGCGCCGGGCCCCATTGCGCCTCGATCTCGCGCAGCCAAGTCTCGCGGCGAACATGATCCCCGGCGGCGATGCGTGCATGGACATTGGCGTCGGCGCCGAAGCGGGCAGCATTGCCGACGACGATTCGCTCGCGCAACGCATCGACATTGGCAGGAACCTCGACCTGATAACCCTCGCGCTTCATGGCGCCGAGCGTTCGATGCAGCGACTCGAACACCGAGAGAAACGCCGCCGTACCGGTATTGCCGGCATTGGGCGGAAAATTGAACAGCACGATCGCGACCTTGCGATCCCTGCGCTCGCAACGCCGCATCGCGATGAGACGCGCCGTCCGTGCCGCCAGCATTTCCGCCCGCTCGCTGCAAACATGCATCTCGCCGCCGATCGCGGATCGGGCAAAGGTGCAGTTGCGCTCGCAACCCGTGCAGGGAACCCCCGCGCCATCGGACCGGCCGCCATAGACCATCGGCCCGGCGGCGCCATCAAGCTCGGGGATCGCCACCATGATGGTGCTTTCCACCGGCATTAGCCCGCGATCCGACGCGCCCCACTGTTCCAGCGTCTGGAATTCGACCGGATGCGCGGAGAGATAGGGCACATCGAGTTTGGCGAGGATGTCTTCCGCCGCTTTCGAATCATTGTAGGCAGGGCCGCCGACCAGCGAGAAGCCGGTCAACGACACCACTGCATCGACCGCGCTGCGGCCATCCTTCATGAAGAAGCGTTCGATCGCCGGTCGCTGATCGAGACCACTGGCAAATGACGGAATGACACGCAGCCCCTTGGCCTCGAAGGCCGCGATGACGCCGTCATAATGACCGGAATTGCCAGCCAGCAAATACGAGCGCAGCAGCAGAAGCCCGACGGTGCCACGCTCGTTCGCGATGGCCGGAACCTTCTCCAGGGCATCGGCGATACGTCCCTTGATGCGCGGGTGATAGACGCCGATATCGGAATATTCGATCGGCGCGGCGGCCTTTACAATGCCGCGCAGACCGCGGCGCGGACCGTCCGCATAACGGTCCACCAGCAGCCTGACCATATTGGCGATGTTCTGCTCGGAACCGGCGAGCCAGTATTGCAGCGTCAGGAAATAAGCACGCATGTCCTGCGCCGTGCCGGGAATGAAGCGCAGCAGCTTCGGGAGCTGACGCAGCATCTTCATCTCGCCCTTGCCGCCCTGGCTCGAACCCTTGCGGTTGCCGCGCAGCTTCTTCAGCCACGCGATGGCGCCCAGCGCCTCGCCGCTCATGTCGAACTTGCCGAGCCGCGAGAGTTTCACCACTTCAGCCGCCGACATGCAGCAGATCATCGCGTCACAATCGTTACGACGCGCGACCAGCGCCGGCATCACCGCGCGGACGTGATCGTCGAGAAACAGCATGGTGGCGATCACGATGTCACCGCGCGCGATATCGGCAGTGCATCGCTTGAGCGCCGTGTCGTCGCTGCCCCATTCGTCGGCGGCATGCACCGAAAGCTCGAGCCCGGGAAAATCGCGCTTCAACAGGTTGCGTGCGCGCGCAGCGGCGCCGGACAGATGACTGTCCATGGTCACGACGACGACACGAAGCGGTGTCGCGTCAGCGGGCGTAGTGCGCTTTGGCATCGTAGAGTGTCTCGATGGTGATGGTGGCGACGCCATTTTCGTTGGCGAAGCGTTCGGTGTTGCGGCGGGCCTTGCCGCGAACAAAGAAGGGAATTTTGCGCAGCTCTTTCTCGGCATCGGCGGCCCATGCGACGGAGACGTCCGAGACAAGGGTCGATGCTGCAATCGGCGCGGCCGGCGTCTCTTCCATCGGCGCCCCCTGTCCGATACCCAGATGTGACGGCACGGCGCCATCCTTGAACTCAAAATCGTCCTTGAACATCGCCAGCAGATGCTCTTCGAGGCCCATCATCAGCGGGTGTACCCAGGTGTCGAAGATCACATTGGCGCCCTCAAAGCCCATCTGCGGCGCGTAGCGGGCTGGAAAATCCTGGACATGCACCGGCGCCGAGATCACCGCGCAGGGAATGCCAAGGCGCTTGGCAATATGGCGCTCCATCTGGGTGCCCAGGACCAATTCGGGTTGCAGTTCCGCGACCCTGGCCTCGACCTCGAGATAATCGTCGGTGATTAGCGGCTCGACATCGTAAAGTTTCGCGGCATCGCGAATTTCGCGACCGAATTCGCGGGCGTAGGTACCAAGCCCGACCACCTCGAAGCCAAGCTCATCCGACGCTATGCGCGCGGCGCCGACCGCGTGGGTCGCATCACCAAAGATGAAGACCCGCTTACCGGTAAGGTAGGTCGAATCGACGGAACGCGAGTACCACGGCAACCGCGTCGAACTGGCCGCGAGTGTCGACGACGCATCAATGCCTGCAAGCTTTGCGACTTCTTCGATGAATTCGCGGGTTGCGGATACGCCGATCGGAATGGTTTTGGTCGATGGCTGTCCGAAGGTGCGCTGCAGCCAGGAGGCCGCCTGCCCGGCAATCTCCGGATAGAGCACCACGTTGAAATCGGCTTCGCCTAGTCTGGCGAGATCGGCAGGTGTCGCGCCCAACGGGGCCGTGACATTGACGTCGATGCCGAGCCTGGCGAGCAAGCCGGTGATTTCGGTAACGTCGTCGCGATGGCGGAAGCCGAGCGCCGCGGGCCCGAGCAAATTACAGCGCGGCCGCGTGGCGACCGGACGTGCTGGCCGCTTCGCTCCCGTCGGCGGCGCCGAGGGTCCGGCCAGCGCGCGCACCAATTGGTAAAATGTTTCGGCGGCCCCCCAATTCTCCTTGCGCTGATACGCTGGCAAGTCGACGGCCACGACCGGAATCGGCAAATCGAGCGCGCGCGCGAGACCGCCGGGATCATCCTGGATCAATGACCCGGTGCAGGAAGCACCGACGATCATCGCCTGCGGCTGAAAACGATGGTAGGCGTTGCGTGCCGCCGTCTTGAACAGTTCAGCGGTGTCACCGCCGAGATCGCGCGCGGAGAAGGTCGTGTAGGTTACGGGCGGACGCCGGTCCCGGCGTTCGATCATCGTAAACAGCAGATCCGCATAGGTGTCGCCCTGCGGCGCATGAAGGACATAATGCACGCCCTGCATTGCGGTCGCGATACGCATCGCGCCGACATGGGGAGGTCCTTCATATGTCCATACCGTGAGCTGCATGGTCATGTCACCAGTTTCGCGCGGCGCACCAGCGGACGCGCAAACAGTTCGGCGAGGTCGGCGGCCTGCTCAAAACCATGGATCGGCGTGAACACGAGTTCGATCGACCATTTGGTGGTCAGACCCTCGGCTTCCAGCGGATTGGCAAGCCCCAGCCCGCACACCACCAGATCGGGCCGCGCCGCGCGGCAACGGTCGAGTTGCAGATCGACGTCCTGTCCCTCGGACAGCGCTACCCCGGCGGGCAGCAACTTCAGCTCTTCGGCCAGATGCTCGCGGTGCAGATAGGGCGTTCCGACCTCCACCAGCTGCATCGACAATTCGCGCGACAGAAACCGGGCCAGCGGAATTTCGAGCTGGGAATCCGGGAAAAGGAAGATACTGCGGCCGGCAAGTTTTTCGCGATAAGGCGCCAGCGCGCGGACTGCGCGGGCACGGTATGGTTGCGTGACCGTAACGAAGGTCGTGTCTTCAACGCCAAACGCATCGGCCGCGGCTCTCAGCCACGCGGTCGTGCCTTCGACTCCCAGCGGAAAGGGCGCTGCCAGCCGTATCGCGCCGCGATCCTCGAGGGCGCGGACGGTGTCGGCAAGAAACGGCTGCGCCAGAAGGAACTTTGTATTTGGTCCGACTGCCGGAAGTGCCGTCGAATTGCGCGGCGGGAGGAATTGCACGGGACCGATGCCGAGCGCCTCGAACATGCGGACGAACTGGTCTTCGACGACATTGGCCAGCGACCCCACTATCAGGAGTTGGTCCTCGCCCGTTCCGAAGGGGGGTAGCGAGG
>NZ_JBEKXH010000134.1:0-22490 GCF_049512235.1 Bradyrhizobium sp.
AGTTGATCAACACTGATGGGCGCTACGCGTCGCTGCATCGCCTGCAGGCTGGTATCCATGAAGTTCGCTGAGGCCGCCATGAGCTATTTCCGGGCACCGAAATCGCGTGGGAAGAACGAACTCGCCTTCCTGCCGGCCGCTCTGGAGATTGTCGAAACACCAGCGCCGCCGCTGGCCGGCGCGATCGGCGGAACCGTTATCGCGCTGTTCAGCCTAGCACTCGTCTGGGTCTCGCTCGCCCATATCGACATCGTCGCCTCGGCGCCGGGAAAGATCATCCCCAGCGGCCGCACCAAGATCATCCAGCCGTTCGAAACCGGTGTCGTCCGCGCCATCCGGGTTCGCGACGGGGAGAGCGTCAAGGCCGGCGATGTCCTCGTCGAGCTCGATCCGACCATGAACGAGGCCGAACGCCAGCATTTCCAGAGCGACCTCGTCGTGGCCGAACTCGACGTCGCGCGGCTCAAAGCGGCGCTTGACGGAGATCCCGACCCGCTCGCCGGCTTTCGTCCGCCAGAGGGGGCGGATCCGGCGCTGGTGGCGACGCAGCGACAGTTCCTGATCCAACAGATCGACGAACAGCGCGCCAAGCTCGCCGCCCTCGACAGCCAGCAGACCCAGAAGCAGGCCGAACTCGCCACTATCCTGGCAACGGTGAACAAGATCGAGGCGGTGCTTCCCGTGCTGCAGGAGCGGGTCGATATCCGGCAGCTTCTCTATTCCCGTGAGACCGGCTCGAAGGTGAATTACCTTGAGATTCTCCAGTCGCTGGTCGAGACCCGGCAGGAACTCTTCGTCCAGCAGAGCCGGTCGCGCGAGGCGGAGGCCGCCCTGGCGGCGGTTTTCCAAGCGCGTGCGCAGGCCGCGGCGGAGTTCCGCCGTACCCTGTCGGGCGAGCTGGTGGAGGCGCAGCGCAAGGCCGCGGGGCTGCGCGAGGATCTGGCCAAGGCAACGCAGCGAACAAGGCTTCAGCTGCTCGCCGCGCCGGTCGACGGCACGGTGCAACAGCTTGCGGTGCATACCGTCGGCGGGGTGGTAACGCCGGCGCAAGCATTGCTGGTGGTGGTGCCGGCCGATAGCCACCTTGAGATCGAAGCCATGGTGTCGAACCGGGACATCGGCTTTGTCCACGTGGACCAGGACGCCGAGATCAAGATCGACACCTTCAACTTCACCCGCTACGGGCTGCTAAAGGGGCGAGTGCTGAGCGTGACGCAGGACGCCATCGCGCGCGACAGGCCGCAGCCGGACAAGGCCGGCGACAAGGCGCCGGGCGCAGAAGCGAGCAGCAGCGAGCCTGCCGGTCAGGAGTTGGTTTATGCCGCGCGCATCTCTCTTGACCGCACCCGGATGCAGATCGATGAGAACCTGGTCAATCTCTCTGCCGGAATGGCCGTCACCGTGGAGATCAAGACCGGATCGCGAGCGGTCATCAGCTATCTGCTATCTCCGCTGCTGCGGTACAAGCAGGAGAGCTTGCGCGAGAGGTGAGGCCACAAGAACAGCGGGTAGATCGACCGCGGCGCAGAGCGGCGAAGCGGCGCGTGAAATGATCCGTGGGCTGCCAATGATTTTTTATGATCCCCAGTGGGGTTTAAATCTCCTTCGGGAATCCCCACATACGGTCCATGGCTTACTGGCAAGCATCGATCACGCGGGAACCGCCGAAGACGAAGGCAGAGCTGCGCCAGATGCTGACCGAGGCCGTCCGCAACACGCAACCCAGCGCGGATCGTCGGCCGAAGCGCCTGTCGAAGGCGCGCAAGATCGCGGCTGGGGCTGCGCACGCCGATTGAAGACCAGTCTGCCGGGCCCTAGACGACCATCCAACCATCCCGGGCAATTTCATCCGACCTACGACCGGCTTCATTCGTGACCAGCGCGAAAGTTTCATAGGGGAACAGCGTATGCGGAAACTTCCCAAGCCCAGCGTGCAAGAGATCGACGACGGACCGCAAACGGTATCTTTTGAGATAGCGAATGGCAACGCACGGCAGCGCTGCATTCTGCAAACCAAATTTCCAACACAATCGTAACAGCGGGCTGCAGCTGCGTTTTGATGCAACATCGTTGGCTGCAGCTCGTGTGGAGCTGAGTAGTTTCCCTTGCGGTTCGCTACCTACCATCTGAACAGCGCCGTCGACCCGGCGGACGAGCGCGTGTCGATCGGCGCGCGGGCGCTGACCGGGGACGATTATCATGGCCACGTGTTCTGGGACACAGAGATATTCCTTCTGCCCTTTTATATCCTGACATGGCCGGAAGCCGCGCGAGCGCTGCTCATGTATCGCTTTCGCACCCTTGATGCAGCGCGGGCAAAATCGGCAGGTCTTGATTTCAGAACGGGGCTGTTCGAACAATTCGCAGGCTATTTTGCCCTTGAACAGATCAATCTGGCGGACTACGCAGGCCGGTCCGTGCCAATGGACGTGGTTCTTGGGCGGGAGCGGACGCAACGATTCCAGGTGGTCAAACAGGCTGATGTCGTGGCGCATCTCGCGCTGCTGCCGGAGGAGTTCGCTGGCGAGACTGGGGCAGCGAACTTCCACTACTACGAGCCTCGCTGCGGCCACGGCAGTTCGCTGAGCCGGGCGATGCATGGGCTGGTCGCGGCTCGGCTAGGCTACTCCGAAATGGCGTTGGGCTACTTTCGGCAGACCGCAGCGATTGATCTTGCGGATACCCATGTGGCGATTAGTGGTGGCGTGCATATCGCAGCCCTTGGCGGGATCTGGCTGACGGCAGTGTTCGGCTTCGCCGGGGTGTCATTGCGCAGCGACGCCGTGGTCATCGACCCGCAACTTCCGGTGGGTTGGCGCGGACTCGGCTTCGGCCTTCAGTGGCGTGGTCGCCGCCTCAAGGTCATGATCGACCAGACCAAGCAACGCCTCGAGGCAACTTTGGAAGCGGGAGAGCCGATGACGCTCATCGTGAGCGGCACGCCGCACGAGCTCCGCCGTTGCCAAGTGCTTCGGGTCTTCGCCGCAAGGCCGGATGGATCAAAATCCCGCTGAGCCACTAGCTCAGTTCGTCTGCCGGCGGTTGATCATGCCGCGGACCCACGATCAGGCCGAGCGCCGACGGCTTAATTTTTGGTGAGTGAGCAGAATTGATCAGCCGCCACGTGATCGGGCGTGACAGCATATCATTGAATGTGGCCTGAGAGTTCCTGGGAGCCCGATCAAAGGCGCCTGCTTTGGCTGAGGTCAAGCCGATCCCGGCCAAATTCAAGCTTGGTCTGAAGATACGCGAACGCGCGTTCGAATTCCTGCTTGGGCTGGCTCGTTACGCTGATTTAGAGGAGCGGGGTTAGCCGATGAACGCGAACACTGATGCCGCCGTTGAAGCCATCGTCAGGGAGTTCGCGGCGAACCGAAGCCGTCTCCTTGATATCTTCGAGGCGGTCCAATACCGGTTCGGTTTCATCAGCGATAACGCGATCGAGGCAATCGCGAGCGGGATTGGCATTCACCGCGTCGAAATCGAAGATACGCTGTCATTTTATTCGTTTCTCGACCGCGCGCCCCGCGGTCAGTTCCGGATACGGCTGTCCAAGACGCCGATCTCCTTCATGAAGGGCGCAGAGGATGTCGCCCGCGCCTTCGAAGCGGAGCTCGGTATCGAGCTGGGAGCCACCTCGCTGGATGGCAAATTCACGCTCGAGTGGACGAGTGACATCGGCATGGCAGATCAGGAACCCGCGGCCCTGGTCAACAGGGTTGTGCTGACCGCGCTGTCGCCCGCGGATGTGCCAGGAATTGTCGGCGCATTGCGACAACTGGGAAATGACGGCGGCTTGCCTCCATTCCCTGTGCATCCCTCAGAGGGCATCATGTTGCCCAAAGCGAGGGTGGCATCCAGCCTGGTTCAGTCCGGGCCGCTGCTTTCTGGTGCACGCGGTCGTGCCGACGGGATCGTCGCCGCGCTGGCTCGTTCACCGGACAAGGTCATCGAGGAGATCACGAGCGCCAGACTGAGGGGGCGCGGCGGTGCCGGATTTCCGACTGGATTGAAATGGCGGCTCACCCGCAAGGCCGCCGGCAAGGATCACTATCTGGTCTGCAACGCGGATGAGGGGGAGCCCGGCACGTTCAAGGATCGCGTTCTGCTGTCGGAGTTTTCCGATCTTGTTTTCGATGGCATGACGGTTGCGGCCTACGCGCTGGGTACGCGGCATGGGCTCGTCTATCTCAGGGGCGAGTATGCCTTTCTCTGGGATGCGCTTCAGCAGACGCTGCAGACCCGCCGCAGCCTCGGATTTCTCGGCACTAACATCTGTGGCCGCGACGGGTTTGATTTTGACATCCGGATCCAGCTGGGGGCCGGAGCCTACATCTGCGGCGAGGAATCCTCGCTGCTCGAATCGCTCGAAGGCAAGCGCGGCGCGCCGCGAGACAGGCCGCCCTTTCCGACCGAGCGCGGCTATCTGGGCCAGCCGACCTGCATCGACAATGTCGAGACCTTCGTCTGCGCCGCCCGCATCATCGAGAAGGGCGCCGCTTGGTTTGCAGGACAAGGCACGAAGGAATCAGCCGGGACGAAGTTGATGAGCGTCGCGGGCGATTGCGCGCGTCCGGGGGTGTATGAGGTGCCGTTCGGCATCACCGTCAACGAACTGCTTGACCTCGTGGGTGCGCCGGATGCCGAATATGTCCAGGTCAGCGGCCCTTCGGGCCAGTCCATTGCGCCGAAGGATTTCGGCCGCCGCATCGCCTACGAGGATCTTTCGACCGGCGGTTCGACGATGGTGTTCGGTCCAGGGCGCGACGTGCTGGCAATAGCCTTGCAATTCGCCGATTTCTTCGTCGACGAGTCCTGTGGCTGGTGCACACCGTGCCGGGTAGGGACCACCCTTTTAAAGCAGGGGATGGAGAAGGTGGTCGCCGGACGCGCAACGCTTTCGGATCTGGTCCAGATCGAGGCGCTCGGCCAAACCGTCGCGCGGATGAGCCGCTGTGGCCTCGGCCAGATGGCGCCGAACCCGATCCTGAGCACGATGCGCAGCTTTCCCGAGCTCTACGAGGCGAGGCTCGCACCTCAGCCCTTCACGCCGCGCGTCTCCTTGGATGACGCGCTGCGCGAGGCGGTGGCGGTCCAGGGACGCGAACCCGCAACCAGGGAGAACTAGGATGGATGCCGTAACCTTCCGATTTACGGTCGACGGGATGGAGGTGCAGGCGACCGAGGGGCAATCGGTGATCCAGGCCTGCGACGCGGCAGGGATCTATATCCCGCGTCTCTGCCATCATCCGGATCTGGAGCCCGCCGGCAATTGTCGTGTCTGCACTTGCAATATCAATGGCCGCAACGGTGCAGCCTGTGTCACACCGGCTGTCCACGGCATGGTTGTCGAAAGCAACACGCCGCAACTGACCGGCGACAGGCGCGCCATCATCGAAATGTTGTTTGTCGAAGGCGATCATCCCTGTCCGTACTGTGTGGCCAGTGGGGATTGCGAATTGCAGGCGCTCGGCTACCGGCTTGGCATGGTGGCGCCGGCTCAACCCTATCAGCAGCCCGGCCGAAAGATCGACGCCACACACCCCGATATCTATCTCGATCACGACCGATGCATACTTTGCTCGCGCTGCATCCGCGCCTCGCGGATGGAGGACGGCAAGACGGTTTTCGGTTTTGAAGGGCGCGGGATCAAAATGCGGCTCAACGTCGATGCGCAGGGTGGGCTCGGAGAAACCCAGATGGCCGCCATCGACAAGGCGGCCAGTGTCTGTCCGGTCGGCTGCATTGTCATCAAGCGCGGCAGTTACCGGATCCCGAATGGCAGCCGCCGCTTCGATAAATCGCCGATCGGCAGCGACATCGAGGCCAAAAGGACGAGCCGTAAATCATGACCGCCACCTTGGTCTCGAAAATGACAAAACCCAAGCTTGCGACATGCTCGCTGACAGGATGCTTTGGCTGTCACATGTCGCTGCTCGATATTGACGAGCGGATCCTCGAACTGGTCGAGCTCGTCGATCTCGACGTCTCTCCTTTGGATGACAAAAAGACGTTCGATCAGCCGGTCGATGTCGGCTTCATCGAAGGCGGCTGCTCGAACGAGTACAACATCAGGGAGCTAAAGGAATTCCGCAAGCATTGCCGCATCCTGGTTTCGGTAGGGGCCTGCGCCATCAATGGCGGCATACCGGCGATGCGAAACACGGTAGGCCTGCGGGAATGCCTGGAGGCCGTCTACCTCAATGGCACCTCTCTTGAAGGAGACGGCTTGATCCCGAATGACGAAGACCTGCCATTGCTGCTGGATCGGGTCTATCCCTCGCACGAGGTCGTCAAGATTGATTACTTCCTGCCGGGTTGTCCGCCTTCCGGCGACGCCATCTGGGAAGGCCTCAAGGCCTTACTCACCGGCAGGGTACCGGCGCTGCCCTATCTTCTATGCAAGTACGAATGATAGCATCATGACCGGAGCGCCACTGCGATGACCGACATTGAAGCTGTCCGCGCGCCGAGGAAGATCGTCATTGATCCCGTCACCCGTGTCGAAGGCCACGGCAAGGTCACGATCCGTCTCAACGAGGCCGGCGAGGTCGAACAGGCCCGATTTCATATTGTGGAGTTCAGGGGATTTGAACGTTTCATTCAGGGCAGGATGTACTGGGAAGTTCCGGTTATCGTCCAGCGGTTGTGCGGCATCTGTCCGGTCAGCCATCATCTCTGTGCCGCCAAGGCCATGGATGTTGTCGCCGGCGTGGACAAGCTGACGCCCACGGCGGAAAAGATTCGGCGGCTGATGCATTACGGGCAGGTGTTGCAGTCCAACGCGCTCAACTTTTTCCATCTCGCCTCTCCTGATCTTCTGCTCGGGTTCGAGGCCCCTGTCGCGCGGCGCAACATCATCGGCGTGATCGAATCCTTCCCCGAGGTTGGCAAGTGGGCAATCTTCATTCGAAAATTCGGCCAGCAGGTGATCGCCGCGACCGGTGGCCGGCGAATTCATCCGCGGCTGTGCATTCCCGGCGGCGTCAACCAGAACCTGTCGGTGGAGAACCGCGATGCACTTCGCAAAGACGTCGACCAGATCGTCAAGTGGTGCTGCGAAGCCCTCGAGCTGCACAAATCCTTCGTGCGCTCGCATGAGAAGCTGCACGAGAGCTTCGCGAGCTTCCCATCGAGTTACATGAGCATCGTGGGCGCCGATGGCGGAATGGATCTCTATGACGGCTTGCTTCGGGCGATCGATGCCGGGGGAAAGCCGATCTTTGCGGGCGTGCGCCCCGCCGACTATCGCGACTACCTCATCGAGGAAGTGCGCTCCTGGAGCTATATGAAGTTTCCGCATATCCGCTCGCTTGACCGCGAGAACGGATGGTACCGGGTCGGTCCGCTGGCCCAACTGAACTGCTGCGACTTCATCGGCACGCCGATCGCGGAGGCCGCACGCAAGGATTTCATGGCGCTCGGACGTGGCGGGCTCGTCCATGCCACCCTTGCCTATCATTGGGCTCGCCTGATCTGCATGATTCACTGTGCGGAAACGGTGCGGGATCTGCTGTTCGACGACGATCTCCAGGGCACGGACCTTGTCGTGACCGGTGAGCGGCGGCCCGAGGGTATCGCCATCGTCGAGGCGCCCCGTGGAACGCTGCTGCATCACTATGAGGTGGACGATCTCGGACGCGCTCGGCGACATGCCGTTGATCGTCACGCTTGAAGATGCCGACGGCGCGGTGATCGCAAGGCGGTTGAAACAATGAGCAGCTCCGGATCCGGTGCTTCGCCTCCGCGTGAGACACGCGTTCTCGTCCTCGGCTATGGCAATCCGGGGCGTCAGGACGACGGGCTGGGCCCGGCGGCGGTAGCGGAGATCGAAAGCCTGGGATTACGCAATCTGACCGCCTTCGACAACTACCAGCTCAACATTGAGGACGCCATGGATGTCGCGGCGCATGACATCGTGTGGTTCGTCGATGCGGCCAGAACTGGACCATCGCCGTACTCCGTGCGAGTTGTGTCGCCACAGCCCATCATCGAATTCACCAGCCACATCGTGCGCCCCGAAGCTGTTCTTGCCATCGCAAGCCAATGCTACGGCGCGTCGCCGCAGGCCTTCCTGCTTGCAATCCGGGGCTACGAGTTCGAGTTCACCGAGGCGCTGACATCAGGCGCCAAAGCTAATCTGAGCGCAGCCCTGGCCATGCTTACCGAGCGGTTTCGTGCCGTGCAAGCGCAGGCGACGTCCAGGGAGGCAATATGAATATCGGCTTCTTCGAGCGGCGCAGGACGATCCTGCTTGTCGACACCGATGCGCACGCCCGCGCAGCCCTGCGCGTCGCCCTGGAGGCGGCCGATTTCTCGGTGGGGGAAGCGGCCAACGACCGGGAGGGCGAGCGCACGGCGATGCGGATCAAGCCCGATGCGGTGATTGCAGAATTGATTTTGGATGCGGATCATGCGGGCGCGACCATCGCCGAGAGGCTTCATGCCGGCGGCAGAAATATTCCTTGCTATATTCTTAGCAGCGCCAGCGACGCCCTGATGGGCTCCGTCGGCCTGCACGAGATTGGCATATCAGGCGTGTTTCTAAAGCCTGTCGATGCGGCGATCGTGATCCAGACACTCAAGACGCGGCTCGGCGCGGGTCCGCGGGGTACCGGGCATGCATGAGATGTCGCTTATCGAAAGCGTCGTGGCATTGGTCGAGGACGAGCGCCGGAAGCAGGAATTTTCGCGTGTCCGAGTGATCCGATTGGCGGTCGGGGTGCTCGGTCATGCCGAGCCGGCGGCGCTGCGTTTCTGCTTCGACGTCGTCACGCGGGGCACGATTGCGGGTGGGGCGCGGCTGGAGATTGAACAGGTATTGGGTGAGGGCTGGTGCCCGTCCTGCCGGCAGACCGTATCCCTCCATGAACGGTTTGCGGCGTGCCCCGTATGCGGCGCCGCGCAGGTGACGATGACGGCCGGCGGCGAGTTGCGATTGTCCGAACTGGAGGTGGAGTGATGTGCACCGTTTGCGGTTGTGGAGCAGATCTCCCGACCAGAGATCCTGGCCCGGAAAGAACTGTTGCGGCTCACGCCCATGAGCATGATCATGGCAAGGATCATGCCCACCCGCACTCACACGAACGTCATCACGGAAGGATCGATGAGACCATCGATTTTGGCAAGGGCATCGCCGGAGTTACTTTGGCTGGAGCGAGCCAGAGGAGGACGATCCGTATCGAGCGCGACCTGCTATCGAAGAATGACGCCTTCGCTGACGCCAACCGCATTCGACTGCGGAGAGCCAGGACATTTGCCCTCAATTTTGTCTCCAGTCCCGGCTCCGGAAAGACTTCGCTGCTCGTTCGCGCTGTCAACGACCTCAAAGACCGCTGGCCGATTGCCGTGATCGAGGGCGACCAGCAAACTTCGCGCGATGCCGAGAGGATCCGCGCAACCGGCGCGCCGGCCGTGCAGATCAATACCGGTAAAGGTTGCCATCTCGATGCTCACATGATTGGCCACGCGCTTGATCGTCTGTCACTCGCGCCGGGTGGCATGCTGTTCATTGAAAATGTCGGAAACCTCGTTTGTCCGGCAGCATTTGATCTCGGCGAAGCGCACAAGGTGGTCGTGCTGTCGGTGACGGAAGGCGAGGACAAGCCGCTGAAATATCCGGACATGTTTGCTGCTTCGGCTCTCATGTTGCTGAACAAGGTCGATCTGCTGCCGCATCTGGAATTCGACGTCAGCGCCTGTCTTGCGGCGGCGTTGCGCGTAAATCCAAGCATTCAGGTCCTGACGATCTCCTCCCGGACGGGCGAGGGCCTTGCGGCGTTCTACGCCTGGATCGAGGCGCGCGCCGCCGCCATGATGGAACCGGCGGGGCTGACGGCATGAGGATCCCATGCCGTTGAACTCCGCTCCAGCGCCCGTACCGCGAACCCGGGAAGACGCCTCATGTGCCTAGGAATTCCAGGCCGCATCGTGAAAATCGACGACGCCGCCAATATGCTGGCGATCGTCGACGTCGGCGGCGTCCGGCGTAAGGTCAACATCGCCTGTATCGTCGACGAGGAGCATCCGGTCTCGTCTTGCGTGGGCATCTGGGTCCTGATCCATGTCGGATTTGCCATGAGCCGCCTTGATGAAGCAGAAGCGGCCGAAACGCTTCGGATTCTCATCGAACTGGGCGAGGCGCAGGCCGAGCTCGAAGCCATGCGCCTTTCGTCGGCTCAGGCGCGCTCAGCGAGCGACTGAGTAGTTTCCGAATCTGACGTCACGAGCCAGCGGCCCTTAAGATGATTTAAATGCCCGGAAAAGCAATTGCGAAGACTCATTGCCTCGGTGCGGTCGTCTCGGTCCGCGGCAGTGTTGTGGATGTTCGGTTTGATCGGCATTTGCCGCCGATCTACTCGGTGTTACGTGCCGGGGATAAGGGGCAGATCGTGATCGAGGTGCTCGCGCAGCTGGACGCGTGTCGCGTGCGCGGGATCGCGCTTACACCGACCCAGGGTCTCGCTCGCGGAATGGCGGTGCAAGACACCGGAGGCCAGCTGGAGGTGCCGGTCTGCAAAGAGGTGCTCTCCCGCATGTTCGATGTGTTTGGCAACGTCATCGACCGCGGGGCAGCTTTATCGGATTGCCAATGGCGATCCGTGCATCAGCCGCCGCCGGCACTGGCGCGACGATCCACCAAGTCGGAAATCTTTGAAACGGGCATCAAGGTGATCGATGTCCTTACTCCGCTAGAGCGCGGCGGCAAGGCGGGACTATTCGGCGGGGCGGGCGTTGGCAAGACGGTGTTGCTCACCGAAATGATCCACAACATGGTCGGACAACATCAAGGCGTGAGCATATTTTGCGGTATCGGCGAACGTTGTCGGGAGGGCCAGGAGCTTTACCATGAGATGAAGCAGGCCGGCGTGCTGCCGAACATGGTGATGGTGTTCGGTCAGATGAATGAGCCCCCTGGCGCCCGCTTCCGGGTTGGCCACGCGGCACTGACGATGGCCGAGTATTTCCGCGACGACGAGCATCGTGACGTGCTGTTGCTCATCGATAACATTTTTCGATTTATCCAGGCCGGCATGGAGGTATCGGGCTTGATGGGCCAGATGCCGTCGCGGCTGGGGTATCAGCCAACCATGGGCACCGAGCTGTCGAGTCTGGAGGAGCGCATCGCCAATACCGACACCGGCGCCATCACCTCAATTCAGGCGGTGTATGTGCCAGCGGACGATTTCACCGATCCGGCGGCCGTGCATACGTTCTCGCATCTTTCCGCGTCGATCGTACTCTCGCGCAAGCGGGCAAGTGAAGGACTGTTCCCGGCCATTGACCCGCTGCAATCCAATTCCAAGATGGCGACGCCCGGCATTGTCGGCATCCGGCACTACGGGCTGGCGCAGGAAATCCGGCGGACATTGGCGCAATACGCTCAACTCAGGGACATCATTTCGATGCTGGGCCTTGAGCAGCTTTCGGCGGAGGACCGCAACGTCGTCCTCCGCGCCCGCCGCCTGGAAAGGTTCCTCACTCAGCCGTTCTTTACGACCACCCAGTTTACCGGGATCGACGGTAAACTCGTCAGCCTGGAGGACGCATTGGACGGCTGTGAGCGGATCCTGCGCGATGAATTCAAGGACTATCCAGAGAGCGCGCTCTACATGATTGGAGCGATCTCCGAAGCCAAGGAAAAAGTGAAACCCGGCGCGCCTGCAACTCGAGCGGAACCCGATGCCAGTGCGGGCGCCGGCGTAACTGCTGCCAACAGATCGACAGCCCAAGCGACACTTGGGTCGCATCCCGTACCTGGCTCGAAACCTCAACCGACGCCCGGACATGCCGGTAACGCCGATGCGTCTTAAGGTTCTCTTGCCATTTCAGGTCTTCACCGAAAGGACCGGCGTGTTCCGCATTGTTGCGGAGACCCGCGAAGGCTCGTTTGGACTCTTGGCCCACCGATTGGATTGCGTGGCGGCGCTCGCACCGGGAATTCTCATTTACGAAACGAAAGCGGAGGGCGAGGCTTACGTGGCCGTGGATGAGGGTGTGCTGGTCAAGACCGGCTTGGAGGTGCTCGTCTCCGTTCGCAACGCCATTGCCGGGGCGAACCTCGGTCATTTGCGCGAGACGGTCCAACGGCAGTTTCTGGACCTGGACGCGAAGGAACGAAGCGTGCGCTCGGTGTTGGCGAAAATGGAAGGCGATCTCATGCGCCGCATGGCGGCTTTTCACAATGCCTGACGATCCTCAAACCGGACCCTCGAAGCGGAACCTGTCGTTCAGCGAGGAGGTCGGCGCGAAGGCGGCGCGCAAGCTGAGGGCACGGCGCAACTCCGCGCAGGGTGTCTGGTTCGGTTTGGGCATGATGGGGCTGATCGGCTGGTCAGTGGCGGTGCCGACGCTGCTCGGCGCCGCGCTCGGCATGTGGCTGGACCGGCATTATCCGGGAAAACACGGCTGGACACTGGCGCTGCTGGTGGCCGGGCTCGCGATCGGCTGTTTCAATGCCTGGCACTGGGTAGCGAATGAAGAAAAGGCCATGCGACAGGAGCAGGAGGATGACGATGAATGAGGTTTGGCCGCTGGTGGTGGCGTTGCCGGCGGGCGTTTTGCTGGGCGTTATTTTCTTCGGTGGCTTGTGGTGGACGGTGCGCAAGGGGGTTTCGTCGGAGCAACCGGTGTTCTGGTTCTTCGGCAGCCTGTTGCTGCGGATGAGCATTACCCTGGTCGGACTCTATCTTATCTCCGGCGGGCAATGGCAGCGATTGTTGCTTGGACTCGCTGGATTCGTCGTGGCCCGCTGGGTTGTGACCCGGTTGACCCGATCGTCCGGAGGCATCCGAAACCGGCCGGTGCCGGAGGCCGGGTATGCGCCTTAGTTCCGATGAGATGATCTTCTGGCAAGGCGGGTTTCTCAAGCTCAATGCCACCATCGTGTTCACCTGGGCACTGATGCTGGTGCTGGCCCTGGGTTCAAAGCTCGCCACCCGCAAACTTTCCACAGGCCTCGAACGTTCGCGTTGGCAGAGCCTGCTGGAAATCGTCGTCACCGGCATCGAGAAGCAGATCGGAGACGTCGGCCTCCAGCAACCGAAGAAGTATATCGGTTTTCTCGGCACGCTTTTTCTATTCGTTGCCCTGGCCAGTCTCTGCACAATCATCCCCGGCTACGAGCCCCCGACCGGCTCGCTATCGACCACTGCCGCGCTTGCGCTCTGCGTGTTCGTGGCTGTACCCCTTTTCGGCATCGAGGAGCAGGGCCTGGGCGGCTACCTCAAGTCCTACATTGAGCCGACGGTCATCATGCTGCCCTTTAACATCATCAGCGAGCTTTCACGCACGCTGGCCCTGGCAGTCCGCCTGTTTGGCAACATGATGAGCGGGACGATGATTATCGCGATCTTGCTGACCATCACGCCCTTCATCTTCCCGATCGCCATGAGCGCGCTCGGTTTGCTCACCGGCATGGTGCAGGCTTACATCTTCAGCATTCTCGCCGCGGTTTACATCGCATCCGCGACCCGGGTCCGTAACCCCAGGCCGCCACCTGCGGCAAGCATTGATGCATGAACAAGGGATCGGGAGCAACCGCCATGGATAGCATAACCCTCATCGCGATCGCTTCAATTGCTACCGCCGGCTTGACGATTGCGCTGGGCAGTATCGGGCCCGCGCTCGGCGAAGGGCGCGCGGTCGCGACGGCATTGAGTTCGCTCGCCCAGCAACCCGACTCTGCAACGACGATCACGCGTACTTTGTTTGTGGGTCTGGCAATGATCGAGTCCATTGCGATTTATTGCTTCGTGGTTTCGATGATTCTCATCTTCGCTAACCCGTTCTGGAATCACGTCATTGCCCAGGCCGCCGGAAAGTAGCCATGCTGATCGATTGGTTCACCGTCGGAGCCCAAGCGCTCAACTTCATCATTCTGGTATGGTTGCTGAAGCGCTTTCTCTATAAGCCGATACTCGACGCGGTCGATGCACGGGAAAAGCTGATCGCCACGGAACTTGCGGATGCCGACGCAAAAAAGTCCGAAGCTAAGGCACAGCGCGACGAATTCCAGCACAAGAACGCCGAGTTCGACCGGCAGCGCGCCGATCTCCTGAGCAAGGCGAGGGATGAGGCGAAGGCCGAACGTCAGCGGCTGTTCGGCGAAGCGCGGCAGGCGGCCGACGCATCGAGTGCAAAACGACAGGATGCGCTGATACGCGAGGCGCATGATTTAGGTGCAGCTATCAGCCGCCGGACCCGGCAGGAAGTATTTGCCATCGTGCGAAAGGCGTTGAAGGATCTCGCCACAACGAGTCTGGAAGAGCGTCTGGCCGACGTATTCACGCGCCGGGTGCGGGACATGGACAGCAACGCGAAAGCAGGCCTCGCCGAGGCCCTCAAATCCGCATCCGCCCCCGCGCTGGTGCGCAGCGCGTTTGATCTGCCAACAGAGCAACGCGTGGCGATACAAAATAGCCTGAATGAAACTTTCTCGGCTGAAATACGCGTCCGGTTCGAGACCGCGCCGGATTTGGTCAGTGGGATCGAGCTCACCACGAATGGGCAAAAGGTGGCCTGGAGCATCGCAGACTACCTCGGATCGCTCGCGCAGGGCGTCGACC
Organism: Bradyrhizobium sp.; assembly: GCF_049512235.1. GTDB lineage: Bacteria > Pseudomonadota > Alphaproteobacteria > Rhizobiales > Xanthobacteraceae > Bradyrhizobium. The sequence goes on from NZ_JBEKXH010000134.1 coordinate 14,568, forward strand.
GGCTCCTGGAAGCGAATGACAAATCGCAAGCGAAGCCCAAGATTAAAGCCGGCAAAACCGCGCCTCAATCCGAAAAACCCGAGCCTGGACCAGGGTGCCAATGATCGCTGCACCTGAAAGCCTGCAGAGTGTACTTGACGGCGCGTTTGCCGGAATAGCGCAGGCACGCGAAGCATTCACGCCGCGACTGACGCCACGGGAGGTCGGGACGATCGTCAGCGTCGCCACCGGCGTAGCCAAGGTCACGGGTCTTCCCAATGTGGGCTTTGAGGAGTTGGTAAAGTTTCCCGGCGATGCGCTCGGCATTGCGTTCAACGTGGACGAGGACGAAATCGGCGTCGTTCTGCTTGGCCAGTACTGGAATCTGCACAGTGGTGACGAGGTGGAACGGACGGGCCGGGTGATGGACGTGGGTGTTGGCGACGAATTGCTTGGACGCGTCATCGACCCGCTTGGCCGGCCGCTCGATGGCAGCGGGCCGGTGGCGGCCAGGGAGCGCCTGCCGATCGAACGTCCCGCCGCAGCCATCATGGACCGCGCGCCAGTCACCGTGCCGCTCCAGACCGGACTGACAGTTATCGACGCGCTGATTCCGGTCGGGCGGGGCCAGCGTGAGCTAATTCTCGGCGACCGGCAGACAGGAAAAACCGCCATTGCCATCGACACCATCGTCAATCAACGAGGCGAGAATGTCATATGCGTCTATTGTGCCATTGGCCAGCGGGCATCTGCCGTGGCCAAGACCATCGCGGGCTTGAGGGACAAGGGCGCGATGGATCACACCATCGTCGTGGTGACCGAGGGCAATGACCCGCCGGGTCTTGCCTATATCGCTCCTTATGCCGCGACCAGCATCGCGGAGCATTTCATGGATGCGGGGCGCGACGTCCTGATCGTTTACGACGACCTCACGCAGCACGCCCGCGCCTACCGTGAGATTTCCCTGCTGCTCCGCCGGCCGCCTGGTCGCGAAGCCTTCCCCGGCGACATTTTCTACATCCACTCGCGCCTGCTCGAACGCGCGACCCATCTTCGTCCGGAACTCGGCGGCGGCTCGCTTACTGCGCTCCCCATCATCGAGACCGAGGCGCAGGACATCTCGGCCTACATTCCGACCAATCTCATTTCGATCACGGACGGGCAAATCTACCTTTCGCCGTCGCTGTTTGAATTGGGATTACTCCCCGCAGTAGATGTCAGCATGTCGGTCTCGCGCGTCGGTGGCAGGGCGCAACGGGCGGCCTATCGCGCGGTGGCAGGCGACCTCAAGCTCGCCTATGCGCAGTTCGAGGAACTGGAGACGTTCGCGAGGTTTGGCGCCCGCCTGGACACAGACACCCGCAGGATTATCGCACATGGACAGCGAATCCGTGCCTGCCTGAAGCAATCGGAATTCGCTCCAGTATCCGTGCCCGGACAAATCGCCGTACTGCTGGCGTTGGCGGCGGGGCTGTTCGAGCCGGTTCCGATTGACCGGATGACGGACGCCGAACACGCGGTGCAAGAGGCGGCCGCGACTGTTCCGACCGAGGTGGGTGCGCGATTGAACACCTCCGCGACATTGAGCGCCGAAGACCGGGCAACAATCGTCCAGATCGCCCGCAATGCACTCATGGGCTTTCAGCCTCAGCCCGAGTCCGCAACGGAAGCCAGAGCCGAGCCAAATCGTCAACGCCGGCCCACGCCAGAGGCCGAGAGGGATGTCGCACCGAAAGCCACACCAGTACCCGAGGAGAAGTCGTGAGCGACACCACAGCGAGCCTGCGGCGCAAGATCGCCAGCGCCGGCGAACTGCAATCTGTCGTTCGCACGATGAAAGCCATGGCTGCCTCGAACATCGGACAGTATGAGCGAGCGGTGCGCGCATTGGGCGACTATTATCGCAGCGTTGAACTGGGGTTGAGCATCTGCTTCCGCAAAAGCGCTGCCGCAGCGCCTTTCGTTGCAGGCGATGCGCAAACCGAAGCGAAGTCACTCGACGCGATCGTGTTCGGATCAGACCAGGGACTGGTAGGCCGCTTTAACGACCTGTTGGCGGATTACGCGGTGGCGTCCCTCGCCGCAATGCCCGGCAAACATCGGGTCTGGGCCGTCGGTGAGCGCTCGCACGCGCGGCTGTCGGACGCGGGCCTGCCGCTGATGGGTTTCTTCGCCGTGCCGAATTCCGTAAAGGGTATCACCCCGCTCGTCGGGGAGATTCTCGTGCAGAGCGAGGCGTGCCATAGCCAAGGTGAGGTCACTGAGCTCCATCTGTTCTACAATCGCCCGATGTCTCGGGCGGCCTATGCGCCCGTACATCAGCGATTGTTGCCGCTGGACAAAGACTGGCGACAGCGGCTCGCGGGACTGCCCTGGCCGACGGGAAATCTGCCCGAAGTGACCGGGGAAACCACCGCCACCTTGCGGGCGCTCATTCACGAATACCTGTTCATCTCACTGTTCCGGGCGTGCGCCGAATCCCTCTCGAGCGAAAACGCCAGCCGACTGGCGGCGATGCAACGCGCGGACAAGAACATCGACGGATTGCTGGAGGACCTCAACGGGGCATTCCATCGGCTGCGACAGAATGGGATCGACGAGGAATTGTTCGACGTTGTCTCCGGCTTCGAAGCGCTCAGCGTCGAGGGCAGATGATGCGCCGTAGCGCGACCGCCGACGGTCAATTGGAGCTAAGAGCCAGCGCCGGGGCGCAACTCGTGCCGCCGGCAAGGTCGAAAGGTTGACGATAAAAATCCATTCAAACCCGGAGCCCGCCATGTCCGATCCAATGTCGCCCGAACTTCTCGAAAAGATGCACGCCTACTGGCGCGCCGCGAATTACCTTTCGGTCGGGCAGATTTATTTGCAGGACAATGCTCTGCTGGAAACACCGCTCAGGCCTGAGCATATCAAGCCCCGCTTGCTGGGGCATTGGGGTACTACGCCGGGATTGAATTTTTTGTACGTCCATCTCAACCGGCTGATCAAGGATAACGATCTGAACATGATCTATGTCATCGGTCCCGGCCACGGTGGTCCGGGCATTGTGGCGCACACCTATCTGGAAGGGTCTTACACGGAGCGCTATCCCGCTATCGAGCGCGACCGAGGCGGACTACATCGGCTTTTTCGCCAATTCTCCTGGCCTTATGGAATTCCGAGCCACGTGTCGCCGGAAACGCCCGGCTCCATTCACGAAGGCGGCGAGTTGGGCTACTCGCTGGTCCACGCCTATGGTGCGGCCTTCGACAATCCGGATTTGATCGTCGCCTGCGTTATCGGTGACGGCGAGGCCGAAACCGGTGCCCTCGCCGCCAGCTGGCACTCCAACAAGTTTCTGAACCCCGCCCGCGACGGCGCGGTGCTGCCGATCCTTCATCTCAACGGGTTCAAGATCGCCAATCCGACCGTGCTGGCGCGTATCGGCCGTCAGGAGCTGTCCGAGCTGTTGCGCGGCTACGGTTACGATCCGCATTTTGTCGAGGGCGACGATCCGGCGCTTGTGCATCAAAGCCTTGCCGGCACGCTTGACAGGATTCTGGTCCAGATCCGTCAGATCCAGAGCCGTGCGCGATCCATTGGCGGGGCGGAGACGCCGGAGCGGCCGCGCTGGCCCATGATCGTGTTTCGCACGCCCAAGGGCTGGACGGGACCGAAGTTTGTCGATGGTCTCCCTGTGGAAGGCACCTGGCGCGCGCATCAGGTCCCGATTGCGGACATCAACAACCCCGAACATCTCAAACAGCTCGAAGCGTGGATGAAAAGCTATCGGGCGCACGAACTGTTCGACGAGAAGGGCAAGTTCCGCGATGAGTTTGCGGCGCTGGCGCCGACCGGCCATCGTCGCATGGGCTCAAATCCGCACGCCAATGGCGGCGAACTGCTGATTCCCCTGTCGATGCCTCACTTCCGGGACCATGCCATCGACATCCCGTCACCTGGAGCCATCAAGGCGGAAGCGACGCGCAATCTGGGTAAGTTTATCCGCGACGTGATGAAGCTCAACCTCGCCCAGCAGAACTTTCGGCTGTTCGGTCCGGACGAGACCGCGTCGAACCGGCTGGACGCCGTCTACGAAGTCGCGGGCAAGGAGTGGATGGCGGAGGTTGAAGCGGTCGACCTGGATCTCAGCGTCAACGGCCGCGTGATGGAGGTGCTCAGCGAGCATCTGTGCGAAGGGTGGCTCGAAGGTTATCTGCTCACCGGACGCCACGGCCTGTTCTCGTGCTACGAGGCCTTCATCCATGTCATCGATTCGATGTTCAATCAGCACGCCAAGTGGTTGAAGGTAACTCGAAAGATTCCCTGGCGCAAGCCAATCGCATCGCTGAATTACCTGCTCACCTCGCATGTCTGGCGACAAGATCATAACGGATTTTCGCATCAGGATCCCGGCTTCATCGATCATGTCGCGAACAAGAAATCCGAGATCGTGCGGATCTATCTCCCGCCGGATGCCAACTGCCTGCTTTCGGTCGCGGATCATTGTTTGCGCAGCCGCAATTACGTCAATCTGATCGTCGCCGGAAAGCAGCCGGAGTGGCAGTGGCTCGACATCGATTCAGCCATTCGCCATTGCACCGCCGGCGCGGGTATCTGGCGCTGGGCCAGCAACGATGCCGGCGATCCGGACGTGGTGATGGCTTGCGCGGGAGACGTGCCGACCCTTGAAACTCTGGCCGCGGTTTCGCACCTGCGCGCGGATTTTCCTGATATCCGCATCCGTGTCGTCAACGTCGTCGATCTCATGGTGCTGGAGCCCCAGTCCGAGCATCCCCATGGCATGGAAAACCAGGATTTCGATGAGCTGTTCACGACTAGCAAGCCGGTGATCTTCGCCTTTCATGGCTATCCCGCCATGATTCACAAGTTGACCTATCGTCGACATAATCACGACAATTTTCATGTCCGCGGCTACAAGGAGGAGGGAACCACCACGACCCCGTTCGACATGGTAGTGTTGAACAATCTCGACCGCTATCAGCTCGCGCTCGACGCCATCAAGCGGATTCCGAGGTTCAGCGCTCAGGTGGAGGCGGCGACCGCGCGCTACTGGACCGCCATGGAGCGCCACAAGCTCTATATCAGCGAGCACGGCCAGGACATGCCGGAGGTTCGCGACTGGCGCTGGAACGTGGTGACATGATCTCGCGGCCCGGATCGCCACGGGGACTTGCCGAATGATGTTTCCTTGTTTCCGCTTGAGCGGCTTTTCGATTGCCATGGTAGCGGCGAGGTCGGAGATGTCGGGCCTCGAGCGGTCATCTGAGCTCGTTCTTATGCGACGGATTGGTTTCAGGCATCAGCAACCACAGCAGCAGCACGGCAGCCAGGGCCACTGCGGCGAGACCTAAAAATCCCGCCGCGCGGCCAAGGCTCGCGGCCACAAGGCCTGAAATTGTAGTGCTGAGCGAAGCGCCGACTCCGGACGTCGTGCCGACGAACCCCTGCGCCAGGTTGAACCGGCCAGTACCCGTTGTAAGGTCGGCGACGATTAGCGCTGTCAGTACGCCCAGCATCGTTGCGCTGACGCCGTCGAGTACCTGAGCGGCGATGAGAATCATTGGATTGGTGGTCAACGCGAACAACAGCGCACGGATCGGCAAAGCCGCGAATCCGACGAGCAGAAGTGGCCGCCGGCCCCGGGTGTTCGCCTGGCGTCCCGCCCATGGCGCCATGATCGCTACGATCACTTGGGGGACCATGATCAACGCCGAGACGATGAGCGAGGAACGAACTTCCTTGCTGTACACGAGCGCCTCGCCGGTGAGCGGCAGCATCGACGCGTTCGCCATCTGGAACAAGAACACGCAGCCGGCGAATATGAGCAGACCGCGGTTCTTCAAAAGGCTCCGGAGCTGTACTCTCGGCGGCGCGCTCGGTCCTTGATGCTCCGGGAGGCACGAGGCGCGGCCGAAATGGATATCTGAAGGCCGGATCAGGCAGAGCGCGGCGAGCAGCGGAAGCACCAGCGCGGCGGCGGCGAAGAATATGTCGCGATACGACAGGAAATAGGCGACAAGGCCGAAGAGACCGGCCGCGACCATCCCGCCCGTCGAAGCGAAGCGCTGATTGCGTCCGAGTTGTTCGGCGAGCGCTGCATGGCCGACCAGGCCAAGGCTGATGGCAGCAATCCCCAGCCCCAGGAAGCCGCCGGTGACCCCTTGAAGCACCAGGGCGGCCAACACCAGCGGGAAGGTCGGCCGAAGCGCAATAATCAGTGCGCCCGCCGCAACCATAGCGGCACCCAGTGCGACCGCGATACGCTTCGATCTAATAGTGTCGAGCAACGCTCCGCCGGGCAGTTGACTGAGCAATCCGACGAATCCAGCGGCGCTCAGCGCAAAACCGATATTCTCTTGGGTCCAGTTTTGCTCGGCCAGAAATGCGGCGACGTAGGGGCCGAAGCCCGACAATACCCCGGCGAGGAACAGGTTGACGCCGTCGAGGCCACGCAAGCTGCTGACAGACGGCGACGGTGCAATCGCAACCGCGGCCTCTGCGTAATCCGTAGTGATGACCATGGCGCCTCGCTCCGCCCATAGGCTCCGCACCATCACGCGCGGCATATTGGGATGCAAGCCGACTGCAACCCGAGAACCTGAGCTCGGCTATCTTGAGCTCGGGCGTTCCTGTCCTAACACGTAGGTTCGAAGTACGACGGCGTCGTGGCATGCGTTATGAGGCACGCTACTTAGCACCGTTGAATCAAAGAGCGGCAGGTCGAGCAGTTCGAATATTAGCCGCGGCGAAGGCAATCGCCATCCAGGGCCCGTTATCATCAACAGCGCCGTGTGTGCGATATCTTCAGGCCAATCGGCGATCACTAGCGGCTCCGGATCTGCACGAAGATACGAAGCCAGCTTCGCAATCACCTCAGAGCGCGCAACAGGCAGCTTTTGCAGAACCGGTAGCACGTGGTCGGCGACCCAAGAAGTCGGCTCGACACAGGCCAATGCCTCATAAAACGGCAATCCACCTTGATCCTCAGGCACAAGCGCCAGCGAGATCAGTTGCCCGCCAAACCCGTTGAACTCAGCATCGAGAAAATACCGCATCTGTTACCCATTTCGAACGAACCGGCCGTCGATACCATAATTTGTGTCGACGCCGAACGGTCACCCTAACAGAGGTGTCCCTATCATCAGCACCACGAACAGCGGCCAGTCGCTAAGCAGGTCTGTCCGGGAAATGATGATAGTGCCGGCGAACAGCGCGAGTGGCAGGGCGTGCAGGAAGACCATCCTCGTCGTGCCGCGAGCCCGCGACCACGCCGAGTCCCAGCGTGACCACGACTGGTAACAGCGCGCCGAACATCAGGCGCCGCCCCGGCGGTCAGGCACCCGCTCGCAGCCGGTCCAACTGCCGCCGCGATCACCTAAGTGGGCGGATTGGCTAGCAGGTGTTTGAGAGCCTCCATGGCTTTACCGAATTTGTCCCAATCACCTTGCTGCATCGCTTTTTGGGCATCCTCGAATTGGGTTCTCGCCCGCCCAGTATCTGGCTCACGAACCGTCGTCCCCAGCGCGGCACCGGTCGTCTGGGTCCCGCGTCCTTGAGCTGTTGCTGGCTGATTTTGCTGCGTACCAAAAAGGGCAACGAGCGCCTCGTCCAAGGTGGGCTCCATCACAACCTTGTCGCCGGCGACGGCTATCACTCGCTTGAGCTGCGGAAAGTTCTTGCCCTCCGCGGTGAGGTACAAAGGAACCACATACAGGAAGGAATTCTCGATCGGGGTCACGATCTGCTTGCCGCGAATGACACGCGAACCATTTTGGTTCCACAGTGTGAGCTGCTGGGAAATCGTGGTGTTTTGATCGATCATCGCCTCAATCTGGTTGGGTCCATAAATCAGCTTTTCCTTCGGCATCGTGCTCAGATCATTGAAGATGTTGGGAAAGGCTCGCCGATAGGCGGCGAGGATAGGGTCTTTAGGATCCATGA
>NZ_JBEKXH010000135.1:0-14784 GCF_049512235.1 Bradyrhizobium sp.
CATATGGCTGATCGCATGCACGATCAGGGTGCGGTCCTTACCCACCGGCAGCTGATGAATGAAGCGGGAGCGACGCAGCAGCATGCCTGCCTATAGGCTCGCAGGCCCGGTTTGTGGAACAGAAAAATCGCGGAAGTTGGTGCCGAGGTGGCTTTCTTCCGCATCGGTCCCGATGTAAGCGAATCTTGATTCGCGAAAGCCTTTGTCGCGGCCTGGGCCGAGACGCGGCGCCCATCAACAGGCTCAGCCGGCTTCAGGAGAATGCGACGCGCACCGTGCCCAGCCCCTGTAATTCCATCGCCGCCTCGTCGCCGGCCTTCAACCACAGCGTTTTGACCAGGCTCCCGGTCAGTACGATCTCGCCGGCGCGCAGGCTTTTGCCGCTGGCTGCGAGATGGTTGGCGAGCCAGGCCAGCGCGTGATGCGGGTGGCCGAGCACGTCGGCGCCGGTGCCCCGCCCTGCCTCATTGCCGTTGATGACGGCACGGCCAACGACGTCAAGCAGATCGGGAGCCGAAGCGGGCGCGATCGCGTTTCCGAGCACGCAGCCGGCGGCAAAGAAATCGTCCGCCACGAGCGTCGGTGCGCCCAGGGTCTGCCAGTCGGCGTAACGGTCATCGACGATCTCGATGGCCGGCAGATAGGCTTCGATCGCGGCGGCGACCGCGTCCGCTGCGAACGGCGCTTGCGAGGACGGCAGATCACGGCCCAGCCGGACGGCGATTTCGCATTCGACGCCGACGCGCACGTAACGGCCGGCGCTTAACGACGCACCGCTTTGGTGAACGCCGCCGGCGAATACACCGCCGGCGCAGGGATGGGGTATCGAGAGATAGTGCTGCATGACGGCGCTGGTGCAGCCGATCTTGTAACCGACCCGGGTACCGAAGTCGGCCGCCAGCAGATCGTGAACCGCATCCTGAATCCGATAGCCTTCCGCCTCCGTCCGTGGCGCGGCGTCGCCGGGGAGCGGCTGCAACGGCGTGCCGGTGCGGCGGGCAGAGGCAATGGCTGCGGCGGCTGCGAGCGTGTTGTCCATAGGGGAATTTTTTCCAAATTGTATGACATCGTCATACTATTATGCTAATCCGGTCACCGAAAAGGAGCCAGATCATGCGTACAAGCAAGCCTATCACAGTTACCCTCGGACCGATGCAGGCCAGCCTCGAAAAGCGGCTCAAGTCGGGCAGCTACGACAATGCCAGTGAAATACTTCGTTCCGCGCTGCGGGCGCTCGACCGGGAGGAAGCGGCGATTGAAGATCATCTTCGCAAGAGGGTGACCGCTTCGCTTGCCGATCCGGGCAAGAGCGTTCCAGCAACCGACGTTTTCAAACGTCTGCGCGCGGTTCATGGAAGGGCGGTGAAGGCAGCTACCCGTGGCGATTAAGGTCCTGTTTCGGCCGCAAGCTGAAGCGGACCTTCTGGCGCTCTATCGCTACATCGCCGGAGCATCAAGCTTGGCCACCGCAGGCAATTACATCGACCGCATCGAGACCGCCTGCATGTCGCTGGCCGAGTTCCCGAATCGTGGCACCAAGCGTGACGATCTCGCACCCGGGTTGCGCACGATTGCTTTCGAACGGCGGGTCACGATTGCCTATCGGGTGCTGAGAACGCGCGTAGACATCGTCACCATCTCCTATGCCGGGCGCGACTTCGAGAATGCCTTTCGTGATAGCTGAAGTAACTGGCAACAGCCGTCATGCGCGGCAAGGCCAGCCGCTCTTCGCGTGGCGCCTCAATAAAATGACCGCAAAAGCGGCCAGCCTACTCGTCGCGATAGACTTTTTCGCGTTTCTCGTGACGTTCCTGGGCTTCCACCGACAGCGTCGCGATCGGGCGGGCCTCCAGCCGCTTCAGCGAGATCGGCTCCCCGGTTTCCTCGCAATAGCCGTAGCTGTTGTCTTCGATGCGCTGCAGTGCAGCATCAATCTTGGAGATCAGCTTGCGCTGGCGGTCGCGGGCGCGCAGTTCGATCGCGCGGTCGGTTTCGGAGGAGGCGCGGTCCGCCAGGTCGGGATGATTGACGTTCTCTTCCTGCAGCGTCTGCAGGGTGATCCGCGATTCCCTTAATATCTCGTCCTTCCATGCCAGCAGCTTGGCGCGAAAATAATCGCGCTGGCGGTCGTTCATGAAAGGCTCTTTTTCGGACGGTCGATAGTTTTTCAACTTTTCCAAGGCCAGCCCATCTGTACGTACAAGGCGGGACGGAAACGGTCCGTCCGCGCGGGCCTTATATAGCGGCCTCATGTGACAGACAATATCGGCTGGCGCGGCGAAACCGTGAACCACGGGGTGTTCCCGTCAGGAACTGCGAACAAAGTGAATGCTTTGAGGCGGCCTGTCCCGGAACGTCCTGGAGCTAGAACTGCCCGGCCTTGGCCAGTTCGACCTCGACCCGCAGCTCGATCTCGGAAAGGACATTATCCAGGCCAGGATCGCCGGAGGAGGATTTCAGGTTGGCAGCGGCCTCGCGCAGCCGGCTTATCGTACCGGTATCGAAATTGCCGGACAACAGTCCCATCTTGAGGTCGCCCAGCACATCCAGCGCGCGCTTGCCGCGCTGGACCGAGCGCCTGCGGCGCTCGACCGGATCCTCCTCGATGCCCTGCATGGCGAGCAGCGCATCGATATTCGCCGACGCTTTGAGGGCGACCGCCGGTCGGCTCTCGGCGGCTGAGGCGGCATCCGGCAGCGCAAAGCTGCTTGGACCGGTTCGCCTGATGAAGGCGGCTGGAGTGCCAAGGTTGGTGCCGTTCGGGCCGTAGATGCGCATCGCTCGGTCTCGCGGTGGGTGGGCGGAGCTTTGTCCCATTGTGGTTAATCGATCGTAAAAGGCCCGGCAAAATCTGCCGGGGCGCGGCAGTTTCGCCGCTCCAAGGTCCCGATCGGCAAACCCCGCTCAAGAAACTTATTAAATGATATCAAATGGTTATTGTCAGAAACCGGCGTGGCATGGCGCTCGCATGGTGGTTGCCGGATCGCCGTCATGGGAGTGGCGCGCGGATCCTGAAGTGAAGACCTCAGCGGGGAGCAGGGGATGCAAGGCGTCGATTCGGCACGAGTTTTACAGGTGGCCTGCGCCGCGCTTATGGCGCTGGCGATGTCTGCCATGCCTGCGGGCGCGACCTCGCGGATCAAGGATCTCGCCAACATCGAAGGGGTGCGGCAGAATCAGCTGATCGGTTACGGCCTCGTCGTCGGCCTCGCCGGCACCGGCGATACCCTGAACAACATTCCCTTCACCAAGCAGTCGCTGCAGGCGATGCTCGAGCGCATGGGCGTCAATATCCGCGGCGCCACCATCCGCACCGGCAACGTCGCCGCCGTGATGGTCACCGGCAACCTGCCTGCCTTCAGCACCCAGGGCACCCGGATGGATGTCACCGTTTCAGCGCTGGGCGACGCCAAGGACCTGCGGGGTGGCACGCTTTTAGTCACCCCCCTGCTCGGCGCCGACGGCAACGTCTATGCGGTCGCGCAGGGCTCGGTCGCGATCTCGGGGTTTCAGGCCGAAGGCGAAGCCGCCAAGATCGTCCGCGGCGTGCCGACGGTCGGCCGTATCGCCAACGGCGCCATCATCGAACGCGAGATCGAATTCGCACTCAACCGCCTGCCCAATGTCAGGCTGGCGCTGCGCAATCCCGATTTCACCACGGCCAAACGCATTGCCGCCGCGGTCAACGACTATCTCGGTGCCAAATCCGCCGAGCCGCTCGATCCCTCGACCGTGCAACTGACCATTCCGACCGAATTCAAGGGCAACGTCGTCGCCTTCCTGACCGAGATCGAGCAGTTGCAGGTCGAGCCGGATCTGGCCGCCAAGATCGTCATCGACGAACGCTCCGGCATTATCGTGATGGGGCGCGACGTCCGCGTCGCCACCGTCGCCGTGGCGCAGGGCAACCTCACCGTCACGATTTCCGAGAGTCCTCAGGTGAGCCAGCCCAATGCGCGGGCCGGTGGGCGAACCGTGGTGACGCCGAACTCACGCGTCGGGGTTACCGAAGACGGCAAGAAATTCGCGGTGATGAAGGACGGCGTATCGCTGCAGCAACTGGTCGATGGCCTCAACGGACTAGGCATCGGTCCGCGCGACCTGATCGGCATTCTGCAGGCGATCAAGGCCGCGGGCGCGATCGAAGCCGACATCGAGGTGATGTGATGCAGAATAGCCTGATCACGGGCCACAGCGGTGGCGTACAAGCCAACGCCGTCATGCCTCAGTTCAACGGCCGGCCGGATTACCAGCTCGCCGATGCCTTGACCAAGGTCTCGCCGAAGGCGCAGGCCAGGACCAAGGCCACCGCGACCGATTTCGAGGCGGTGTTTCTCAATTCGATGTTTGCGCAGATGACCTCTGGCCTCAAGGGCGAAGGTCCTTTCGGCGATACGCCGGGCACCGGCGTGTGGCGCTCGATGCTGACGGAACAATACTCGAAAAATTTCGCCAAGGCTGGCGGTATCGGAATTTCCAGTTCCGTCTATCGCGAGCTGATCCTGCAGCAAGCCAAAAGCCCCAGCCAGATCAAGGGAAATCAGACATGAAACAGCCTCCTCAACAGCAGCCGGCGCCCGCGCCGGTCGCAATGGTCGCAACCCCCGACGAGGCGCGAAAGTTCGCCGAAAACCTGATGGATGTCATGAGCGCCCTGCTCGGCGTGATCGAGCGCGAGATCGAGCTGGTTCGCGCCGGCAAGCTGCGCGAGGCAATGGCGTTGGAGCCGACCAAGACCGACTTTTCCCGCCGTTATGTCGGCGCGGTCAGGCAACTGAGAACCAGCCAGAAATATTTGTCGCAAACTACGCCCGAGCTGCTGGTCGCGCTGCATCGTCATCACGACGCGTTCCGCGCCATGTTGCAGATCAACCTCACGGTACTGGCAACGGCGCGCGCCGTGTCCGAAAGCATCGTGCGCGGCGTCAACAGCGAAATGCAGCTGCGCAATATTCCAAGCACCTACACCTCAACCGGACGCCGCGCGGCGCCGGGACCGCGGCACTTGACGCCGCTGGCGGTCAGCCGCCGGCTCTGAGCCGGTTCGGCCGCGCCGTTCGGCATAGCACCAATTTTCGTAAAATTTGTGCGAAAATTTCAAAGCGGAATTCAGCACGTTCTCTTACTCCACGTTGAGAGGTGCCGATCATAGTTGTCGACGGAGAGGGTTGGGATTTGACTCGAGGAAGGCCAGGAGGCTGCCATGAGTGTGGATTTCAACATCAGGCCGGTGGGGGCACCAGCCGTTACACCCGTTGCGCAACCCGTTAGCGCAGCGGCCAGCAGCGCGGTCTCGACCGAACTGCCGGCAAGCCAAAGCGTCTCGGCAGCGGACGCGAGCGCCGGCGTGCGCAACGATGCGCCGGCCACGAACGACGCCGTATTGCGTCAGGCCTTTATCGATCAGGCCGCGGCCTCGATCGTGTACCAGGTCATCGATGACAGAACCGACGCGGTGGTGCAGCAATTTCCCGATGAGGCCGTGCTGCGCCGTCGCGCCTATTTCCACTCGCTCGATCTGGCCAAGGAAGAGCCGACACGGCCTCTGGCCACCGACCGCCGGGCATGAGCCGATCCCGGCGCCGGCGGCTTCAAGGCAAGTTGAACCGGTCGTCGGAATCGGTGAGGTCATTGCTGGCTTAAGCGGCTGCAGCCATGTCAGCCTTTTCCGCTGTGGTCAGGAATATCCTGGTATCGCCAACCCGAAATGATTCATTCCGGATCAGGCGCGCGCGCCGGAACGTGGGTCGCCGGCCTCAGACCGTGGCTTCGGTTGGAAAGCTCAGTCCGGCTGAATTGACGCCGGACGTTGTAAATGAGCGATCGCGTTGCGTGAACGCGACCCCATCAGGTCCGGCCGGCCAGACCCGCGGCGATGTTGCAGTTGATGTCGATCAGCGATTTCAACTTCGCCGGATCCGGGCTCATCTGCATGTCGACGGTCTGCTGCATGACGAACAGGCCGATATTGGCAATGTTCTGACGAACTTCCACCGGGTGCGGATTTTCGTCGACTGCCGCAGCGCTCATGAAAATCGACCACAGCCGCCGATTGAACAGTAGCGCCTTGTGCATGCTCTTGTCCGGACCGGTCCAGTTGGTCTGGATCTCCTGTAATTGTCTTGCTGCCTTCAGCAGGGCCTGTGCTTCGATCTCGCGAGGAGGCGCCGTCGCTTGTGACGTGCGCGCATAGGCTTGGGCGGCATTGGGCATTCATCACCTCGATAGGGCTGGTTGCGCAGCGTTCCGGCTCCGGAGCTGCCTGATTTTTTGTAGGCCGTTGCCTTTAAAATATGGTTAGCGATGGTCGTCGAATTGTCGGGAGCCGGTCGAATCGAGGTGTCCGCCGTGCGAGGTGGCATCAGACAAAACGGCGGAGGTTCCCCCGCTGTTTCGCGTCAGTTATGGCAGTTGAGATCAGCGCAGCAGCTGCAGCACGCTCTGCTGCGACTGGTTGGCGAGCGCCAGCGCGGACACCGCGATCGACTGCCGGGTCGACAGCGCCTGGCTGTTGGCAGCTTCCTCGTTGCTGTCGGCCAGCGTCAGGTTGGAGGAGCCGGTCTGCAGCACGTTGATCAGGCTCTTGTTGAAGTCCTGGCGGATCTGCACGATCGACAGGTTTGAACCCAGCGCCGATGCTTCCGAGCGCAGCGTGTCGCTGGCGGTACCGAGTTGAGCGAGCACGGCGTTCGCCGAATTGTTGTCCAGAAAGTCGGTGCCGACGGCCAGCGTGTTGAGACCGAGGCCAGCCGCGTTATAAGTAACGCCGCTGATGTTGAGCGTGGACTTGCCGGTTTCGTCGAAGGTCAGCTTGAGATCGTCGCCGTTCAAAAGGTTGGTGCCGTTGAAGGACGAATCCTGCGCGGTGGTGGTGATCTGCGCAATGATGTTGTTGTACTGGGTGACCAGGTTGGCGCGAACAGCCTGTGAGGAGGGATCGGCAACCGGCGCGCCCGCGGCGCCGAAAGTCGTACCAGCGTTCGTATCGGTGACGGCGCCAATGGTGGACGACGCAGCGTCGTTGGTCGTGGTGACGACGAGCTGGTTGCTGCTGTTGAGGCTGGCGGTCAGGTTGCTGGCTGCCAACGCGGTGTTCAGCTGCGCCAGAGACTCGCTGGCGCCGAACGTGATGGAGAACGCCGGGATTCCGGGGGTTCCAAGGATCGACAGCTTGTCGCCGCTTTTGATGGTCGTGCCGTCAACCAGATTGGCCGCGGTGCCACCGAGAGCCGACGACGTCACGGTCGACTTGCTCGAGTAGCCGACCGACGTCTGCAAGACCTGATTGGCGATCGACTGCGCGCTGGCGACCAGGCTCTGCAGCGAGGTGAGGCCGGTATTGGCCGCTTGCAGCACCTGCACGCCGTTACCGATATTGTCGAGCAGGTTGCTGATGTCGCTGGCCCGGTTATTGAGGGCCTCAGCCGTGAAATAGTTGGTGGGATTGTCGAGCGCCGAGTTGACCTTGTTGCCGGTGGCGAGGTCGTTCTGGGTGGTGGCCAGCAGCGCGGCGGTCGACTGCAGCGAGAGCAGGTTCTGGCGAACCGATGCCGAAAGTACAATGTCAGACATATCTCAAACCTTCCTGGTTGACCTCAGTAGTTTTACGGAGACTCCTTTAAATTGGGGTTAATGTCGGCTTAAGATGTTTGATGAAGGACCTGTTAACCAGAGGTGACCGCCAGCCATCGGCCGGTTCGCGGTGCTGGATGCTCTGACGAAAAAAACGGCGGGCTTTTTGCCCGCCGTTCGCCTTTCAGCGTCTTGCCGTCGAGATCAGCGCAAGAGCTGCAGCACGCTCTGCTGCGACTGGTTGGCGAGCGCCAGCGCGGACACCGCGATCGACTGCCGGGTCGACAGCGCCTGGCTGTTGGCCGCTTCCTCGTTGCTGTCGGCCAGCGTCAGGTTGGAGGAGCCGGTCTGCAGCACGTTGATCAGGTTCTTGTTGAAGTCCTGGCGGATCTGCACGATCGTCAGGTTCGATCCCAGGGCCGACGCCTCGGTACGGAGCGTGGTGCTGGCCGCAGTGAGCGAACTGAGGACCGCGTTCGCCGAGTTGTTGTCCAGGAAGTCCGTTCCGCCGGTCAGGGTCGAAAGACCGAGGCCGGCATCGTTGAAGGTCACGCCGTTGATGCTCAGCGTCGACTTTCCGGTTTCGTTAAACGTCAGATTCAACGTGTCGCCGTTCAAAAGGTTGATGCCGTTGAAGGACGAATCCTGGGCCGTGGTGTTGATCTGCTGCAGAACGTTGTTGTACTGCGCGACCAGGTCCGCGCGGGTTGCCTGCGAGTTCGGGTCGGCGACGGCGGCGTTCACGGTCGCACCATTGAACGCACCGGCGGCGGCCGTGACGGCCGTACCGCCGATCGCGCCGATCGTCGCCGAAGCCGCATCGTTGGTGGTCTCAATGGTGATCGCGCCGGTCGATGAATCGATGCTGGCCTGCAGATTGTTGGCTGCCAGCGCCGTGTTGAGCTGGTTGAGGGTCGAGATGTCTCCGGGACCGGTGCCGAAGGTGATGCTGGTTGCCGTGCCGCCGCCGGTGGCGCCGATCGTCAGCGTATCGCCGCTGAGCGCAGCGCCGGTACCGAGCAGGTTGTTTGCGGTCGCGCCGGCGATGGCGGCGGAGGTCACGCTGGCCTTCGACGAATAGCCAACCGGGCTCTGCAGCACCTGGTTGGCGATCGACTGCGCGCTCGCGACCAGCGACTGCAGCGAGGTGATGCCGGTGTTGGCGGCCTGCAGCACCTGCACGCCGTTGCCGATCGAGTCGAGCAGGTTGCTGATGTCGCTGGCGCGGTTGTCGAGCGACTGTGCCGTGAAATAGTTGGTGGGATTGTCGAGCGCCGAGTTGACCTTGTTGCCGGTAGCGAGATCGTTTTGCGTGGTCGCCAGCAGCGAAGCGGTCGACTGCAGCGAGAGCAGGTTCTGGCGAACCGATGCCGAAAGAACAATGCCGGTCATTTTTCATACCTTTCTGGTGTGAAATCAGGGGTTGCGTGCGCCCAATCATTGTTGATCGGGTGGCCGGGCCACGGTGAAACCAAGCCTCTAAGAAAACATGAATTGGTGCGGTACTACCGGTGCGCTGGTCGCGCCGGCGACGCGCCTGCGGGCGGTTGGGTCGTCGCGCGGGTCAGCAAAAAGCGCTGGTAATAATGCACTTCTGCGGGAATATGCGTGCATTTACCGGGTGTTAACCGCGATAGGAAAGTATTACAGTCGCTGCGGCAAAATTGCATCGCCGCGTCGCCGGCGCGACCCCAGCCGGAATCCATTCGAACTCGCTGGAGTTGATCGGAACGCGCAACGGCGGCAACGGAGAACGGTCATGGCGTTGAAGGTTGAACTCAAGCCGCACGAACGGATCATCATTGGCGCCTGTGTGATCACCAACACCGATCAGCGCGCCCGGCTGTTGATCGACGGCGACAATATTCCGATCCTGCGCGAGAAGGATATCCTGACCCCGGCCACCGCCGATACCCCGGCCAAGCTCGTCTATCTGGCCGTGCAGCTGATGTACATTTCCCCCGACCCGCAGGCCAATCATGGCACCTATTTCAGCCTGATCCGCGATATCGTCACCGCCGTGCCGAGCGCCTGGCCGATCATCGAAGGCATCAACAACCATATCTTGAGCGGCGAGATGTACCGGGCGCTCAAGGAAGCCCGGAAACTCGTCGCCTACGAGAAGAATCTTCTCGATCTCAACCGGGCTGCCCATAGCGAACGCGAAGCCAACGCGGAAGCCCTGCGTCCGACCTGAGCGCCGCTTACATCGCCAACGGCGGAGAGGGCTCGAGCGTTGGTAGGAGGCTGTCGCCGCGGCTCGTTCTTTGCGCGCCAAACTCCAGCACCGCCTCCAGCAGCGCATCGATATCGCAGGTGTCGGTGCGGTGGTTGACGATCGCCGCCCGGATCGCGAGCTGGCCCTCGACCAGCGTCGTCGATGGCGCCGCAATGCCGGACTCCTGGATATCGATGACGATATCGCTATTGACCCGGTCGGGAAATTCGGCGCGGTAGCGGAAGCAGACGATATTGAGCTGGACCGGTGCCAACAGTTCGAGCCGCGGCTCGGCCAAGATCCGCATTTGCAGATATCCGGCCAGCGCGCAACAGCGCGTGATCACGGCCCCCAGCCGTTCGGTCCCGAAGGTTTTCAAGGTGAACCAGGTCTTCAGCGCCCGAAAGCCCCGCGACAGATCGGGGCCGAGGTCGCAAGGCCAGGGTGAGCCCGCGGCGAGCCCCCTGGTCTCGCGGCGCAGATAGGCCGCCGGCGCGGCGAAGGCCTGACGATGAAGCTCGCCATCGCGGACCAACAGGAAGCCGGCGTCATAGGGCACCTGTCCCCATTTGTGGAAATCGAGCGCGATGGAATCGGCGTCTTCAAGCCCGGCCAGCAGCGGCGCCACCGCCGGCGAGAGCACCCCGAGCGCGCCATAGGCGCCGTCGACATGAAACCAGAGCCCTTGGTCGCGGCACAGCGAACCAAGCGCCCGGAGATCATCGATGGCTCCGACATCGACCGTTCCGGCCGAGCCGACGACAAGGAAAGGTTTCAGGCCGGCCTCGCGGTCCGCGACGATCCGGGCCCGCAACGCATCGACGTCGATGCGGTGGCATCGGTCGACCTCGACGCACCGCAACGCATCGCTGCCAAAGCCGGCAACGTCCATGGCCTTGCCGATACAGCCGTGCGCGGCGATCGAGGTATAGGCCGTCAGCGACGCGCCCGCCTCTGCGACGCCGCGCCGCCGCACGGCCTGTCCCAGCGCTGACGTTCGCGCCACCAGCACCGCCATCAGGTTCGCCATCGACGTGCCGGTGACGAAAATGCCGCTCGCCCCGCCCGGAAAACCGAACATCTGGCGCGTCCATTCCACGACCTGACGTTCGACCTCGATCGGAATGTGATCGCGCCCGCCGAGATTGGCGTTGAGTCCGGCCGCCAGCATTTCCGCCAGCATCCCGACCGCGGTGCCGCCGCCATGGACCCAGCCCATGAAGCCCGGGTGAACGTTCCCGGTCGCATAGGGCATGATGAAATCGGTGAATTCGCCATAGACCTCGCCGAGATCGCAGGGCTTGCGCGGAAGCGCGTCGCGAAAGCCCGCACGCACGGCATCCGGGATCGGTTGCCACACCGGACGATCGCGGATATCGGCGACATAGTCGATCATGTCGTCGAGCATGCGATGACCCAGTGCGCGGATCTCGTCCCAGTCTGGCGGATCCAGCGTTGCGCTCGATCCCGCTTCGACCGGGCTGTCCTGCAACGCCGTGGTCACGCCGCATGCTCCCGGGCGTGGCGGGCGTGGCGGCTCAGCATCGCCGCGAAGGCCTCGAATACCTTGCGCATTTGCGGCGGCTTGTAGGGAAACAGCTGTGGCAAATCCATGTTGTGGACGACAGCGGTATTGTCCGCTTCGAAGATCAGCAATTCTCCGCTTTTGTTTTCCGCGCAATCGATGGTGAAATAGTCGAGACCGATGCGGTCAGCGAGGGCCGACAGCGCGGTCCGGTGGCGGCGGGCGAAACCGATGTCGAACGTGCGCATGAAGGTTTCCTCTTCAAGACGCTTGGCGGCGCTGCCGGACATGCCGGCGTTGAGATACCAGATATCCCAGCGATCGGCGATCGCCATGTGGCAGGCGTATGGCCGGCGATCGATGAAAACCACCCGGTACTTGCGAAACAGGCCGTCGTCGCCGGCGTAGTCGACGAACGGCGAGACGAAGAACTCCTGCTCCGGCCGCTGCGCGAGATATCCGGCAATGGCGGCGGGATCATCGAGCTTGGCGAGGCCTGCGCCCGCATGCGAACCGCGGGGACGGACGATGACCGGAAACCCGAGCTCGGCGTCAATGTCGGCGCATCGGAGTTCGGAGCGGGCGACGCCGGATAATTGCGGCCGCGTCACGCCGACGGTTGCCGGAATATCAAGCCCGTCGAGTCCGCGAAGCAGACGATGCAGCTTGTCGCGATCCAGATTGCCGATGAGGCGCGGCGGATTCAGCAGCGGCCGCGGCCAGCCGGCAGCAACCTCGTCGATGATGCGGAGCGCATCGCGGCACTCCTCGGAGTCGGATGCGATCACGATGGCGACGTCATGATGGGGCAACGGGTCCGGCAGCTCGATTCCGCCGATCACATAGAGGGTGACGAGCTCGATCCCGGAGTCCTCCAGCAGGAACTCGATCGGCGTGTTGCCGCCCATATCGATCGCGGCGGCGAGCGCCAGAACACGCAATTTCGGTTGTTCCTCGCAACATGGCGCGCGGAACAATTGGTGAAGGGCGAGCACATCGGCCTGTATGGCCATTCCCGTGGGTTTGTCGCCCAGGAGTTGCACAATCAGCGACAGATCGAGCCCATCGCCGATGCTGGCCGTTCCACCCGTAACTTTCGCGATCAGTTCGTCCCGCAGCGGACGAAGATCGATGCCGTCGAACGCCATCGTCGTCAGCCTGGCAAATCCGATCCGGTCCACGCATGGATTGCGAACGGGATCCTTCGCTTCGGCGCACTCAAGCTTCATGGCATGCCTCGACAAAGTCCTGACCATCCAGATGCGCAACCAGCCACTCGATCTTCGAGACCACCGTGCCGACCCGTCCGAGTTCGCGCTTCAGGTTTCCGCGCGTCGTGTCCGGATCCGATGACCATGCTTCTGTGACCAGGCGGGCGCCGGCGCAGATGCGCAGCGCCGCCAACGGCTCCCGCTCGGGGTCGCCCAATGCGACGGGTTGGCCGACCAGGCAAATCTTCGTCGGGAGGTCCAGGCGGTCGCGCCCGTTCGCGGGGCCGGCAGGCCGCACCGTGCAGGCCAGCGCGCGATGGATCTTCCTGCAGTCGCCGAGCGACAGCACCCGATTGTGACGCCGGATCACAAAGGGAAAAATCGTCGGCAGTGCGAGCTCCTCGTCTTCGATGCCGCGATCTTCGGGCCCTTGCCGGCACGGCAGCAGGCGAAGCGATGGCGAGGAAGCGATGATCCGTTCGACCTGCTTGCCGAACGTCGCCAGAGCCCGAAGGCGAAATTCGCCGGGCACGCCGTAATAGGCCCACATTTCCGCAAGCGCGGCTTCCCAGCGCAGCCATTGGCCGAAATTGGCGCGGACCGGAAAGCGCGAGCGCAGCCGCGGCCAGTTCATCGGCCAGTCGCTGCGACTGCTATAGTCCGACAACCCGGTGGCCACCTCGGTGACCGCGTCGAGCGCCTTCGAAAGATCAGCGGGAACCAGCAGCGCACCGCTGAAGGCAGGCCCGGTGAAAAACTTCGAGCCGGTCACGATCACGATATATCCACGCTCAAGATATCGTCGCAGCCGCGGACGACCGAGACGCATCTGGCAGGCGTCGACGACGATCTGAACGGAATCGGGCCAGCGCGTCGCGATTTCGTCGAGGCATTGGTCGCTTGGTGCGCGCCAGCCGAGCTTTGACGAATCCATGACCTGGAGCAGAACCTTGCTGCCATTTGCAATCGCCTGTTCGACCGCGTCGAGAACCCGTGCATCGCTTTCGGCTCGCGGGCAGAAACTCCCGGCCGCATCGAGCGCGCCGAGCGCCATGCTGGCAAGGTGATCGGCCAGGCCTTCGATGGGCTCGCCCTTTCGCACCCTGATGCCGTTCGCGGTCGCGGCGTTGAAATGACGCCCGCGCGCGGTATAGCCGGTTCCACTGCCGGTCTGGTCGGCGGCCACAATGACCGTCGTCAGCGCGGGACCTAGCAGCGCCCGCGCGAGCCACAGCGCCTGAAGCTGCGCGTCGGTACCCGATGACGAAAATACCACTTCGGCATCGGTCCGCGACAGCCCGAGGCAGGCCTTCAATTCGTCGCGCATGCTTTCGATTCGGGCATCGAAGGCGGCTTCAAGGCCGGCGGCAATTGCCGACCGCATCAGGGATTCCCGCGCATGACTGACGTGAACGTAAGCCCGCTCCGAAATCGAGGTCGCCGTGCAGGACGCGAAGCTCAATGTGTTCGGACAGGGAAATGGCCGGCAGCCATAATCATTGGCCCCGCTGGTCCGATCGATTTGAAGTCGCGGATCGCCGCCGCAGGCGAGCAGGTAGTCCAGCGGTTCGAACAAGTCGGCCAAAGCAGAACCTGATCGATCCCTGGCGGTCGGATTTTCGGCCGCACGCAACCGCGGCATGGCGCTCGTCATCGACATGATTTCACGCCGCATCCGAAGCAATTGCGGGCGCGGCAAACTGCGATGAGATGTCGCCCTGAAAGACCGCGGGTCCGACGTGATCGAGACGACTTTGCAGATCGGCCCAGATCTCGCCGCCGATATCGGTCCAGCGTCTGCAGAAGGCAAAATCCTCGCTGAGGTAGGTGCCGGTCGCGGCATCGATCATGCACTCGAACAGCGCAAACCGGTTCGGACTTCCCGCCAGCGCATCGAGGGAGTGTTCGCGGAAGAACTGCAGCGCCGCGTAGGCCGGGTGTTGGCACATTCTTTCCAGGACGTGACGCCTGATCATCAGGAAACCGGTGCCTGCATAGCGCACGCGGGTGAAGCCGTTGACCACGACAACGCGGTCGGGGTCGTCGATCTCGAGCACATAGTCGAGCGCGGCCGACGGCACTTTCGGCCGGCCGGCTTGCAGCATCCGCCTGGCCTTGTCCCAGTTGACCCGCTTGATGGGATAGACGCCGGCCACCATTTCGGCTCCGGACTCGATCAGCCGGAACACCTGTTCGGGCGCAAAGCCGATATCGGCGTCCACGAACAACAGGTGCGTCGCCAGCGGGTCGTCGAGGAA
>NZ_JBEKXH010000136.1:0-14739 GCF_049512235.1 Bradyrhizobium sp.
CCCGCCAGCATGTTGAAGGCGACGAACTCGCCGATGGTGAGCTGATTGGATATCACCGCCTGCGCCCCGAACCACAGGATCGCCGCGCTCGTCACCTTGTTGACGAGGCCGACCAGTTGCGAGCCGGCCGCGCCCAAGGTCACCACCCGCAGCGAGGAGCCGATATAGGCGGCAAGCTGCTCGTCCCAGCGCTGCCGCATCTGCGGCTCGACCGCGCTCGCCTTCAGGGTCTGGATGCCCGCCAGGCTTTCCACCAGCAGCGACTGGTTGGCCGCACCGCGCTGGAATTTTTCCTGCACCCGGGCCTTCAGCACCGGGGTGATCACAATCGAGATCACAGCGTAGAACGGGATCGAGATCACGACCGCGAGCGTCAGCGGCGGGCTGTACCAGAACATGACGGCGAGGAAGATCAGGCCGAACACAACGTCGATCACCAGCGTCAGCGCCGAGGAAGTGATGAACTGCCGGACATTCTCCAGTTCGCGCACCCGCGCCACGGTCTGGCCGGTGGCTCGGCTCTCGAAATAGCCGATCGGCAGCGCGATCAAATGACGGAACAGCTGCGAGCCGAGAATGGCGTCCATCCGGCTCGTGGTATGGGCGAAACAATAGGTGCGCAGCCAGTTCAACAGCGCATCCGCGAGGTTGATGACGAGCAGGCCGATCACCAGCACTTCCAGCGTGGTGAGGCCGCGATGCACCAGCACCTTGTCGATCACGACCTGGAAGAAGAGCGGCGACACCAGCGCCACCAGCTGAATAAAGACCGAGATCACAAGCACTTCGGCCAGGACCTTCGAGAACCGCTTGATCGCGGGAATGAACCAGCGCAGCCCGAAGCGGGCGGCCTCGCCGGGAAGCTGGTCGCGCTTGGCGACCAGCACGACCTCGCCGGTCCATTCGCGCTCCAGCTGTTCCAGGGTCCACCCGACCGGCGGCCCGCCGGCATGGCCGACCAGCACCCCGGCCTCGATCAGCCGCCCGATCACGAAGAAGGCGCCGTCGCGGCCGCGCGCGATCACCGGCAGCGACAGCGCCTGCACGCGCTTGACCGAGGAGCGGCTGACGCGGGCCTTCAGCCCCTGCGCCCGCGCAATGCGGACCAGATCGTCGCCATCGGCGGGCCTGCCATCGGCCAGATATTCGCGGCGCGCCCGATCGAGATCGAACGCTTCGCCCGATAGCGCCAGAACCAGCCCAAGGCAGCCGAGGCCCGTGTCGACGGGCGCCGGTAGTGCCGATGCAACCTGCTGACTGCTGGCGATGCCCCCAGCATCGACCATAGTCCCCAACCCCAACATCGCTTCAGATCAAAAGACCTGCTGAAATTCCCGAAATTCGCGCCAATCGAAAAATTTTAGCCCGGGTTGCTTAAGAGATTTCGGCCATCAGATCGATGGCACGTTCGTGCTATGCGCCAGACTATTTTAGCAGTTTTCGGGCGGATTAGCGAAGAGGCTGGGCAAGCATTGCCCAGCCTCGAAGCGTAATCCGCCGTTTCGCGGGCGTCGGCGGGCGCAAGATGGCGGATTACGCCCAGCGGGCCGCGCGTTGCGCGGACCGGTGGCCAATCCGCCCTACGGACCTACCTCAGGAGCGCGATGAGCTGGCTGCGCTTGCTGATGCCGAGCCGGGCATAGATGGCGCGGAAATGGTTGCCGACGGTGTCCTCGGAAATCGAAAGGCGCAAGGCGATCGCCTTGTCGGACAATCCCGTCACGGCGAGCCCGACCAGTTCTCGTTGCCGATTCGTCAGCGCCGTCAGATGCACCGCTGCAGTCGCAGTCTGTTTTGTTCGCAGGTACAGGGTGTGCAGAACCGGCGCGATCAAATCGAGCGCCGCCAGGGTGCGCTTCGGCTGCGTTCTCGGCACGCCGGCAAAGCTGATATGCGTGCCGGCAACGACAAAGGGATCGATGACGCCGTGGGCAGCGACGACGCCCAGCGCAAATCGTTCTACTTCTTCAAGCTCGCGCCGGCTTGCAAAAATCGGCGCTCCCGTCTCATCCTGCGCGCCAGCTTTATCCAGAATGAAGGGCTTCCGATTGAACATCCACCACGCAAAGCAACCCGGTGAATTCAGATCGAATGTGATTTCACGGCCCGCAAGAAACTCCGGACCATGCCCGCTCGACACCAACGAGAGCATCTGAATGCGACCGCCGGACAAAATTCCATAAGCGCCCCAAAATCGCTCAAAGGGAAAGAACCGCCGCAACGGTCCTTCGACCCAGGCGAGAACCTCGCCTTCGGTCACCGGCGAAACCGGAAGCGCGCGCAACGCTTCCATCCAGGCCAGGAGATCCACGTCGGAAAAGCCGAAGGCGACATCGCGCCTGCCGATCTTTGCAAACTCAACAACGTTGTTCCGCACAGGACGGCGCATCGACGCTCCCATTGTTCACTTTTTCTTCCTCCTTTTACGCAGAACAATACCCGGCAACCGCCGTCCGCTTGATCGAAGCGATATGGGGCATTCAGAGCAGGCAGTGCGGATGTCACCTCTCTCACCCCGATGACGTCAGCTACTTCCTGGCTTTCGAAATGCGTCGCCTCACCGCGCGCAACTACCGATCGGCGATAAGTCACCAAAGGTAATATGTTATTGGCAATGCTCCCGCAGGGACTGCGTTGCGCCGTCTAAATGCACGCTAGAGTGCATAAGTGCAAGGCTAAAGCTCTGACGTCAGGCGAATTCGCGACGCCAACAAAGATCATCGGAACATTTGTTCCCTGGCGGGCCACGAGGCATGCGCGGCGCGAACTCCTCGCCGCCGCCAAAAATGTCCTCGCGCGTATTTTGAGTAAACTGGGGCGATGACGAAATTACTTGAACATGCGGTTGATATCGCTCGCAACCTGCCCCCTGCGATGCAGGATGAGGTTGCGCGCCTGTTGCAAGAACTGAAGGAGGCGGAGAAGCGAATGGCCTCGGTGCGCGAGGCCGGCC
Source organism: Bradyrhizobium sp. (assembly GCF_049512235.1). Classification (GTDB taxonomy): domain Bacteria; phylum Pseudomonadota; class Alphaproteobacteria; order Rhizobiales; family Xanthobacteraceae; genus Bradyrhizobium. The sequence goes on from NZ_JBEKXH010000136.1 coordinate 2,954, forward strand.
ATGCCGTGTCGGCGCGCTACGACCGTCGTCGATCGCGCGTTGTTGTCACCCTCAACACTGGGGTCGAGCTTGCCTTCCCCACGCGGCTGGCCGAAGGGCTGGCGGGCGCTTCGCATGAAAATCTGGCCGATATCGAAATCAGCCCGGCCGGACTTGGCCTGCGCTGGCCCAAGCTGGATGCCGATTTCTATGTGCCGGCGCTGCTGCAAGGGGTATTCGGCTCGAAAAGCTGGATGGCGCGCCAGCTCGGCGCGGAAGGCGGTCGAGCGCGCACTGTCGCCAAAGTCGCGGCATCGCGCAAGAATGGCCGCAAAGGTGGACGGCCAAGGAAGGCCGCCACGGCGTAGAATCGGCGGCGTCTGGCGGAAGGGGTGGGATTCGAACCCACGGTACCCTTGCAGGCACGCCGGTTTTCAAGACCGGTGCCTTAAACCACTCGGCCACCCTTCCCACCGGCAACCTCATGGGGTAACGCAGCGCGGATTGCAAGCTGCCGCGCGGGCGGAAATGCCCGTAAATCGCCGGGCCAATGCAACAGCTTAGACCCGCTGCGCCGCTAACCCCGGCTTAACCACCCCACGGCTCTCCCCATTTCCGCCGCGTTCGGAATGCGGTATCTTCATATTCTGATGCGGAGGTGGGCCGCATCGGGGTGGGATCGCCAGGCCGCTCCCTGATGGGCGCGCGGGCGGTCAAATGCTAATCGGGGGCGGATGGGGAATCGGGGGTCATATCCGTTGGCGCTGATGGGGCGGGGCGCTGCCGCCGTGGCGGCTTGCCTCGTTCTGGCCAATTGCGCCTCATCGGGCAAGTTTGCCAGCCGCGTCGATCCCAGATATGGCGTTTCCACCAGTCCCCGGGTGGTCGAATTCGGCGAACCCGTGCCGAAGGGCGGCGGCACCTATCGAATCGGCAAGCCCTATACCGTGGCGGGACGGGTCTACGTGCCGGAAGAGGACGTCAACTATCGCGCCGAGGGCCTGGCCTCCTGGTACGGCGATGATTTCCACGGCCGGCAGACCGCTAATGGCGAAGTGTTCGACATGGGGTCTTTGACCGCGGCCCATCCGACCCTGCCGATGCCGTGCTATGCCCGCGTTACCAATCTTGGCAACGGCAAATCGCTGATCGTGCGCGTCAATGACCGCGGGCCCTACGCCGCCAACCGGCTGATCGATGTCTCGAACAGGGCCGCCGAGTTGCTCGAATTCAAGTCCACCGGCGTCGCCCAGGTGCGGGTCGAATATGTCGGCCGGGCGCCGCTGGAAGGTTCCGACGACCGCCAGCTGGTGGCGACCTTGCGCACCGGCGAGCCGGCGCCGCCGCCTTCGCTGGTGCGGGTGGCGTCCGCCCATTCCTTCGTACCGGAAATGCCCGGCCGCGCCATCCGGGGCGAGGTTCCGATGCCGCAAGGGCGGCCCTACAGCCTCGGCAATACCACAGCCGACATGGCCTCGATCAACGCCACGTCGGAGATGTCGGCCTCGGCGCGGTCGAGCCGCCGCGGGCTCGATAATCCGCGCGCCGTGTCCTATGACGATGACGGGCAGTATGTTTCCAGGCCCGTCAGCGCCTATGCGCCGGTCGATCCGCGTGGACCGAGCGAAGTGCTGGCCGGACGCGGGCTCTACTGAACCTGAACCTCGGCCCCGCCAGCGGGGCGAGGTGACCGAACTCGCATATGCGACGATGGCATCGCTTTTCCGCCTTTTTTCATTGATTTTGTGCTGGTTTCGGCGCGGTGGCAGCGCGCAAACACCTGTGTTGTTTGCGACACTTGCAATTGCTAGAACGCCGCTCTCCGAGATCACCGATGGCAGCCGATTTGACCGCGTCCCGCACCTTGAAATCTGCGACGCCACGCTTGTGGCGTCACCTGATCGCGCCGCTGGTGGTGCTGGCGATCGGATGGGGCGGCGCGGTTCACGCCGCCAACAACAGCGTGCAGGGCGCCAAAAAGGAAGAGGGCGGGTTCGACGGCGACGCGCCGACCGCGATCCTGATCGAGGCCACCAGCGGCAGCGTTTTGTTCGAGAAGAACGCCGACGAGCTGCGGGCACCGTCCAGCATGATGAAGCTGATGACCGCAGAGCTGGTGTTCCACGCCATCCAGCAGGGCGACGTCAAACTATCGGACGAATATCACGTCAGCGAAAACGCCTGGCGCAGGGGCGGCGCGCCCTCGGGCACCTCGACCATGTTCGCGGCCATTCACAGCAAGATTTCGGTCGACGATCTCCTGCACGGCGCCATCATCCCGAGCGGCAATGATGCCTGCATCGTGCTGGCGGAGGGCATCGCCGGCGACGAGCACGCCTTTGCCGAGAAGATGACGGCGCGCGCGCGCGAACTCGGGATGCCCAGATCGACCTTCGCCAATTCCAACGGTCTGCCCGATCCCGGCAACAAGATGAGCGTGCGCGAACTCGCCGCACTGGCGCGCCATGTCATCGCGACCTATCCCGAATTCTACAAGCTGTTCGGCGAGCGCGAGTTCACCTGGAACAAGATCCGCCAGCAAAACCGCAATCCGCTTCTGACCGCGCTCGAAGGCGCCGATGGGCTCAAAACCGGATACACCAAGGAAGGCGGCTACGGCATGGTCGGGTCCGCCGTGCAAAACGGCATCCGGCTGATCGTCGTCGTCAACGGCCTGGAAGATCCCGAGGACCGTGCGTCAGAAGCCAAGAAGATGCTGGAATGGGGATTTCGCAATTTCGAAGCGCGCACCCTGTTCGCGCCAGGGCAGCCGGTCGGCTATGCCAGGGTATTCGGCGGCGAAAGCCGCTCGGTCGGGCTCTCAAGCCCCGAGCCCATCAAGGTGATGGTACAGAAAAACGGCAGCGATAAATTGCTCGCGCGCGTGGTCTATAATGGCCCGGTGCGCGCGCCGATCGAAGCCGGCCAGAAGGTCGGCATCGTCAGGGTATGGCGCGGCACCAACGTCGCCATGGAGGCGCCGGTCTATGCGGCGGAACCGGTCGGCGTCGGATCGACGATGCGGCGCGCGATCGATGGGGCGAGCGAACTCGTGATCGGAATGTTCCGCCTCGGCGCCGAGAAACTTTGACCATGGCCGAGGCAGCGGTCAAACGAACTCCCGGTCGCGGGCGGCTGATCTCCATTGAGGGCGGGGAGGGCTCCGGCCGGTGCACCCAGATCAAAATCCTCGCGGAGCGTTTCTCCGCCGTCAGGCTGCGCGCCATCGTCGCGCGCGAACCCGGCGGCACGCCGGGTGCCGAAATCATCGGGCATCTCGTGTCATCAGGGATAGGCCAGCTATTGGGCCCGGACACCGAAGCGCTTCTGCTCGCCGCCGCGCGCGGCGAGCACGCACGCGCTGTCATCATCCCGGCGCTCAATCAGGGAACATGGGTGCTCTGCTCGGGGTTTTCGGATGCGACGCGCGCCTGCCAGGGCCGGCTGGGCGAGGTCGCGCCCGCGATCCTGAATGCATTGGAGCGGGTCACGACAGGCGACCTCAAGCCCGATTTGACCATCATTCTCGATGTCGCCGCCGACGTCGGCCTGCGCCGCGCGTCGATCGGGCGCGGCGCCGGCGCGCCCGATCAATTCCACGCCGGCGACATCAGATTTCATCAGGAGGTGCGCGAGGCCTATCGGCAGATCGCCGCCACTGAGCCGCAGCGCTGCGTGTTGATCGACGCCAGCGCCGACTTAGCCACCGTGGCCGCCGACATCTGGGCCGCCTTGCGCGAGCGTTTCTTTACGGCCGGCGCCGGCAACATGGCCCATTCAGCATGAGCGCGCGTCAGGTCGATCCGCAAATATCAGCCAATCATCCGCGCGAAACCACCGACTTGTTCGGGCATCGCGATGCCGAGCTTGCTCTGCTGAATGCCTACCGCGGCGGGCGCATGCCGCATGCCTGGCTGATCGGGGGTGCGCAAGGCATCGGCAAGGCCACGCTGGCCTATCGCATGGCGCGGTTCGCTCTCGCCCATCGCGATCCCGGCGCAGCCGAGGTGCAGCATGCCGAAACGCTTTTTGTCGATCGATCTGAAGCGGTGGCGCGCCAGCTCGCCGCGGGATCACATGGCGGCCTGCTGACGCTGGAACGCGGCCTCAACGACAAGGGCGTGATGCGAAGTGTGATCACCGTCGACGAGACCCGGGAGACGATTTCGTTTTTCGGCTCGACGGCGGCGGTCGAGGGCTGGCGGGTCTGCATCGTCGATACCGTGGACGAGCTCAATCCCAACGCGGCCAACGCGCTGCTCAAGGTCCTGGAGGAGCCGCCGCAACGATCGCTGTTCCTGCTCGTCAGTCACGCGCCGGCGCGGGTTCTGCCGACGATTATATCGCGCTGCCGGAAACTGCCGTTGCGGCCGCTCGCCACATCCGACGTCATCGCGGCCGCTGCTGCCGCCGCCAATATCGGGCGCGATGATGCCGCGCTGGCGCAAGCCGCGGGCGCCGCGGAGGGCAGCGTCGCGCGTGCGCTGACACTCTCGGGCGGCGACGCCTTAAAACTTCATCAGCGTACGGCAGCCCTGCTGGCGACCTTGCCGCGGGTCGATCCGCGCGAACTGCATGCGCTCGGCGACGCGCTCGGCGGCAGCGACCGGATCGCGCTGGCGGCGTTCATCGACAGCATCGACCGCTGGATGGGCGAACGCCTGCGGGCCGACGAGGCCCATGCCAACGCCAACCTGCCCCGCCTTGCACGGCTGGCGGAGGTGTGGGAAAAGATCAATCGCGCCGCGCGCGACACCGAATCCTACAATCTTGAACGAAAGCCGCTGGTGTTCTCGGTGTTCGGGCTGCTTGCGGAAGCTGTGCGCTAACGAGGCTGTGCGGTAGCGAGGCTGTACGGTTGCTCTGCGCGATGATTTTGCGAAACCCGCAACGCCCGCGCCATCGTATGATCCAAGGTCAAAAAGATCCACCATGACGTCCGCCATCGACACAACCCGCAAGCCCTATTTCCTGACCACGCCGATCTTCTATCCGAACGGCGTACCGCACATCGGCCACGCCTATACGGCCATGGTCACCGACGCGCTCGCCCGCTTTCAGCGGCTCGATGGGTTCGATGTCCGATTTCTCACGGGAACCGACGAACACGGGCTCAAGATGCAGCAAACGGCTGTCGCAGAGGGCCTCACGCCGCTGGCGTTGGCGGACCGCAATTCGGCGCGCTTTCGCGAGATGATGACCGCGCTCAACATTTCCTATGACGATTATATCCGCACCACCGAGCCGCGGCACGAGCGCGCCTGCCAGGCACTCTGGACCGCGATCCAGGACAACGGCGATATCTATCTCGACAAATATGCCGGGTGGTACTCGGTGCGTCAGGAGGCCTATTTCGACGAAGCGGAAACCACGCTCGGTGACGATGGCATCCGCCGCGAGCCGCTTGGCTCGCCGGTGGAGTGGACCGAGGAGGAGACTTATTTCTTCCGGCTGTCGGCCTATCAGGACCGGCTGCTCGACCTCTATGCCCGGATTCCCGACTTCGTGTTGCCGCGCGAACGGCTCAATGAAGTCGCAAGCTTCGTCAGAGGCGGTCTGCAGAACCTCTCGGTCTCGCGCACCACCTTCGACTGGGGCATCAAGGTGCCCGGCGCCCCCGGGCATGTGATGTATGTCTGGATCGACGCGCTGACCAACTACATCACGGCGGCGGGCTATCCCGATGTCACCGGCGCGGACTTCCGGCGCTACTGGCCGGCCAATCTTCACGTCATCGGCAAGGACATCGTACGCTTTCACGCGGTGTACTGGCCGGCCTTCCTGATGTCGGCCGGCGTTGCCGTCCCGCGGCGCGTGTTCAGTCATGGTTTTCTGCTCAACCGCGGCGAGAAAATGTCGAAATCGGTCGGCAATGTCGTCGATCCCTTCAGCATGGCGGAGCAATATGGCGTCGACCAGATGCGCTATTTCTTCCTGCGCGAGGTGCCGTTCGGACAGGACGGCAGCTACAATCACGAAGCGATCGTGGCGCGCATCAATGCCGATCTCGCCAATGACCTCGGCAATCTGGCGCAGCGCTCGCTGTCGATGATCGCAAAGCAGCTTGGCGGCGTGCTGCCCGAGCCCGGCGACTTCAGCGACAGCGACAGAGCGATCCTGGCCCAGGCCGATGCCATGATCGGGGTGGCGCGGGCCGCGATGGCGACGCAGCAGATCCATCACTGGCTCAACGCGGTGTGGGCCGTGGTGGCGGAAGCCAACCGCTATTTCGCGGGCGAGGCGCCATGGGCGCTGGCCAAGACCGATCCGGCGCGGCAACGCACGGTGCTTTATGTGACGGCGGAAGTGGTTCGCCAGATCGCCATTCTGGCGCAGCCGGCGATGCCGGAATCCGCTGGCAGGCTTCTGGATAGTCTCGGCGTGCCCCCCGACGCCCGAGATTTCACGGCGCTCGGCGGCGCGGCGCGGATCAGGCCCGGAACAGCCTTGCCGGCACCGACTGGAATATTCCCGCGCTACGTCGAACCATCGGCGGCTTGAACGGACCGCCGATGCTCATCGACAGCCACTGCCATCTGGATTTTCCCGATTTCGCCGATGATCTCGACGGCATCGTGGCGCGGGCCAAGGCTGCGGGCATCGGGCGCATTCTCACCATCTCGACGCGGGTGCGGCGGCTTGATGCGCTGCTCGCCATTGCCGAACGCTTTCCCAATGTCTATTGCTCGGTCGGCACCCATCCCCATCACGCCGACGAGGAAGACGGCATTGCCGCTGACGAGCTGATCGAGCTGACGCGCCATCCCAAGGTGGTGGCGCTGGGCGAGGCGGGGCTGGATAATTTCTACCAAGACGGCTCCCCCGAAGCGCAGGCGCGCGGCTTTCGCGCCCATATCGCGGCCGCCCGCTCAACCGGCCTGCCGCTGGTGATCCATACCCGCGAAGCCGACGACGGCTGCGGCCGCATCCTGGAAGAGGAAATGGCAAAAGGGCCATTTCGCGCCGTGCTGCATTGCTACACCGGCGGGCGGGAGCTCGCGATGAAAGCCATCTCCATGGGGCTCTCGATTTCGTTCACGGGAATTCTGACGTTCAAGAAATCGCAGGCGCTGCGCGACCTTGCCGCCGAACTGCCGGCCGATCGCATCATGGTGGAAACCGACGCGCCCTATCTGGCGCCCGGCAAATTTCGCGGCAAGCGCAACGAACCGTCTTACGTGGTTGAAATCGCAAAAGTGCTGGCGGAAGCCCGCGGCGTCTCGCTGGAGGAAATTTCGCGGCAGACCACGGAAAATTTCTTTCGCCTGTTTTCCAAAGTGCCGGCCGCGGATGCGCCAGCGGCGGATGCCACGGCATGACGCTGAGCCTGACCATTCTCGGCTGCGGGTCCTCCGCCGGCGTGCCGCGTCCGGCACTCGGCTGGGGGGCGTGCGATCCGAAAAATCCGAAAAACCGCCGCCGCCGCTGCTCGCTCTTGGTCGAGCAGACTTCCGATCGCGGCACAACGCGGGTCGTGATCGACACCTCGCCCGATCTGCGCGAGCAGCTGATCGACGCCGACGTCGATCACATCGACGCGGTATTCCTGACCCACGAGCACGCCGACCAGACCCATGGCATCGACGATCTTCGCTCCGTCGTGCTGCACCAGCGCCGGCGCATTCCGGTCTATCTGAACCGATCGACCGCCGATCATGTCCTGCTGCGGTTTGCCTACTGTTTTGTCAGCCCGCCGGGCAGCGATTATCCGCCGATCCTCGACCATCACGCGATCGAGGCAGGCGAAAGCCGCAGCATCGACGGCCCAGGCGGTCCGCTGCCGCTTTCCGCCTTCATCCTGCGGCACGGCAATATTCCGGCGCTGGGCTTTCGGATCGCGGATGCCGCCTATACGCCCGATGTCAGCGACATCCCGCGCGAGAGCTGGCCGCAGCTCGAACAGCTCGATCTCTGGATCATCGACGCGCTGCGCTATGCCGGGCACCCCAGCCACTTCAGCGTCAACGATGCGCTGTCCTGGATCGACCGCTTCAAGCCGCGCCGCGCCGTTCTCACCAACCTGCATTCGGACCTGGATTACGAGGTGCTGCGCCAGAGCCTGCCGCCGAATGTCATCCCGGCGTATGACGGGATGCGGCTGACGCTGGGGCAGGCGGGCTGAACCGCGCTGGGCGATTTGGGTTTACGGCAAATTCGCCTCAGCCGATATGCACCACACGCAGATTGTTGGTGGTGCCCGCCTCGCCAAAGGGAATGCCGGCCACCACCACGATGAAATCCGCCCGTTTTGCGAATTCCTCGGCGAGCGCCGTCTGCGTGGCGCGATCGACCATCTCCTCATAGGAGTTGACGTCCTTGGACATGACGCTGTGCGCTCCCCACAACAGGCACAGCTGCCGCGACACCCGTTGGTCCGGCGTGACCGCCAGGATCGAGACCTTGGGCCGTTTGCGGGCGATGCGGGCCGCCGTCGTCCCGCTTGAGGTGAAAGCGACAATGGCTGTGGCATCGATCGCGGAGGCGAGATCGGCGGCGGCCGCGGCGACCGCGTGCGGCGCGGTCTCTTCCTCGCCGGGTTGCGAGGCATCGATGATGGAGCGATACATCTTGTGCCGTTCGGTGCTCTCGATGATGCGGCTCATCATGGCCACGGCCTCGCGCGGATATTGGCCGGACGCCGATTCCGCAGAGAGCATCACCGCGTCGGCGCCATCATAGATCGCGGTGGCGACATCGGAGGCTTCGGCGCGCGTGGGGGTGGGTGCCGCGACCATCGAATCCAGCATCTGGGTCGCGACGATCACGGGCTTGCCGACCAGGCGGCAGCACTTGATCAGTTCCTTCTGCCGGCCGGGCACGTCTTCGGGGGGAATCTCGACACCGAGATCGCCACGGGCCACCATGACGGCGTCGGAGAGGCGGACAATGTCATCGATATGTTCAAGCGCCGCCGGCTTTTCGATCTTCGCCATGATGCCGGCGCGATCGCCGATCAGGCCGCGCGCCTCGATGACATCGCCGGGCTTTTGCACAAACGACAGCGCCACCCAATCGACCCCGAGTTCCAGGCCGAACGCCAGATCGGCGCGGTCCTTGGCGGTCAGGGGCGACAGGTTGAGAACTGCGGTTGGAACATTGACACCCTTGCGGTTCGAGATGACGCCGCCGGTAATGACACTGGCGTCGATGAAGTCGGAACCGATCCCGGTGACCCGGACGCGGATCCGGCCATCATCAATCAGGAGATCTTCGCCGGGTGCGATCGCCTCGAAAATCTCCGGATGCGGCAGCGGGATCGACATCTTGTCGCCTTCGGTTCCCGACAGCACAAACCGAATCTGCTCGCCGGCCGTGGTGATGATCTTGCCATCCCGGATGGTTCCAACCCGGATTTTCGGTCCCTGCAGGTCCTGCAGGATGCCGATCGGGCGCTTAACCCTGACTTCCAGCGCGCGGATGGCCGCGTGCACCCTGGCGTGGTCCTCGTGCGTGCCATGGCTGAAGTTCAACCGAAATGTGTCGACGCCCGCCATGAAGAGCTGTTCCAGCATCTCTTGCGCTCCACAGGCTGGACCCACGGTAGCGACGATTTTGGCTCGGCGATTGCGGCGCATGGTTCATTCGGCCTGTCGGCCGCCTCTGGTGATCAGAACCGCTCTGATATCGTTGACGTTGGTACCGGTCGGGCCGGTTCGAATCAGGTCGCCGGTTCCCTCGAAAAAGCTGTAGCTGTCGTGTGCAACAAGATGTTGGCGAGCGTCCAGACGCCTGGCGCGCCCTCTCGCAATCGTGTCCGGCGTAACGAGGGCGCCGGCGGCGTCTTCGGTTCCATCAATACCGTCGCTGTCGCCCGCCAGCGCAAAAACATCGGGTTCCCCGGCCATGGCAATGGCAAAAGCGAGCAGAAATTCGGTGTTGCGTCCGCCGCGCCCTGCCGGCCCCTTGCCGATGGTGACGGTGGTCTCGCCACCCGACAGCAGAACGGCGGGCGCCTTGACGGGCAGCCCGTTGACGCGGCTCGAACGGGCGATGCCCGCCATGACGATACCGAGTTCGCGGCTCTCGCCTTCGATCGCGTCGCCGAGGATCAGCGGCGTCAGGCCGGCGCTCTTTGCAGCCTCGGCCGCGGCGGCCAGCGCCAGCGCCGGAGCCGCAATGACATGGACGGTATTCCGCGCGCTCAGGGATTTCGGCGTCTCGGCGTTGGCGGACAGAACCGCCGATGCCGCCGGCGGCAGCTCGATCCGGTAGCGCGCGATGATCTCGCGGACATCGGCCAGCGTGGAGGGATCGGCGACGGTCGGCCCCGAGGCGATGGCGGAGGGATCATCGCCGGGGATGTCGCTGATCGCCAAGGTCACGACCCGCGCCGGATCGGCGGCAAGCGCGAGCCGGCCGCCCTTGATATTTGACAGATGTTTGCGCACGGCATTCATCTCGACGATGTTGGCGCCGCTCGCCAAAAGGCTCCGGTTGACGGCGTGCTTGTCGGCCAGGGTCATCTTGCCCGCGGGCAACACCATCAGCGAAGAACCGCCGCCCGACATCAGCGCGATGACGAGATCGTCGGCCGTCAGTCCTTTCACGGCGGCGAGGATCCGGCGCGCCGCCTGCTCGCTCATGGCATCGGGCGTCGGATGGGAAGCTTCCAGCACCTCGATGCGTCCGGCAGGGGCGCGCTGCCCATGGCGGGTTACGACGACGCCGGTGAGATCGACGTCGCTCCAGGCCCGGTCCAACGCCGCCGCCATCGCCACCGAAGCCTTGCCGGCGCCGATCACGACACAGCGGCCTTTGGGTTTCTCCGGCAGATGCCGGAGCACGGCGGCCCCGGGATCGGCGCTGCTCACGGCCGCGTCGAACATCCTGCGCAGCACGGCGCGCGCTGCGGCGTCGGTCCAGCCTGTTGATGACGAAGGGTCAGACATTGGAGCTCTGAATAGCCTCGACCACGGCGTCGGTCACGTCCTTCGTGGTGGCGCTGCCGCCGACATCCGGCGTCAGGATACCCGCGCCGGTAACCTTTTCCACCGCGCGCATCAGGCGCGCCGAGGCATCGGCCTCGCCGAGATGATCGAGCATCTGCGCCGCAGTCCAGAAACTGGCGACGGGATTGGCGATGCCCTTGCCGGTGATGTCGAAGGCCGAGCCGTGGATCGGCTCGAACATCGACGGAAAGCGGCGCTCCGGGTCGATATTGGCGGTCGGCGCCACCCCGAGGCTGCCGGCGAGCGCGCCGGCGAGATCGGACAGGATATCGGCGTGGAGGTTGGTGGCGACGATGGTGTCGAGACTCCGTGGCTTGAGCGTCATCCGTACCGTCATGGCGTCCACCAGCATCTTGTCCCAGGTGACGGCGGGGAATTCCTTCGAGATTTCTTCCGCGATCTCATCCCACATCACCATGCCGTGGCGCTGGGCGTTGGACTTGGTGACCACGGTCAGGAGTTTCCGGGGGCGCGACTGCGCCAGCCTGAAGGCATAGCGCATGATGCGCTCGACGCCGACGCGGGTGAAGATCGCGACCTCGGTCCCGACTTCCTCAGGCAGTCCGCGATGCACGCGGCCGCCGCAACCGGCATATTCGCCCTCGGAATTCTCGCGCACGATCACCCAGTCGAGATCGCCGGTGCCGACATCGCGCAGCGGCGAGGTGATGCCCGGTAATATCCTGGTCGGCCGCACATTGGCGTATTGATCGAAGCCCTGGCAGATCGGCAGCCGAAGCCCCCACAGCGTGATGTGGTCGGGAACGTCGGGCGCACCGACCGCGCCAAAGTAGATCGCGTCGAACTTCCTGAGCTTTGCCAGGCCGTCGGCCGGCATCATGACGCCGTGCTTGCGAT
>NZ_JBEKXH010000137.1:0-14491 GCF_049512235.1 Bradyrhizobium sp.
CAAAACCTTAATCCGAAGGCGACGGTGGCAATAAGCTATCGCCGGGGAGAGCGCGTATAAACTGTTAAAACCATTGCGTGGGGGATGCCGGATGTTTCGGTGCCTCGCTGTGAATACTCGTGTGCGCGATGGCCGTTTTCTGCACGCGAGGCTGCGGGTGCCACTGGGCATCCGGCATTCCCCACGCCCTCTGTTTCAAGGGCGGACGTTTCTGGCAAACCCTCGGGCGCGTGCGCGCCGCGGGGCGTGAACTCATGTTTAAAGTGCCCGTCATTGCGGAGAGCCCTTGCGACCAAGCAATCGAGCCTACGGCACGTCGTCGATCGCAGACGTTGGCGGCCGGAGACTACGGAAGGATTGCGCCAGCCCGGCTCCGACCAGGGCGAAGACCACAATGGCAAAACCGGGAATTTGCAGGGAGAAGTCAATCAGGGAATGCAGGATACCAAGACATGCCACGGCCAGCGCCGCGACCACGATGATCCGGTCGCGGTTGCGGCTCCACAGCCCAAAACCGAGAACGGCGAAAATGCCAGCCCAGCCCGCAACGACGATGGCCGCGACCGGCAGACCCATATCGGATGCGATCTCCAGCGGCGTGCTGTGGGCGCGATCCCAAACCCCCCAGGAGGTCCAGGCGCTGCTTCGGTAGGTCGGATAGACCCAGGCGAAGGTGCCCTGTCCCGTTCCCAGCAAGGGGTGATCGCGGATCATTTCGAGCGTCGAGCGATAGGTCTCGAGGCGTCCGCCATCGGCCAAGCCCTCACTGTCCAGGCGCCCGATCACGCCGGCGCCGAGCACCTGGAACACGACCAGCAGCGCGCCGGCGGCGGCCAGCAGCACGCCGAGCGACCTGCCGCCGAACGTCATGGCCTTCCAGACAAAAGGCGCCAGCGCGGCGCCGCCCGCCAAAAGCGAGAGCAAGACGCCGGCCCGCGACCCCGTCAGGAACATGGCGACGCAGCACAAAAAGAAAGCCAGAAAGCCAATCATGGAGTCGCGCCGCAAACGCTTCAGCGCGTAGGCGATCATGCTCCAGGCGAGAGGCGCCGCGCGCGGCAGAAGCTGCCGGACACGCTCCACCAGAAGCAACAGCCAGACGATGGCACAGGCCCCGAAATAGACCGCGGCCGTATTCCGGTTGATGAACGTTGCGGTCAGAACCGTAAAATAGGCCTGCTTCTGCATCCACAGCACCCTGCCAGGGTCGATCAGAAAGGCTCCGATGCCGTACACGGCATAGAGCGATCCGGACCAGGCGACGACGGCAAGCAGCTGATAGGCGCGCTTGCGCTCGATGCAGACGATGAAGCTCACCAGCAGGCAAAGCGTGGCCGCCAAGGGCGCCCCGAGCGCCAAAATCGGCTGGTCGCGCACCAGCGAGCGCGATGCAGGCAGCGGCGAACCGAGCGCGTCGGACGCCGCCTGCCAAACCGGATCCGGCAGCGCCACCGGAAACCACGGCCTGATCGCGACCTGTTCGTGCAGTACCAGAACATAGGCGCCGACCACGATCGCGATAACGGCGAGGATCAGGAAATGGCGCGTATCGAGCGCCCGGAGCGAAGCCATGCAGAGTGCAATCCCAAGGCATGTGCACCAGGCGATGATCGGCAACGGATCGACCGAGCCAAACGGCAACGGCGCCAGCACGATCACGGCGAACAGAATGAATGCGGCGATGGTGTTGGGGGCGGGCTTGAGCGCGCGCGATCCTTCGAAGGCTCGGACTTCGTCAGCATGGACGACCGGTCGCCGCAGTATTTGATCCAAAGCGATGGCCCCTCAAACGACAGATCGTCTCATAAAAACAGAAGCTCATTTTTCGGGCACAGGTTTAGCATCATTGGCTTGCAATTGTAATGGAGGTCTAATGCGGCAAGTAGCGCTTCAGCGTCTTCAGTTGCGCTGGATCGGCGGCGGCCGGGAATGGCCTGGGCTCGGCGAGATACATGTAGCTGTCCGGCCACCAGGGTCCGGCGGCCCAATAGGTCAGCCCGATATAGCCGCCGGCGGCTGTCGACGTCGTCGCCGCGCGCCAGTGATCAAGCAGCGCGGTTGCCTCGATCGCGCAGCCGGCATTGTCGGCCCAGCCGATCTCGCCGATGATGCCCTGCAGGCCGTTGGCCTTGAGCCAGGTCGTGAAGGGATCGAGCCGCGCTGCGCCGGAGCCGGTGACGCAGATCGGCGAGGTCCCCGACCCGTCGCTGTCGAGGTATTGATGGGCCTCGAATGCATAATTGTGGCCGGGGTCGTAGGCTTTCAGCAGCTCTTTCGCATTGCCGCTGGTCGTCCAGGTCCATGCGCCCTGCCACGCGGTGCCCTGGAAGATGATCTTGTTGGCGGCCCCGGTCGCGCGTATCGCGGCGGCGATGGCGTTGTCGGTCTTGACCCACTCCAGCGCGGTCTGCTGATGGGGCTCGTTCATCAGGTCAAACCAGACGTAGGAGTTGCCCTTGTAGCGGCCGGCGATCCGGGCCCACAACTCGGCGAGTCGCGCGTTGGAGACGTCAATGCTGCCGGGAAGTCCCTGGCTGGCCGGCGCATCGTCAAGGTAGTAGCTGCCGTAATTGTGCATATCCAGCAGGCAGACAACGCGCTTTGCCGCGCATTCGCTCAAGACCGCATCGAGCTGCCGCATGGCCGCCTCGTCGAGGTTCGTTCACGAGGCGGCTTGAATGTTTTGAAAAAGGAAGGGGACGCGGATGATGCCAAAGCCTTGCGCGGCGACCCAGCCGAACCGGTCCTTACCGGGGTAAATGTATTTGTAAATGCCGATGCCGAATTCGCCGGAGGCTTCATTGAAGCCGAGCAGGGGTGTCATCGACGGCAAGGCAAGGCTGCCAAGCCGGACGCCGGCTTGCGCCACGTCGATCCGACCGATCTGACTGTCGCGGATGTCGAGAATGTAGTCCTTGCTGGCGCCGACGGCACCGGCAGTCATCGCGAAGGTAAAGGGAAACACCGTTTCCGGGCCAAAGGTCAAGGCGCCGGTGTGCGGGTCGAAGCCGGCCTTTCCATTCGCGGCGGCAGCAATGGACGCATTGAGCCCGCGCGTGAAGTCCGCATCGCCAGCCGTGCTGGCGGCGTCGACGGCAATATGCAGCGTGACCTCGGAGCTCAGCGCGTAATTGGTCATGCCGATCTCAAAGGTAACGGTGCCGCCGGTGCCGATGTTCGGGGCCGAGCGCAACAACGACCAGCGTGCGTCGGCGGCTGTGCCCTGTTGCGTATAGGCGATCCATCTTGAAATCACGGCGTAGCCGCGCTCGACGGGGGCGGCATTGGATGGCGCCATTGACAGCAGCCAGTCGACCTGCAGCTGCGTGCCGGGCGCCCACGGCGCATCATCGGCACTGCCGGCGACAGGCTGCCGCGAGACGGTCTGGGTGATCGGGATGGTGTAGGTTCCCGCCGCCAGCGTGATTTCCATCTGCTGGGCATTGATCTGCGTACAGGTGACGCCCGGCACCGTGGCGACCGCGGCGCGTACGCCGGCGCCAAAGTCTGTCGTGAAATGGCCTGCGCCGTGGTTGCTGTTTTGGATCCGGATCTTCTGTCCGGCGGCGGCATTGCGCACATCAAGCGTAGTCATGATGGTGTCGCCCTGATTCATGGTCGGGGCCGGCCATGTGGTCGTCAGTCGGACGCCGTCGGGACGCGCGGCGGCATCGGCGACTTGTCTCGGGCTGGCGATTTCACCTGCGCCGACAGCGATTTCCGGATTTCCGAGTTTGCGGGCATTGCCGGAGGCCGAAGCGGCGGCAGCGGCCGGGTCGTTATCAAGAACAGCCCCGATTGATATAATCCCCCAAAACGCAATTCTGCAAAACATGGTGGCCACAACTCCATGCGATCGCGGGCGCCAGCTGGAGGTCGCGCGAGATTTAGCTGAAAAGCCAGTTTACAATGGACCATGCGCCTCGCGCCATAAAGTAGAGCCAGCCGGCGGTTGCGACCAGCACCGCCGCGGCCCAAACGACCGTGAATGATTTTCCGCGCCACTCGCTCAGAAGGGCACGCAAGGTGTGGGCGGATTTGTCGATCCCGACATGGGGGTCGTCTGAATGCAAGTCTGTCATGAACGGAACCCGCCCGCCAGGATTTGGAGCGCATTGCCTGATCCCGCACCTTGCGCCGGAATTGCCCCGCGGGAATTCGATCTATGGCCCCACGCACTGAGGTAATGGGTGCTGTAAAGCCCGTATGGCGCGTGCATGGTCTTTCTCTCCCCCGCGAGGGTGATTCGGCTTGCGAGAACTGTGCATCCGCAGATGTGACCGAACTTCGACGCGACGGGTTCAAACTATCGCCATGCATCGCGAAGATTTGTCCGCACGCGAAGCATACGCTCGCGCAGGCGCGGCAAGGGAAGCCGATTCATAACGCGGTTGGCTTCTTGGAAGTTCCATAGAAGGTCAGATCATGCGCAACTTAATTCTCAGAAGCGCAAAACCTGCAGCAGCACCGGCTTGACGTAACGCGGCAGCATGACACCCGGATAAAAGAGATGCCGGCAACGGCCGAAGCCAAGGTCTTCAGCGCCGGGCTCAAAGGACGATGCCTGCTAACGATGGCATCTTAGGCAGTTTCGAGAATCGGCATCGCATGACGCGGAGGTGACAACTGCGACCCGGCCTCGGCTTCGCTGCTCCTATCCCTGCCGCCTCTCCACCGCGCGATCGATGCGCTGCATGGTCTCGATTGCGAGATAGCCGCCGTCGCGATAGCGCGCGCTGATTTCCCTGCTGTCGCGGCCGCAATGCGGACAGTGCACCGTGCCTTCGAACACATAGTGCAGGCATTGGCGGCAGAGCACCAGCACCGGCGCGGCACGGCCTTGCGGTGGCGGCGCAGGAAGACCGGTCATGCGCAGGGCTCCTCGACCGAGATCGGTTGTCCGACCGGGATTTGCTCTTCGACCAGCGCGAAGCGGCCGGTGGCGAACGGCAGCGAGGGGGCATCCTCGATCTTGACGATGCGCTCGCGGATGCCGCGTTCGGCGAGCGTCAGAACGCGGTGATGGCAATAGGGATTGTTGCCGCGCCGGCCGAGCAGTGAATCGGCGGTCCAGGTACAGCCGCCGCGACAGGCCTCGGCGTAATAGCAACTGCCGCAGAAGCCCCAGAGATCCTCGACGCCGCGGTTGCGGTTGAATTGCAGCGCCGGATGGGTCGCCCACAATTCCGCGATCGGGGTGTTGCGGACATTACCCGCTCCATAGCGCTGGGTGGCGAGCGACGGGCAGCCCTTCAGCGTTCCATCCGCTTCCAGGCCGATCGCGTTCTGGCCGGCCGGACAGCCGCCATAATAGCCGCGGTCGGGGCCGCGCCACAGCACGTCATAGGGGCCGAAATAGCCGATATTGTTGCCTGGCAGCAGCAACAGATTGCGCTCGCGTCCCCGATGATGGAGATCGGCCAATAGCGGCATCAGCGTGGTCAGCTCGTAAGGCTGCAGCAGGATTTCGTCGTTATCGACCGCGTTGCCCATCGCGACGGTGAGCTGGACCTGCCAGTATTTGGCGCCGGCATCGATGATGACGTCCATCAGTTCGGGAAGCTCTCGCATCACCGTGGCGGTGATCTGGGTGTTGACGCTCGCGATCAGGCCGAGGCTGCGGCAATCGTCCAGCACCCGCAAGGCTTCGCGGAACGAGCCGGGGACGCCGCGCAGCCGGTCATGGAGCGCCTGCAGGCCATCGATCGACACACCGAGGCCGAGCAGGCCGGCGTGGGCTGCGGATCCGATCATTTCACGGGAAAGCTTGTAGCCACCGGTCTGCATCGTGCAGTCGATGCCGTGGTCGCGGATGGCGCGGATCAGCGTCAACCAGTCCTTGCGGACGAAGGCTTCCCCGCCGATGATCGAGATTTCGCGGGTGCCGAGTTCCGCGAGCTGGCGGATGACCTCGATGCATTCGCTGGTACTGAGTTCCTTGGCGCGGCGATGCCCGGCGCGCGAGCCGCAGTGAACGCATTTCAGATTGCACGCGAGCGTGGTCTCCCAGACCACATAGACCGGTACGCAGTCGATCTGGTCGCGAAGCGATAATCTCCGCCTTGGACCATCGTCGAGTGAGGGTTCTGTCATCGACCGCAGCCTTTATTTTTGCCGATTTGGTTGCCGTTGTTGCTTGCCAGGCGTTGTCGCTTGCCAGGCAAGCTGTTTGTCGCGGGTTGCATGATGCAACACGAGCCGCCGCTGCGCCGGCTCGCCGTCAAAGGCCAAGGCGCGTCAGGTCTTACTTCTTCGCCGCGATTGCCTTCTCGAGATCCGCGAGCGATGCGCGCAACTCGCCGTCATCGCCCTCATTGCTCTTCAGCAGGTCGTTCGCCACGATACGATAGGCTTGCAAGGTTTCCAGGCTGGCGGATTTGATCTTGTCGCGGATGATCACGCCGTAGAGCTGCCTGATGGTTCCGTTGCCACCGCTACCATATTGAGCCATGCTAATCTCCTCTCGGGGTTTGAATAATATCGTCAGGAATTCGCGGCCGCGAAAAGTGCGGAGCGTGCCCAGGCGCCATCGCAGCGCCCGGTCAACCGGGAACTCCGACAACCGTATTCAGCGTCGAACGTCGCTATTTCTTGGCAGGCTTCGCCGCGATCGCGTGGTCGAGCTCCTTGACCGCATCGGCGAGATCCTTGTCCTGGTGATCTTTCAGGAGATCCTGAGCGACCGTCCTGTAGGCCATCAAGGTGTTCAGGTCAGCAGACTTGCACTTGTCGCGGATAATGACGCCATAGAGCGGACGGATGGTGCCGGAAGATGTCATGGTTATGTCTCCTGTTTGCTTGTGGCCAAACCTGAGAAGGCAATGGAAGGTAAGTCGCCCATTTGCAAAGCTGGATCGGCCTTACGGATTTGGCGGGATCACCGCCTCGAGAGATGAGTAATTAAGAAAATCGTCATTCAATTTTAAAGTGAATGGACTTTATAATACATTCTTGCCGATTTCAATAGATTTGATCGGGCATCCGACTGCGTCATGGTTCACAATTAGGGGATCAAAACCGAACACGCTAGAGGACCCGTACTGCTTCGCGAATTTCGATCAGGGCGGCCAGATAATGTTGCACGAAGTCGATACAAACCTCGCTGCCCAGAACACTTCGGCGCAGACCGCCGATCGCCATCGCGGGATTAGGCAGCAATGAGGCGTCGCGCGGCTGGATGATCAGGCCATCGAGGAACCGCAGCCCGCGCCGGCACGATTCGAGATAGTCGCGATGAAGCTGTTGCTTGCCCGAGGACCGTGCCAGCCAGGCCGCGGCGCCGAGGCCCTCCAGATAGAGCGCGGTGGTATAGCCTGGCGTATCGGACTGATGATCGTTCAGGAAGGCGCCGGTCTTGTTCTGTTGGAAGCAAAGGATCCAGTCGGCGACCTCAAAAGCGAGATCGGCAAAGCATGGATCTGGATTGACCTGCCACCAGGCCTTGCAGGCCTGCGTCAGCCACGAGACCTGCCCGAAGCGAGGCAGGTTACGAAACCGGTGCTGGTAATATCGAAAGGCCCGTGCGAGCTTCGCTTCGTCGATCGCGGTGAGGCCGGCGCGAACCGCGGTGGCCAATGCCAGCAATAGCTGGCCCGAAAAGTAATCCTGATAAGCATCCGACGCCACGGCTTCGTCGGCATGGGTGTGGACGCGGCCGTGGGCGTCGATGCGCGCCCAAAGCGCCGCCGCCAGCCGCGGAACCCAGCAGGCTCGCAGCGTTGCCTCCGGCATCTCGCACAACGCAAGAACCGTGAAGGCCATTTCAGCGACCGAACGATCTTGGCCGGGATAGGCGAGCCATAGTCCGTCGGCGGTTCCCTCGGCGCTGTCGAGCAGCAAGCGCGCGGTGCGGAGTGTGGCTGCGCCGGCGGATGCGTCCCATTCTCCGGAGACCCGTGCCAGCACCCATGCGGCATGGGCCAGCCGCGGCAGGTCGATGCCTTGATAGAGTTGATCCTGCAATGGCTCGTAGCGCGTGAAGAAGCTGCCGTCGGTGCGCTGGTGACGCAAGAGATAGCCGATGCCTAGCGGAACCAGCCGCGCCAACAGGCCGGGCAAGTCAGCCGGCGGCGCTTGTGGCGCAAAACTGCCCTCGACCAGCCGCTCGCCGGTCCGGTCCGCAAGCCAGGTTGTGCATTCGAACCGCGTCCAGCGATAGGGCGGTTCGGCGATCCCGGCCTTGCGCAGCAGTTCTTCGACGAAGGCGACAGGAGGAAGGCTGTAACGGCTGGCCACCGAAGGCAGATAGAGCGCAAACCGATTGTCCTGCTCGACCATCAGCGCATGCTGGCCATACCGGATGCGGCGGACAATGTCGGCGATGGAATGCAGCCCGAGTTCGAGGCGATCATGCAGCAATGCCACGGTAACGGTGACATCATCGGGTGCGGGCAAATCCGATGGATTTTCGAAGCGCGTGTCCTGCAGCGCGGACTCTACAAGCGTCGTCACATCCTCATCGAGCCTGCGCAGCACGGTTCCGAAACATCCGCGCAATCGTCCAGCGAGATGGACGCTGACATAAAGCGAATCCGTGCCGGAAGGCAGCAGGTCGTCGCCAAGTGGCGCGGTGCGCGGAGCACCGCCGGAGATCCGCGCGATCGCGATGTCACGCGCCCGCGCGACGATAAGGCCACCGCATTCGGCTTGCGTCAGCGGCGAAACCGCCGCTCCCGTGGGAACGCCGGTCGGCTGCCAGCGGATGCCGGGCTCGACCGCCTTGATGACGTCGTGGCGGAGGATGACGTGAGGTTCGAACGAAACCAGCCCGGCATTGGTGATGCGCGCGTGCCGATACTGATCCCACTCGTTCCGGATGCCGGGCATGCGCGGCAGCGCGCCGCCCATCCAGCCCGGCCGTTCCAGGCTGCGCACCACGATGCCATAGCGGTCGTTGTCAAGTTCGCCAACGCTGCATTGCTCCATCGCCGTGAAGAAGGTGACGGCAATCGCGCTGTCATCGAGCAGGGCAAGCGCCTCATGCTTCGGCAAGGAGTAGGCGGTCTTCAGCGCCGCCCACAATACCGCCTCGGGCGCGGGCCAGGCTTGCTCCCCGGGAAAATTCCAGAAGCCGTCGCGGGCGTGGCGGCGATGAATGTTCTGCAGGGAGCGCAGGCTCACCCAGGCGCCGCCGCCGGCCGGATAATCCTGATCGAGCGCAAGCGGCGGCCGCGGCAGCATGCCTGAAGTGAGGTATTCGCGCATCGCAAGCCGTGCCAGGGTGGCTGGATGCAATTGTTCCGGCGCGCGGGCCTCGCTCCATTGCAGGTTCGGAAAAATCTTGGTCGGATTGCCGATCGGTTTCGGCTCGTCATCCATGTGATAGATGAAGTCGGTCCAGATGTCGGTCACCGCCTCGACATGGTAGCCCTGCTCCTGCATCCGGGCGAAGCCGCCGTACCAGCCGAACCGCACCAGGAAGATGCCGCCCTCGACGCGGATACCGGCCGCGCGCAGCGTGTCGCAGGCCTGCTGCATCGACGTTCCGGAGCTGATCGAGTCATCGATCACGATCGTCGGCTCGTTCGGGTCGATCGGGCCCTCGATCAGTTTCAGCGATCCGTGTTTTTTACGCTGCTGGCGCACCAACAGCGCGTGATAACGGCCTGCCGACTGCAGGACGACCGAGCTCACGATTGGCACCGCGGTCAGCCCGAGCGTCGCGATCTGCCGGCCTTCGAACCGCCGCAGCAGTTCAAGCACGCAGCGGCCGGCGAGCTCCGCGCCGCGCGGCGTCAGGGTGACCTGCAGCGAATTCAGCATCCAGCGCGCGGTCGAACCGTCGCGCGAGAGGATCGGTTGCGTGGGGGATTGGTACAGGATCGCGTCCTTGCGCATCATGCGCAGCAATTCGCCGCGATCGGCATGAAACGCGGGCGGCAAGCGTTCAAGACTTTTCGACCAGGCTTCCATCACAAAACTCCGCCGCTGCCGTCGCGCCGCATCGGATGTAGGGATTAGATGTAGGGATTCTTGGGCAGAGCGAGACTCAAATACTGGCCGTCCAGCTCGATCGTCAGGTCGCGTTCGCGGAACTCGGCCAAGGCCGCCGCCAGCCAGTCGCTTCCGCCGAATTCGGCTGCAATCGCCCCGCCGGTTCTCGCATCGATGCAGAACTCGTAGAGCGCGGCGGGGCCGTCGGAGTATTCGTAACTCCGCGCCACCGGCCTGCGCCCATCCTCGATGAAGATCGACGCGCAGGATTTTCGGTAGTGCAGCGTCGGCCTCGCGCCATGGCGCCAGCGCTCCTGCCAGTCGCCGACGGCGCGGAAGATGTCGTCATATTCGTGATCGGGCAGCATGCCCGGTCCGTCATGATCGAAATAATATGAGATCCGCTCAAGATTGAACCTTCCGCGCGGAAAAATGTAGCGATAGCAATCTGCCGGACGCAGGCGGCCGACGCCGTGCCGGTCCGGGTCGGTGAACATCGGCGAGCCGCGGTCGGCGCGGGCTCTTGCGATGGCGTAGGGCGGTTGCAGATGCGGGATCTTGCCGATCACATTGCACTGGCTGCGATAGTCGTCCGGCGTCTCGCCGGCGAAGCCGACCAGGATGTTGTAGAGATTGTTGATGCCGTAATAAGTACACCACTTCATCAGTTCCAGATTGCGCATGCCGGTGGAATGCTTCTTCATCAGCTTGAGCACGTGGGTGGACAGGCTCTCGATCCCGGGCTGCACCGAAACCAGTCCGCCGCTGCGCATTCTGGCAAGCTGCTCGCGCTTGAAGTGCGGGCGGATCTCGTAATGCAGGCGAATATCGCTTTTGGCTTCGGCCAGTCGCCCGAACAGCTGCTCGGTGTATTCGGGCGCCATGATGTTGTCGATTGCGTTGAAGTCGAGGCGTCCGTAGCGGCGCGAGAGGGCCTCCAGCATGTCCATGACCTGCTGCGGCGCCTTGGCGCGGAACTCCATGCCGGCGCGGTTAAGGCCACAGAACGTGCAGTGATGTTTCGCGCCCCACCAGCAGCCGCGCGCGGTCTCGATCGGCAGCAGCACCTCGCTGTGCGGACTGTATTGCGCATAGCGGCTTTCGGTGCGGGCGTAGAAGTACTCATCGAATTCCGGCACCGGCGTCACATTGAGGTCGCGCAGATTGGCGGCGCGCCCGCCGAAGACGACCTGACCCTTGTCGCGCGACATCAGGCCCTGCAGTCCGCCAACCGGCCTATCGTTTAGAATGTTGCTGATGATCTCAGGCAGCGAGATCTCCGCGTCGCCGCAAAAGACGTAGTCGACCTGCGGACAGCCGCGGACCACTTCCTCGGCGATGTCATCCTCCAGCGCGGCGCCGCCGAAAATGACCGGCAGCGCCGGATGACGCGCTTTCAAGGCGCGCGCCAGCGCGACGCTTGCCAGCAGTTGCTGGAACACCAGGGAAAATCCGACGAGGCCGAAGCGGCTCCAGTCGATGCTGTCGACGCAGAAATCGATGAAGCGCGGCGCCGCTTCATCGCGCAGCCGGCGCAGATCATTGATCGAGCAGCCGGTGAGCTTGCAGACGGTGTGGAAATTGCGCTCGAACACCTCGAAATATTCCAGGTCCTCTTCGTGTTCGCCGAACGCCGCCTTGGTCCAGATCCACTCGCCGATCAGGCTGGGCCATACCTCGGCCAGCACCTCGTTCATCTGCCAGCCGACATGGGTGCCGAAATACATGAACAGGGAGAAGGGCTGGGCGGCAAAGCCATGGCTCTCCAAAAAAGGCTTGAGCAGGCCGAGCTGAAAGGACGGGAAGCGCCCCGACAGCGTCGGCATGCTCACAAGAGCGATCGGCTTTGCGGACGACATCGGTCGGCTTTGCTCCTGATCGATTCGTGCTGACGCGCCGATGGCCGAAGCGTCCTATTTGTCCCGGGTTGGCTTTTGCTGCGGCGCAATTTCGGGACGGATTTCCGGCCTGATCTCGGGGCGGACGTCGGGCCTGATATCGGGCCGCACGTCGGGCGCGATTTCAGGCCTGATCTCCGGGCGAATTTCAGGTCTGATGTCCGGTCCGATTTCCGGCCGAACATCCGGCGCGACTTCCACAATGGTCTCGGGAGCGACTTCGCCCAATATCCTGGACGGCCGCTTGACATCAGGCCTTTCGGTCGGGGCAACCTCGATGATGGGCCGCCGGACATCCGGCCTGGGCGGAGCAACCTCTGTAATCGGTCCGGGTCCGGGCCGCACATCCGGCCTTTCGGTCGGGGCGACTTCGATGATGGGCCGCTCCCGCACATCCGGCCTGACCGGCGGTGCGACCTCGACAATGGTTCCGGGCCGCATCTCCGGCCTCGCGGTCGGGGCAACCTCCACGATGGGCCGCTCCCGCACATCGGGCCTGATCTCCGGCGAGACCTCGACGATGGCCTCGGGAGATTTCCTCACATCGGGCCTGATCTCGGGGGCGACTTCGATGATCTTTTCGGGGCCTCCCCGTACATCGGGACGAACATCCGGTGCGACCTCGACCATGTCGTCGGGATATTGCCGGACGTCCGGCCTCGCGCTCGGGGCAACCTCAACGATGGGGCGCTGCCGGACATCGGGCCTGACTTCGGGCGCGACCTCGACGATGGCCTCGGGAGCGTTGCGGACATCCGGCCTGACCTCGGGAGCGACCTCGATGATCCGCCCGTGCCGAACGTCCGGCCTGGCGTGCGGGGCGACCTCAACGATCGGCCCATGCTTGGCGCCCAAAGCTTCATCCGGCGCGATTTCAGGTTTTGCCTCGGGCCGGCTTGCGGCGCTCTTCGCGCTATCAGCGGATTTTCGCTCCTTGTCGTCTTCCATCGGATCCTCCCGCGAGAGACCATCGTCAACAGCCCCAAGGCCGGCTAACCAAGGCTGGCTAACCAGCTGACTTGCCAGGGCCAGTTTAGCAGATCGCAACCTGTAGTCGAATTATAAAAGCTGTCGCCGCCGGCGCCGAGCTCCAATACCTTCTTGATTATCCCGACTACCATTTGCCGGGAAAGGAGGGTTGTGATGCGCTTCACATACACCTGAAGTTTTTTGGAATAGACTGAAGCGGTGCCGGCGCGTGGCTGACCCCTCGAAGACCGACAAAAATGACAAGACGCATCCTGTTTTCTTTTTCGCAGATACCGCAGGTGTTGCTGCCGGGCGACCGCGCCGATCCAATTTCCTGAAAGTTCACCTTGAGAAAAGGATTTCAACGATGACGCTCGCCTATGGATATGTCAAAGCCAAGATCGTCTCGGAGCCGTTTCTGAAACCGTCGCGTCACTCCCACGAAATCCAGTACCACCTGCATTTCAGCCTGTTGGTGGACGGCGACAAGTGGGACGTCGCCGTCAACGTCGGAACCAACGACGCCGACGATCTCCTGAAATACAAGCTGGCCTTCGATTTCAGGCATCCCGTGGTCGAGAACCTCGCCGCGGCGCCGGCGGGATCACACGACCTGACCGGTCAGGCCGCGCTTCCCGCACTCGATTTCCTGCGCAGCGACCTGCTCGCCAATACCGGCAAGTGGCGCGACAGCGATGTCATGGACGGCTCTGACGCGCCCGAACCTTCCGCCTCTCTCCGGCGGCTGTTGTCAAAAGCCCACGCCCAGAATTTCGACGTCTATGTGTTCGGCCGCTTCTACAGCGAGGGCAACGGCATCCACGACACCCATTTGAACCAGGGATCGACCAAAGGTTTTATTCACCGCGACGGCGATGATTCCAACGATCACAACGATGTCTGGCAGGATGGCGCCGTCATGGTCGATATCGGCGAGCCGGAGTGGGCGGCCTATTTCGCCGCCTTCAACCAGCAACTGGTTCCGACTGATGACCTCGGCAACCCGTTGCCGGGCGCGGCGACGATCTAGTTGAGCGTCTCCGAAGTTCTTGTCATATCGGTATCCTGCCCGGCATCATCCTGAGTTACCCACCGGCGGCGCCGACCCACTGCGCATGAAACCTGGGTTGGTATCAGGGCCGAGAGCATGCAAACGATAGGTTTCATGGCATCGCCCGGCCTGACTGGACGACCCATTATTCCAGAGCCCGGTCGATCTTTCCTCGCTGCCGTTCCGAAAAGCAGGGCTTTCCGGGCGATCGCGAGAGTTGTGTCTTCGAAAGACCGCACCTTTTTCCCTGTTAAGCCCTGTTAATACAGGGGCGGAAACAGGCCAGGTTCCAGTGTTAGATTCGCAGGGTGGGCAAAAGGCGCTCTTCGCGCCGTTGCCCACCACCTGTTGCTTGAAATGATTCTTAAGTTGGTGGGCACGCGATCGGTTAGCGCATTCGCGCTACCGATGGCTTTGGTTTGCCCACCCTACAAAATTCCGATACACTTTTCAAACAGCCGAGCAAGGATAGTCTGAGATCGTCATTGCGAGCGTTAGCGAAGCAATCCAGCTTTGGCGCCGCGAAAAGAAAGCTGGATTGCTTCGTCGCAAGGGCTCCTAAAAAGAAACAACGCGTTAAGGCATTGATTTTTCCTTCTTTCTTTTTTGCATTTCAGGCGGCCTTGGCGATGGGCTGCAG
>NZ_JBEKXH010000138.1:0-14483 GCF_049512235.1 Bradyrhizobium sp.
ATCGAGCTTGAGTTGCTTCAGCAGCAGCTTCTGGTCGGTATTGAGCTCAGTATAGCGGCTGAGGATCAGCATGCGTCCGTCGGTTGTCGGGAAGTGCACGTCGAGCATCTGCACCGCGGCCACGCCCCCCTCATTCAGCGGCGGATCGCGTAGCTGCGGAAGCATCTCTCGACGAGATGGGCGCAACGGCCCGTCTTTACTTGGTGGCCGCGACCTCGCCGGCGGCCTCGCTGTCGATCGGCAATGAGAAATACTCTACCCGCCTGGATGGCTTGTTGTTCAACAGCAGTCGCGTAACGTCCGGCCGTGAATAATGGCCGGCAGGATCGGCGGCATTCTTGGCAATCCCGATCATGCCAAGGTCGATGTCGGCGTAAAGCAGGCCCTCCTGATCCGGAGGCAGTTTCTCGGCCAGCGGGGAGCCGTCGGGTCCATAAATCACAGCATATCCGCCGCCGGTGTGAAGCAGCGCATTCTTGTCCGGGGTGTCGCAGATTTCATCGATCATCGCCTGCGAGACCGTCGCGCACGGCGCCAGCACGAAGCAGGAGCCCTCAACCGCGTAGATCTTGCTGGCGGCGTTGTTGACTTCCGCACCCAACGCATGAGCGAATGGGTCATAGAGCGAGAAGCTCGGCCATGCCGCGACATGCACCTGCTCGTCCTGCGCATACATGGCATATTTCGACAGCGGCTGCAGATGCTCCCAGCAGCAGAGCGCGCCGAGCCGGCCAATGTCAGGACGCGCGTGAACCGCGAGATCACTGCCGTCGCCGTCGCCGAAAACCGTTCGTTCGGCGTGAGTCGGGCGAAGCTTGCGGCGCCTGGCGATGGTTTCGCCATCGGGTCCGATCAGCCACTGGCCCAGATAAAGGCTTCCGCCGCTTCTCTCGGACAGTCCGAGAACCGCGGTGATGCCCGCGGCCTTGACGGCCTCGCGCAGCTTTTCCGCCTGGGCGCTCTCGTAGGACAAGGAATTATCGAAATAGCGTTGCACAAAGCCACGACCGATCGCCCAGGCCGGCGCCCCCATCCAGATGTACCAGGGATATCCGGGGACGAAGGCCTCGGGAAAGGCGATCAACTTCGCCCCATTCTCTGCCGCCTCGTTGATCAGGGCGATGGTTTTCCCAATTGTCGCATCGAGGTCCAGCCAGACCGGCGCGGCCTGTACGACAGCTACCTTGTATTTCTGGTGTTGAACGCCCATCGAATTACTCCCTCGCGGACTGGAAGCCGTGGGGGGACGATTTGGCTCCACCCCCGGGTTATGGCGCCCAAATCTAGCGCAGCGCCGCACGCGCGCTTGCCCGAGATGGAAGAAAAATTTGACCCACGAGGAAGCCAGCGCGCCGCGCCCGCCATCGGCGCTTCCGGAAGCTGCCTTGTTTCCGCAGCGCATGAGCCCTATGTTCACTGCTTGTTGCGCTTGGCTGACGGCCCGGGGCTGGCCCATCCGCGCAGGCCCAAGCGGCGATAGCATCGTTCTGATCGTGAAAGGAGTTACTTCCATGACCGTTCGATACGATACCGCTTCCGAGCCGGCGGGTCGGCGCCTTGCGGTGTGGCAGGATATCGTTTGCGACGTTTTCGTCCAGCTCGATTGCAAATCCGATCTCGATGACTTTCACGGCTCCGTGGCGCAATCAAAACTCGGCGAGTTGTCGCTGACGCGGGTCGATGCATCCCGGCAAAGGGTATTCCGAACGCCCTCGCGGATCGCGCGGGCGAAGGAGGATTATGTGCTGTTCGCGTTCGGCGCGACCGGCGTCGGCGGCGTCATTCAGGATGGCCGCGAAACGCTGATCAGGCCGGGCGAGTTCGCCTTCTATGATACGACGCGCCCCTACGAGCTCTCTTTCGACGCGGATTTCTCGCAGAACATCCTGCAAGTCCCCCGCAAGCTTGCACAGGACCGGATCGGACCGGTCGATGATCTGACCGCGGTGACATTCTCCTCCGACCAACCGCTGCATCGGATCGTGTCTGATTTCGTCACCGGCCTGGCGCAGGTGATCGAAGCGATCGAGGTTTCCGCTGCCGAGCGGCTGTCCTGTCAGGCCCTCGAATTGGTCGCGATCGCGATCGGTCAGTCGGCACAGATGCGCCGGCCTTCGGCCCATGGCTCGGCCATGCTCTATCGACTCAAGGCCTATATTCGCGACCGCCTGCACGATCCACGGCTTTGCCTCGCCGACACGGCAGCGGCGCTTCGCATATCGCCGCGATACGTCAATCTATTGCTGGAAGGACAGAATGAATCATTCGGCAGGTACCTCCTTGCGCGCCGGCTTGAGGCCTGTCGCCGCGATCTCACCGATCCTGCGCTGGCCCACAGGCAGCTGACCGAAATCGCCTTTGCGTGGGGCTTTAACGATCAGTCCCACTTCAGCCGATCTTTCAAGGAAAGGTTCGGCGTTTCGCCCCGTGACTATCGCAGCGGTGTGACCGCCAAACGCAACCCCTCGCGTTAGCGCTTCTGGAGGATTCCCGATGGTTTTAGGCGCCAAGACTGCAGGTGCTCGCGACATCGGCGCTGCGCCGATCGAAGTGATTTCGACCGGAGCTGCGCTGGGTGCCGAGCTGCGCGGGCTCGATCTTCGGGCTATCGACGTATCGCAGTTCAAAGCCATCGAGCGCGCCTGGCACGACCATCAGGTCGTCCTGGTGCGCGGCCAGTCGCTCAGCGACCAGGACCTCATCGCGTTCAGCCGCCGCTTCGGCGACCTCGACTGGGCGCCGGTGCAGGAGACCGGCCGGCGCTTCGTCGAGGGGCTGCCGGAAATCTACATCGTTTCGAACGTGATCGTGAACGGTCAAGCGATCGGCAGCTTGGGGGCCGGCGAGGCCGTATGGCACACCGACATGTCCTATCTCGACGTGCCGCCGATGGCGAGCATGCTGTACGCGATCGAGGTGCCGCCATCAGGCGGCAACACCTCGTTTTGCAGTATGTATGCGGTCTACGAAGCCCTGCCCGACGGCTTGAAAGACCGGATTGCTGGTCTGAAGATCAAGCACGACGGCACCTACAACAGCGGCGGTTATCTGCGCCAGGGCGTCACCGCAACCGACGATCCACGGACCTCGCCGGGCGCCCTGCATCCTTTGGTCTGCACCCACCCCGACACCGGGCGGCCCATGCTCTATCTCGGCCGCCGGCGCAATGCCTATCTCGCGGGGCTCGACCTCAGGCAATCCGAGGCGCTGCTCGACGAACTCTGGGATTTCGTGGCGCGCCCGGAATTCGCCTGGGAGCACGTCTGGCGGGTCGGCGATCTCGTGCTATGGGACAACCGCTGCACCATGCATCGGCGCGATCCCTTCGACGCCTCGGCACGCCGCATCATGCACCGAACGCAGATCAAGGGCAGCGCGGCACCGGTCTGATGGCAAGGGTGATGGCTAGGCTCAGCGTCTCCAACGCGGTCCTGCTGATCATCTGCCTGATGTACCTGATCCTCTATGTGGACCGGGTCAACATCTCGACGGCCGCGCCCCTGATCAAGGCGGAATTCGACTTGAGCAATAGGCGGCTCAATGCACTTCAGGCCGGCTCCGCCGTAGCTGCGCCAGGCCATACGAGCGCCTCCCACTCCCTGGCCAGTCTCGCGAGTGCGTCGGCAAGCGGCGACACCGAATAGCGGCCGTCGGTCTCGGTAAGCAGATCGAGACGCTTCAGGCGCGCCAAGGCGTCGTCGATCTCGAAGTCGGTCGAGACGCCGAACACGCGCGCCAGCACTTCGGTGATGCGCGCGGCGAGCGCCTCGCGCGTCAGGGGCGCGGCCGCCGTCAGCAGGCCGTGATAGGCCAGCAGCGCTTCTTTCCAATCCTGCTCCTCCGCCTCGCCGACGATGTAATTGAAGATGCCGGAGTTATTGTTGACATTGCGATAGTAGATATTGTCGGTGAGTTCCTTCTGATGGATCAGCGACTGGCGGTGGAAATTTCCCCATTGCCGCAACAGGAAGGCGCCGAGCGCAAACAGGCCGCTGAGCGCGGCCAGCGCCCGCTCCGCGTCGTGATCGCCGATCGTGCCGGTGAGACCGAGATAGAAGGCTATGACCAGAAACAGCACTGTCACCGTCGAGGCGAGCTTGATCAGGATCGGGATGCCGCCGACAAGGGCCGGTACGCCCAGCGTGACATGGTCGGTCCAGCTCATCACGACGCGCACATTGGGAAACAGCGCTTTGAGATCGGCGCGGGCGATGTGGCGGAAATACTTGAACAGAACCGCGCCACCGCGGATTTTCCGCCGGCCGCGCCTTTTGCTCGCGCGTGGCTTGCGGGTATCGGGCGGCGCCACGCCGTCAGGCCAGGTCGCGACCATCAGCACCACGTCGTCAAAGACCTCGACCTGAAGTGGACGCCGGCGCAAACCGAACCAGTAGGGAACGTCGATGGTCTCGGTGTGATGGCCGCGGCGGAACATGCGGACGTCGCGAAAGTCCTCGACCGGCGCCTTGATCTTGACGCGCACCAAAGCCCGCTCGGCAAAGGCGCGGGTGATCTCGCCATGCGTGATCTCGATGAAGTTGGCGTCGGTCAGGATGCGGACGAACTCTTCGCTCAGGCTGCGATAAGCCGCTTCGGGATCCCTGGCCGGGCCGCAAACCAGCGGATCGACCTCCGGGTCGAAGTGAGAATACAGCTCGCGCAGCCGGTCAAGCTCTTCAAAATATTGGTAGTGAAAAATAGCCCCGAGCACCCGGGCCAGTTGCCTGAACCCGGCCTGCTTGGCGTCGGCAAGGCGGCCCTCGGCGACGAGCCCCTCGATCATATCCGATTTCCGCACCGGGATGACACGATCCCGCTGCACTGGCGCGCCCGCTTCGTCCACCCCGTTCACGAAACCATCGCCCGCACTGTGATAACCATCGCTAAGGCTTCATCTTGCGGACCCGATCTGGAACGAACGGCACGCTTCGGGTATTCCGCACATGGACATTCTGGTACCACAGGACACGTGATAAAGGGTGAGGAACGCGACGGCCATAACTTCTATCCCGAAAACACGACTTCATTGCAATGCGAGGCTGAAGGGTCGCCTCTTTCCTGGTCCCAGAGCCGGCTGTCGCAAAATCCCGCCCGGATCGCCGACCGACCGCCGATTTGCGGGGGATCGAAATGTTGTGAGTGGCGTTATGCCTTGGGGGTGAGCACATTCTCTTGAGCGGGCGCGCGTAAGGATTTGTTGACAAGGTTGGGCGTCTCGCCGGAAAAGGTGCCGGAACCTTAAGAGTGGACCGGCTCGAACAGAAGACAGGGCATCATGAATCCCGTCAAAGCACTCGAAAACCATGGTCAGGCTGTCTGGCTGGATTTCCTGGCCCGCGGCTTCGTCGCCAATGGCGACCTGCAAAGGCTGATCGACAGCGACGGCGTCAAGGGCGTGACGTCCAATCCGTCGATCTTCGAGAAGGCTATCGACAGTTCGGACGAATATGACAGCGCCGTCGGCAAGGCGCTGAAGCAGGCCGACCGTCCGGTCGCCGAACTGTTCGAGCAGCTCGCGGTCGAGGACATCCAGCATGCGGCGGATGTGCTGCGCCCGGTTTACGATCGGCTCAGGGGCGAGGACGGTTTCGTCAGTCTGGAGGTGTCGCCTTATCTGGCGCACGATACCAAAGCCAGCATCGTCGAGGCCGAGCGGCTGTGGAAGAACGTCAAGCGGGGAAATCTGATGGTCAAGGTGCCGGCGACGGCGGAGGGCCTGCCCGCGATCCAGCATCTGATCGGCGAGGGTATCAGTATCAACATCACGCTTTTGTTCTCGCAGAAGGTCTATGTGCAGGTTGCGGAAGCCTATCTGGCGGGCCTTGAAAAATATGTTGCCGGCGGCGGCGATCCCTCTCATGTCGCCAGCGTCGCCAGTTTCTTCGTCAGCCGGATCGACAGCGCGGTCGACAAGCAGCTCGATGAGAAAATCGCGCGGGCCAACGATCCCAGCGAGAAGGAACGGCTTTCCGCGCTGAAGGGCAAGGTCGCCATCGCCAACGCCAAGCTCGCCTATCAGGAATACAGGCAGCTGTTCTCCGGCAAGCGCTGGGAGAAACTCAAGGCAAAGGGGGCAAAACCGCAGCGATTGCTGTGGGCCTCGACCGGCACAAAAAATAAAGACTATAGCGACGTGCTCTATGTCGAGGAACTGATCGGCTCCAACACCGTCAATACCATGCCGCCGGCGACCCTGGACGCCTTCCGCGACCATGGCAAACCGCGCGACAGTCTTGGGGAAAATATCGAGCAGGCAAGGCATATCCTCGCCGAGCTGGAAAAATCCGGCATTTCGCTTGATGCGATCACCGCCGATCTGGTCAAGGATGGCGTCAGGCAATTCGCCGACGCCGCCGATAAGCTTTATGGGGCGGTCGCGCACAAGCGCGCCAGCGTGCTCGGCGGCAGCATCGACCGGCAAAGTCTGGCGCTTGGCGGCGACATCGGCGCGGCGGTCGAGAAGGCCACCGAGGAATGGCGCGCGGCCGCCCGGATCCGAAGGCTCTGGCAACACGATAAATCGGTCTGGACCGGGACCGACGAGGACAAATGGCTGGGCTGGCTGAACAGCGCGGCCAAAGCCGACATCGCCGACTACGAGGACTTTGCGCAGAAAGTGAAGGGACAAGACTTCTCCGACGCCGTCGTGCTCGGGATGGGCGGATCGAGTTTGGGGCCGGAAGTGCTGGCGCAGACCTTTGCCAGGAAGCCCGGCTTCCCGAAACTGCACGTCTTGGATTCCACCGATCCGGCGCAAGTGCGCACCATGGAGGCATCGGTCGACCTGGCACATACCTTGTTCATCGTCTCCAGCAAGTCTGGCGGCACCACCGAGCCGAACGTGATGAAGGACTATTTCTTCGCCCGGGTCTCCGAAACGGTCGGCGCGGACAAGGCCGGCCATCGCTTTATCGCGGTGACCGATCCCGGCTCCTCGCTGGAGCAGCTAGCCAAGAAACAGGATTTTGCCCGCATCTTCCACGGCGACCCGACCATCGGCGGACGCTATTCGGTGCTGTCGCCGTTCGGCCTGGTGCCGGCCGCGACAGCCGGCATCGATCTGCGCGCGCTGTTGAGGCACACTTTGGCGATGGCGCGTTCCTGCGGACCGGATGTGCCGCCGCATGAAAATCCCGGCGTGCAATTGGGCCTTGCCATGGGGCTCGCCGGCCTCGAAGGCCGCGACAAGGTCACTATCCTATCGTCGAAGAAAGTCGCCGATTTCGGCGCCTGGGCCGAACAGCTGATCGCTGAATCCACCGGCAAGGACGGCAAGGGCCTGATCCCGATCGACGGCGAACCGCTGGCTGAGGCGGCGCTCTACGGCAAGGATCGGTTCTTCATCGACATCAGGACCGAAGCCGAGCACGACGCCGCGCATGACGCGCAACTGGCCGCGCTGGCACAGGCCGGCCACCCCGTGATCCGCATTGTCATGAAATCGATCGACCATATCGGCCAGGAATTTTTCCGCTTCGAGATGGCCACCGCGGTCGCAGGCGCGGTGCTCGGCATCAATCCGTTCAACCAGCCCGACGTCGAGGACGCCAAGATCAAGACCCGGGAATTGACCGCGGCGTTCGAGAAATCCGGCGCGCTGCCGGCGGAAAAGCCGGTGATGTCTTCGGCGCGGGCGGACCTGTTTACTGATGAGGCCAATGCCTTAGCCTTGCGCAAGGCCGGCGCCGACGGCGATCTCGGCTCCTGGCTGAAGGCCCATCTGGCCCGCTCCGGCACGGGCGATTATGTGGCGCTGCTCGCCTATATCGAACGCGACGCCGCGCATATCGACGCCTTGCAGCGCATGCGGCTTGAAGTAAGGGCGAAGCGCCATGTCGCGACCTGCGCCGAATTCGGTCCGCGCTTCCTGCATTCCACCGGACAGGCCTACAAGGGCGGTCCCGACAGCGGGGTATTTCTGCAGATCACGGCAGACGATGCCAGCGATCTCCCGGTGCCCGGTCAAAAAGCCAGCTTCGGCGTAATCAAGGCGGCGCAGGCCCGCGGCGATTTCGACGTGCTGACCGAACGCGGCCGCCGTGCGTTGCGCGTACATCTCAAGGGCGACCTCAAGGCGGGTCTGAAGATGCTCGACGCTGTTTTCGCGGAGGCGCTGAACTAGGAGTACACAAGAATGCAGCTCGGCATGATCGGCCTGGGGCGGATGGGCGGCAATATCGTGCGGCGGCTGATGAAGCATGGCCACACCACGGTGGTCTACGACAAGGACCCGGCAGCAATCGCCGCCATTGCCGCCGGCGGCGCGCTCAGCGCCGGCGCCTTGGAAGATTTTGTCGCCAAACTGGAAAAGCCGCGAGCGGCATGGGTGATGCTGCCGGCGGGCAAAATCACCGAGGCGACCATCGATGCGCTATCGAAACTGATGGAACGTGGTGACGTCATCATCGATGGCGGCAACGCTTTCTGGCAGGATGACGTGCGCCGCGGCAAGGCGCTGAAGCAGCGGGGCATTCATTATGTCGACGTCGGCACGTCGGGCGGCGTCTGGGGCATCGACCGCGGCTACTGCATGATGATCGGCGGCGACAAGGCCGTGGTCGACCGCCTCGATCCGATCTTCGCCGCGCTGGCGCCGGGCATCGGCGACATCCCACGCACCGCCGAGCGCGAAGGTCGCGATCCGAGGATCGAGCAGGGCTACATTCACGCCGGCCCCGTCGGCGCCGGCCACTTCGTCAAGATGGTCCACAACGGCATCGAATATGGCCTGATGCAGGCCTACGCCGAAGGTTTTGACATTTTGAAGAATGCTGATATCGACGCCCTGCCCGCCGAGCACCGGTTCGATCTCGACATCGCCGATATCGCCGAAGTCTGGCGGCGCGGCAGTGTGATCCCCTCATGGCTGCTCGATCTCACCGCCTCAGCACTTGCCAAAAACCCTGGCCTCGAAAGCTACTCGGGATTTGTGGAAGATTCCGGCGAAGGCCGCTGGACCGTCAATGCCGCAATCGACGAGGCCGTGCCCGCCGAGGTCCTGACCGCGGCATTGTTTGCCCGCTTTCGCTCGCGCCAGCAACATACCTTCGCCGAAAAGATACTTTCCGCGATGCGCGAGGGGTTCGGCGGCCACAAGGAACCGCAACAGCATCCCACGCCTGCGCGACAGAGCGCACCCGAGATCGTCAAACCAAAGGCCTAAACCTCCGTGACCGACGCCCATCCCCCGCAGAAAAAACCCGAGTCCTGCTCGTTCGTGATCTTCGGCGTCACCGGCGACCTGACGCACCGGCTGGTGATCCCTTCTTTGTATAACCTCGCGGCGGCCAATCTTTTGCCCGACAAGTTCTGCGTGGTCGGCATCACGCGCAAAGGCATGTCGAACGATGCCTTGCGCGACAGCCTGCTGAAAGGCCTGCACCAATACGCCACCCGCCCGGTGGACGATGCGGTCGCCGAGCGCCTGCTCGAATGCGTCACCAGCGTTGAGGCCGATCCGCGCGATCCGGCCTCGTTCGATGCCTTGCGGGAACGACTCGAGAAGCTGGAAGCTAACCGCGCGACCGGCGGCAACCGGCTGTTCTATCTGGCGACGCCGCCAACGGCCTTCGCGCCGATCAGCCGCGAGCTCGGCCGCACCGGAATGTTGAAGGAAGAGGAAAGCGGGCCGTGGCGTCGGCTGGTGGTCGAAAAGCCGTTCGGCACTGATCTGGCCTCGGCCAAGGCACTCAACGAAGAACTGCTGAAAATTCTCACTGAACACCAGATCTACCGGATCGATCACTACCTCGGCAAGGAAACCGTCCAGAACATCCTGGTGCTGCGCTTCGCCAATGGCATGTTCGAGCCGATCTGGAACCGCAATCACATTGACCACATCCAGATCACCGTCGACGAGAAACTCGGCGTCGGCCACCGCGGCAGTTTCTACGACGCGACCGGCGCGCTGCGCGACATGGTGCCGAACCACCTGTTTCAATTGCTGTCGCTGGTCGCGATGGAGCCGCCGGCGCGGTTCGACGCCCATACGGTGCGGTCGGAAAAAGCCGAAGTGCTGGCGGCGATCCAGACCCAGAGCGAGGCCGAGGCGCTGAAGAATTCAGTGCGCGGCCAATACACGCGCGGCAGGATCGGCGACGCCGAGATTTCCGATTACGTCGAGACCGAGGACGTCAGACCCGGCAGCACCACCGAGACCTATGCGGCGCTGAAACTGACCATCGACAACTGGCGCTGGGCCGGCGTACCCTTCTATCTGCGCACCGGCAAGGCGCTCGGCATCAAGCGCACGGAGGTCGCGATCAAGTTCAAGCAGGCGCCGTTCGCGATGTTCAGCTGCACCGCGGTGGACCGGCTGTCGCAGAATTATCTCGTCATCTCCGTCGAGCCGACCGAGGGCATCACGCTGCAGTTCAACACCAAGGTGCCGGGGCCGACGATCGCGATCGACGGCGTCGAGATGAAATTCCGCTACAAGGATTACTTCAAGGTCGAGCCCGCCACTGGCTATGAGACCCTGATCTACGATTGCATGATCGGCGACAACATCCTGTTTCAGCGCGCCGACAGCGTCGAAGCCGGGTGGCGGGCGGTGCAGCCGTTCCTCGACGCCTGGAAGAAGGCGGGCGCCGCGGGGCTTGAGAAATACCAGGCCGGCAGCGAAGGTCCTGATGGCGCAGAGGACTTGTTCAGGCGCGACGGTCGCGGCTGGCGCAAGCTCGGTTAGACCAGATGGCCAGGCATCACCAGTTCAGGGCCAAAGTGATCGCGGTTTCCGATTCCGTTGCGCTGGCGAATGCCGCCGCGGATCGCATCGTGGCCAGGATCGCGGCGAATGGCGGCCGCGTCGCCATTTGCCTGGCCGGCGGCTCGAGTCCAAAGCAACTCTATGGCCTGCTCGCGACCGCGGCGTGGCGTAAGCGGATTCCGTGGCACCGCGTGCATTGGTTCATCGGCGACGAGCGTTTTGTCGCCGCCGGTGATCCCCTCAACAACATGTCCATGGCGCGAAGGACCGTTCTGGACGCTTGCGCGCCTTCTGCCAACATCCACCCGATAACCACCGACAGTCCTGATCCCGATGCGGCCGCAGGCCGTTACGAACGCGAGTTGCAGGCGTTCTACGGGTCGCAAGAGCTGGATGCCCTCCGGCCCTTATTCGATGTCGTGTTGTTGGGAGTTGGGCCTGACGGCCATACCGCTTCGCTGTTTCCCGGCCGTCCGGCCATCGAGGAGACCGAGCGCTGGGTGGTCGGCGTTGACATGGCGCCTGTCGAACCGTTGGTGCCACGGGTGACATTGACATTGCCGGCGCTTGCATCGTGCCGGGAAATGCTGTTCGAGGCCGCAGGCGCCGAAAAACGCGCGATCTTGGCGCGCGTGCTCGGCGGCGAGAACCTCCCCGCAAACCGCGCGCACTCCATCGGCGAGACCGTCTGGCTGGCAGATCAAGCCGCGCTTCCGGAGGATTTCAATGGCCAGTGACCCCGCCAGGATGCCCTGCGCGCTGATCGTGATGGGCGTGTCCGGCTCCGGCAAGAGCACAATCGGGGATGAACTGGCCACACGCTTGAGCTTTTGCTACGAGGACGGCGACAAGTTCCATCCCGCCGGCAATGTCGCGAAGATGAGCGCTGGCCAGCCCTTGACCGATGAAGATCGCCGGCCCTGGCTGCAAGCCATCGCCGACGAGATCGACCGGGTCTGCGCGGCCGGCCGGCATGCCGTCATCGCCTGCTCCGCGCTGAAGCGCGCTTACCGCGACATTCTCGTGCACGGACGGAGCGATGTCCGCATCATCTTTCTCGACGGCACCCATGACTTGATCGCCAACCGGCTCGCGCAGCGGAAGCATCATTTCATGCCGCCGGAACTGTTGGCGAGCCAGTTCAAGACGCTCGAGCCGCCAGACGCCGGCGAACATCCCATTACCGTGTCGATCGACGCCCCGGTCGCCTCCATCGTCGATGACATCGTGCATCAACTCAGGCTAAGTCCGACACGCAGCGACGCCGCTGGCAGGAACCCCTCATGACACCCATTGCTCTCGTCGTCTCCGATGTGGACGGCACGCTCGTGACCAAAGACAAGACCCTGACCGATGCCGCCAGGGCAGCGGTGCGGCGGCTGCATCTGGCTGGCATTGGCTTCACCATTACTTCCAGCCGACCGACCATCGGCATGCGCTTCCTGATCGAGCCGCTTATGATCACGCTGCCGGTCGGGGCCTTCAACGGCAGTTCGATCGTCGATCCGCAGATGAACCCGATCGAACAGCATTTGATCCCGGCGTCCGCGGTCGAGCGCAGTATCGGCCTGTTGACTGATTTCGGCATCGATATCTGGCTGTTCACCAACGATAAGTGGCTGACCCGCAACGCCCAGGGCGAATACGTGCCGAATGAACAGCGCACGATCCGGGCCGATCCGACCATCGTGATGGATTTTTCGCCCTATCTGTCGGCCGCCTGCAAGATCGTCGGCTCCAGCGCCGATGCGGCGCTGCTGCAGCGCTGCGAAATCGAGATGCAGAAAATCCTGGGCGCGCAGGCGACAGCGGCGCGGTCGCAAAGCTATTATCTCGATATTACTCCACCCGGCTGCGACAAGGGTACCTTCGTTCAGGCAATGGCTAGGCGGCTCGGCATTTCGACCGATGCGGTCGCCTCCATCGGCGACATGCAGAACGATCTGGCAATGTTCAAGAAGAGCGGCCTGTCGATTGCGATGGGCAACGCCACCGACGACGTCAAGAAAGTCGCAACGCATGTCACGACGTCGAATGAGAACGAAGGTTTTGCCGGTGCGATCGAGATGATCATGAAGAACAATGCGGCGTGAAAATTGACGTGGCCGCGAAATTGCCTTTTTTATGCAACTCTCTCGCTGCAACGTCCCGGCCAAGCGAAGCGCGAGCCAGGATACATGCTTCGTGACCTGCCGCTAAGGCGCCGCGGCAGTTGCGTTTGCTAATTTGTTTCACGGCCCTCCTCGTTGCGACCGCTGCATCGCCGGCGCTCCGGAATGTCGATCCTCGTTGATCCATGTCAACGATTATGGGCGGCTGTGATGGTTCGCAAACAAGGAGATAAACGGGTTTGCCGCTCATGTGACCGCAACATCACGCCCGTTCGCATCGGCGTTTGGTTCGCCACGCCGTTCCCAGACATGATGCAGCTTGAAAGGACAGTGCCGTGAACATCAGAAGCATCAAGGCCCATCTCGTTGGCGGTGGTATCGGCTCGCTGGCGGCGGCTGCTTTCATGATTCGGGACGGCGGCGTGCCGGGCGGCCATATCACGATCTACGAAGCCATGAATGTGCTGGGCGGAAGCCTTGATGCCGCCGGCGACCCCGAGGCCGGATACCGGCTGCGAGGCGGGCGCATGCTGACGACGGACAACTATGAATGCACCTGGGGCCTCTTCAAAACCATCCCGTCCCTGGTCAATCCCGGCAAGACCGTGTTCGACGAGACCATCGAGTTCAACCAAGAGATCAAGGCCCATTCGCGGGCGCGCCTGGTGGACCGCAACCGCGCCGTCCTCGATGTGAGCTCGATGGGCTTTTCGACGAAGGATCGGGTGGAGCTTGTTGAAATCATGCTGGCGAGCGAACAGAAACTGGGGACGGACTGCATCTCCGACCGGTTTTCTCCGGAATTCTTTACGACCAGGTTCTGGTACATGTGGGCGACGACCTTTGCCTTCCAGCCCTGGCACAGCGCGATCGAGTTCAAGCGCTACCTGCACAGGTTCATCAAGGAGTTCAGCCGCATCGAAACCCTCGCAGGGGTGAAGCGGACAATCTTCAATCAATATGACTCGCTGGTTCGTCCGCTTCAGGCCTGGCTGCAGGCAAAAGGAGTCCAGTTCCAGAGCGGCTGTACCGTTACCGATCTCGACCTTGAGTCCGGCGACGGCAAGGTTGTCGTCCGGGCGATCCGCCTCAGGCGCGCCGGAAGGACCGAGACTGAGACTGTTGCGGTTGGTGCCGATGACCTGGTGTTCTTCCAGAACGCCTCGATGACCGACGCGTCGAGTTTCGGGTCGATGACGCAAGCGCCCGCCCATCTGACCAAGCAAGAAAGCGGCGGCTGGTCGCTATGGGAGAAACTGGCGCAAGGCCGCACCGATTTTGGCAAGCCTTTGGCCTTCAATTCCAGCATCCCCGAGTCCTATTGGGAATCCTTCACGGTGACGCTCAGGGATACGGTTTTCTTCGACAGGATGGAGGCATTTTCCGGCAACAAGGCGGGAACCGGCGGCCTCGTCACCTTCAAGGATTCCAGCTGGTTGATGTCGGTTGTTCTGGCCCATCAACCGCATTTCGCCAACCAGCCTGCAGATGCCTGGGTGTTCTGGGGCTATGCGCTGCATCCCGACCGGGTCGGGGACTTCGTGGCGAAGCCGATGTCGGACTGCAATGGCGCCGAGATTCTCCACGAGCTTTGCGGCCACCTCAATCTCGATCGCCAGATATTTGCCGGCGCGATCTGCATTCCCTGCCGGATGCCCTACATC
>NZ_JBEKXH010000139.1:0-14236 GCF_049512235.1 Bradyrhizobium sp.
CCGAGGCCGCCGCCCTCCGATTTCTGCAGCAGCACGGTTGCGATCAGCGTCGCAACGATCATCAGGTGGACTACGATAATAACAGTCTGCATCTCTACCTTCCGTCGCACGCCTGTGAATGCCTGCGTCTGGCTGCACCGGGGGCTTGCGGGGTTCGAATTCGCGCCGTGTTACACGATCGGACCGGGGATTGTCACGTCAGAACCACCCAGGCAGCGCGCAGCCCCGGCACCGTTATCTTCTCCCCTCCCCCCGCGAAGCGGTGGGGAGGCGTCGGGGGTGGGGGGTCCATCAGCAGGAACCGCTGCTTCGGTGTAGGCCGCGCCGCCCCCCCGACCCCGGATCAGGTCCGGGGCAGGCTCCCTCCCCGCCACGCGCGCTGCGCGTGGAGGGAGGGGAGAAAGAGGACCGAGAGAGTTAGGGGCAGCCCGCCGCAATCGCAAGGAAATCGGACGCCTTCAGGCTGGCGCCCCCGACCAGCGCCCCGTTGACATTTGCCACCGCCATCAATTCCTCCGCATTGGAGGGCTTCACCGAGCCGCCATAGAGGATCCGGATCCCCGCCCCTTCCCGATTAAATCTGGCAGCAAGGAAATCCCGGATAAACCGATGAATCTGCTCAATATCTCCAACAGTCGGGGTGAGGCCGGTGCCGATCGCCCAGATCGGCTCATAGGCCACCACCAGATTGTCCGGTTTGGCCTGATCCGGCAGCGAGAGATCGAGCTGGCCACGGCAGATATCCAGGGTCTGCCCGGCGTCGCGCTGCTGCCGGGTTTCGCCGATGCAGACGATCGCGGTGAGGCCGGCGCGCCAGGCGGCTTGCGCCTTCTGGCGCACCATGAGGTCGCTTTCGCCGTGATCGGCGCGCCGCTCGGAATGGCCGACGATGACGGCGCTGGCGCCGGCATCCGCCAGCATTTCTGCTGAAATATCACCGGTATGGGCGCCCGACGCCCCGGGATGGCAGTCCTGGGCGCCGACCGCGAGGCTCTTGGCGCCGCGCGCTTTGTCCGCAAAGGCGGCAATCAGGGTCGCCGGCGGGCAAACCAGAAGGTCGGCCTTGGCGGCCACACTGGGCGCGCCCGCCAGCATGGCCTCGAATTCGGCCGCGGAGGCCTTGAGGCCGTTCATTTTCCAGTTGCCGGCGATCAGCGGCCG
Source organism: Bradyrhizobium sp. (assembly GCF_049512235.1). Taxonomy (GTDB): domain Bacteria; phylum Pseudomonadota; class Alphaproteobacteria; order Rhizobiales; family Xanthobacteraceae; genus Bradyrhizobium. The sequence goes on from NZ_JBEKXH010000139.1 coordinate 1,162, forward strand.
GATGATGTCGGTCATATCTGAATTCTCGCATATTTTCGGTTATGGATGGGCTAGCAGACGATCCCGACCTGCTGCCGCCGCCCGACGAGGTCGCCGCCGAAATCGTCGAAAGCCCGGAGACCGCGCTCGACCGCTTCCGCAACGTAGCCAAGGCCCTCGGCGAGGGACCGATGTGAGTGACATCAAACCCTTTCACATCGGCTCTGGCAAATTCACCAGCTATAGCGCAGCCGTGCGGTGCCGGTATAGGTCTGCGAGTGTGGGCTCGATTCCGTATCGAACTTGCCGGCGAGCGAGATACCGTTCTTGAAACTAACCTCGGCGACGGCCGAGGCGAGCAGCAGATCACGGGCCGGCGGGGCTCCCGTCGCGGTCCAGCTCGATCCCGGCAGCGACTGGAAGCCAAGGCTGTATTGCAGGCCAGACCATTCGTCGTGCGCCCAGGCGGCGCGGCTGCGCAGCGACAGGACTGCGCCGTCGTCGAGCGCGAGCGGCCGGTCGAACCAGGCGCCGAGCTCGGTGCGGATGACGGTTGTGTTATGGGCGTCGTAATTCAGCGCAAAAATCGAAGAGCCGGAGACGGCGGTCTCACTGTAGAACGGGGTGTGGAAGGCCTGCATTTGCACGGCTGCGTAAGGGGTAAGTCCAAATCCTGTCAGGTCGAGAACGCCTGGAAGGGCGAAACGATAACCGCCCTCGATCCGGCCGCCGATATTGTTGGCGGAGAAGTCTGCCGTCAATTGGTCGAGGCCCGCCACGCTCACAATCCGGTCGGTCGATGCCTGGTGCCAACCATAGGCGATCGCCGCCGACACATAGGCGGCATTGACACGTGTCAAACCGTAAACGGCTGCCTGGAACATGTCGCTGTGTCCACCGCCGAGGCCGTTGGCCAACCCAAAATTGGTGCCGCCTCCTCCTAACGCGAAGCCGACGACACTGAAGGGCGTGAGGCGGTAGTCGAGGCCGGTCGCGAAGCCGTAGGCTCGCGCCGTCAGATCGTGACTTCCGGCCGCGGCATAGCCGTTCAAATTGCTTTGGCCTCCATAGCCCGCGGCCCAAATATTCCATCGGCGCGGATCGGCCACGATTTGGTTTTTCGCCTTGTAAACCGCGGTCTTGTAATACAGCGCCGGCCGCGGTGGCGGACCCTCCGGTGCGAAGCCGCGGTCCGCATAGGGATTGGTCACCAGCGACAGGAACGAGTTCATCGCCTGCACACCGGCTTGAGCGAAGCCCGTACCGGTCTCCCCCTCGAGCTGCGTCAGCGCGTTCGCCAGATTTGTCGGCGACAGGTTGAAAAGGCCCAGAAAGCCGGCCGGCAGCGCGCCCCCCGTGGCGACGAAGGTATCAATGGCATTTGCCACCGCGCGTTGACCATCATTAGCCTGGGTTGGCAGCAAAGACGCGATCAGCGGGACACCGGTGGGACCGAGAACAACCCCGCCGCCGCCGCCACCACCACCATTGCCGCCACCGGCCGCGGCGGCAATGAGATCGCACAGCGCGATCGTATTGGTATCCAGCGTCACCGCGCCGGTGCTCGCCCAGGCGGCGCCGCAGGTGATCCTGGCGCCGGTATTCAGTGTGATGCTGGTGTTGGCGAGGATATCGCCGACGAAGGATGTGGTCGCGCCGAGTGTCGCGGAGCTGCCGACCCTCCAAAATACGTTACCGCCTTGCGCACCGTTCACCAGGTCGACCGCCGAAGCGCTCGCCGTGGTCAGCGCACTCCCGACGTTGAAGATAAAAACCGAGTTGGGGTTGCCGAGGCCGTTGAGGGTGAGCGATCCCGTCAACTGAGCCGCCGTGGCAAAACTATAGACCCCCGGTGTCAGCGTCAGTCCGCCGAGGTTCTGACCCGTCAGGTTCGCCGTTGTCGGCCGGCTTGCCAGAAAATTGTAAGCATTCGTCAGGTCGATCTGAGCCTGGACCGCGATCGCGTCGCTGATGTGGATCGTCGCTCCCGGACCGGTCAAGAGACCCGGGGGAAATCCGCCCACCGCATTCCCCGGGCTGAGGCCGAGGTTACCGGGGTCCGTGGCAGTTCCGCTGAGGACCGTTGGGCCGACATTCGCGATAGTTGAACCGGCAAGCACCGCAAAGGTTGCCACCGTTCCCAGCGGCGGCGTCTGGGCATGAACGGAGGATGCCGGAGCGAGCATTGTCAGACCGAGGGCCGCAGTAGCGGCGGTCGAACTCCAGTAAGAGCGCTGACGCGAAACGATGGGATAAACAGTCCTCATGGATCCCCCAACCGCTCAAGCTCAGAATGGGAAAGCGATGCAAACAGATGCCGCCCCCGTCTCCAACTCAGATACTGTCAAGCATACGGTGGTCCGCCAGCCGAATTGATAGACGAACGAGAACGCAAGGGATTAAAAATAATCCTACCCTGGCGACAATCGGGGCAGCGACAAATCGATCGTCACAAACCAGATCGATTAACCCAACCGCAGCAATACTTTGCGCTTCTCGCCTCAGTTTTGTCAATAGGGAACGCTATTTATGATTGCAACGAGCATCCGGGAAGCAGCGTCAGTTCGTGGGCAACCCGGCCTTCGCTTGCAGAGCTTGCAGTAGCGGCAGGCCTTTGACGCGCAGATGTTTCTCGCCGGAGTCGGACCCGGTAAAGAAGTCCTTCGGTTCGACAAAAGCCGGAACGTGTTCGAGCAGGGCGACGCCGCCGACAACGTCTTCTACATCTTAGTTTAAATCTTTAGCAGATCCGAATAAGCTCTTCCTGTCAGGTTCGCGCCGCAATGAAAATGCCTGCGACGCCACCATCGCCGCCTCAGCCGGCCCGGATCCGATAATTCAGAGATCGTTTTGCGGCGGGAGCGATATGCATGACGCCGGGCTTGTCGGCAAACTCGCCATCGAACGTTTCCGGGCTGGCATACCCGTGCCAGGGCTCGATGCAGAGAAAGGGGGCGCCCGAGGGCTTCGACCACACGCCGAGTTCACGAAATCCTTCCCAGCAGATATCGATCGATGGACCGCGCGAGGCGGCATAGCGAACCGACCGGCTCGCAGGTCGGTCCAGGATGACCGCATCTTCGTCGAAAAGTCGCTCTGAAAGCGAGAGGCGCCGACCTCGAATGGGCGTTGTTTGGCTCTCCGCCTTCAGGAGGCCGCCTTTCAACCGCCGAATGGGTGAAGGCTCCTCATCGGAAAATGTAAGCCCGTAAGCCTCCTTCTCCAATCCGGCAAGCAGCGGCCAATTGAATGCCGGATGGGCGCCAATCGAGGCCGGCAGCATCTCCTCGCCGGTATTGGTGATTTCAAGTGTTACTTCCAGATCGGCATTTTTCAAAGTGTAGCTGACCGCCAGCCGAAAGGCGAAGGGATAACGGGAGCGCGTCGTCGCACTGTCCGTCAGAATCAGCGTGCAGCAGGTCGGCCCGCGTTTGGCCCAGTTGAAAGGCTGATCCCGGGCGAAGCCATGCTGGGTCATCGGATAGATTTTTCCCCGATGCCTCAATTGATCGTTCTTGAGCCGGCCCACGATCGGAAACAGCAGGGGCGCGTGGCGTGGCCAGGCCGGTCCAGCCTGCCACAGCAATTCAAGTCGCTGCGCATTTTGCAGGGAGCATAACTCCGCGCCATCGGCCGCGATCGTCGCGGTGACCTCTTCGCTGCGAAGCGTATGGCGTTCCCCGGTCATGTTTCACTCCGCCACAAGGCGCTCATCTAACAAGCCATCTTACAATGACAATTGTCAAATCCTTGAAGGTCAGCTTATTCGGATCGAAGATGCCAGAGTGGATCGAACGATGGAGACACCGGCGCCCGACGTGCCGCCCGAGATCGCGCGCTTTCACGGCGCGTGGATCGGAACTTGGGGCGACGACATCAGGACTGTCCTGGTGGTCGAGCGCGTAAAGGCCGACGGGCGTGCGGATGTGATTTTCGCGCATGGCGACTCGGCATGCTACGGCACCTATCGCGAATGGTGGCGAGCCGAGGCGAAGATCGCCGACGGGGTGTTGACCATCGCGGGCAAGGCGATGCTAACCGAGTGGCTTCGCAGCCTACAATACGCGTTCGACGGTCCGGATCGGCTGTTCCAGACCTCGACCCACTGCCGGGGGTGTCGTCTCCGGGACAGTCCTCGGCGGCCGCGACGCCGCCATCATCGGGATTGCTTGCGGTACCCGATGTATGCCATTGTCATACGTGTACGACCATCGTACGATAGAGTCCATAGGAGGAGGTGCCGTGACCACCTTGGTGCTGAGCGTGCGGGTCAACGAGGAAGAGCGCGCCCTCCTTGAGGCCGCGTCGAGTTTGGCGCGCACCAGCCTCAGCGACTTTATCCGGCGCAAGGCCCTCGACGCGGCCGAGGCCGACATCCTTGAGCGGCGGATCGTCACCATCCCGGCCAAGGACTGGGAAGCGTTCGAGGCTTGGGCGAACCGTCCGCCGGAAGAGATTGCCGGGCTCAAGGACCTCGCGCGCACGACGCCAACGTGGCAGAAGTAACGCTACCGCGTCCGCTTTCTGAGACAGACGATCGTGCCCGATTTGATTGCGGCCGGGAGTCGTTGAACCACTGGTTCCAGCGCCACGCCTGGGCCAACCATACCGTCGGCATCTCGCGCACCAATGTCATCTGCGACGCCGCCACGGCCGCGATCATCGGTTACGTAACCCTGAGCGCCGCGCAGATCGAGCGGGCATTCTTGCCGAAGTCACAGCAGCGCAACAAACCCGACCCGGTGCCGGCGACACTGCTCGGCCAACTTGCGATCCACAGGGATCATCAAGGAAAGGGCCACGCCCGTTCGCTCCTTCTCTTCGCACTGCGCACGGCGCTCAGAGCTTCCCGAGAGATCGGCAGCTTCGGTGTTATCACACACCCGATCGACGATTCCGTGCGCGCATTCTATGGCCGATGGGGATTTCAGGATCTGCCCTTCGAGCCTCACCGCGCAATGATCGTGCGCATGGTCGACCTCGAGCGAAGCGGGATAGAGCAATGAACCCGCGACGACCGTGAACAGGCCCGCACTCTACCGCGCTTCGCGGGCCGGGATCGGCACGGTCAGCTCCTATCAATTGGCTGCGCCGATGAGGCTTGCGGCAGCTGCGATGATGACCAGCGCCGAAAGGCCATGAATGCCGAACGCGGCTGTTCTGCTTCCGCCCGATCGAAGGACTATCGCCGCATCGCCCATTGGGATGAGGCTCGCCACAAGCATGAATTTGCCGAGCAAGCGCGGCGGTCCGCTCGCCATGAGCAGGAAGACAAAGAGGCCGGACACGATGTCTCTGACGCCCTTCACAGCCAGCCATCCGGTAAAGCCGGTCGACGGCGATGGAGAATTGGGGATGCCGAAGTCATGTGATGCGGCAGCGGGGTGCCACAGAAAGCGCGACCCGATGAATAGAATTCCGACCGCGATCAGGCCGGAGAGCAATTCCCGGTGACAAGTTTGGGTCAAGTTTGGGGTCAGCAGAATTACACTCGCGCGCGATAGCTCGACCGGCGCCACTCGCGCGGATGGCGCAGCATGCGCGCGCGAACCGGATTGAGCTCGATGCTGCGGCCGACGGACGACAGCAGCGCGCGGGCGATCAGGCGATGATCGATCCGCAGCGCTCTGCCGCTCGCGTCTTGAAGCCCCGGCTAGTTGGCGGCGGCCACATCGTCCCGATCACCCGCAGGCGTGATCTTGCCGAACAGGCCGTTGGTCTGATTGTCGGGGCCAGCGGTAAAATAGAGCGTATCACCGTCGGAGTTCCGGAAGGTGCCGAAAACCAGCGACCATAGGCCGTCGATCGCAATCGGCTGGCCCCGCTGGTTGCGCAGTTCACCCTCGAGCCCGCCGCGGTTGTCGAACGCGTTGATCCACCCGGCAAATTGGCCGGCATTGCCGAAATTGCCGATCAGGATGTCGCCGCTGAACCGGCCGAAGCCGAAGGTCGCGCGGGTGACGCCCCAAGGCGCGTTGAGGACGCCGCGGGAAGCGAAGCGTCGCAGCAGCTCGCCGTCGGTGCTGAATACGTCGACGAAGCCCTCGCCCGGGCCGGGGACGATGTCGTCCTTGTTGGCGTTCTGCCGTGCATAGGTGACGAACAGATCGCCGTCGACGTTGGCGATGCCGAACGGCGCGAAGCCCGCAGGTATCTGTGGATCGGTAAAGGCGCCGTCGAGCGTCGTCAGCTTGAAATTGATGTCATAGGCTTCCACGGTGCCGGCACGGAAGTTGGTGGCAAACAGGAAGTTGCCCTTGACGTTGGTGCCGAATGCAAGCCCCTTATAGACCGCGCCGTTCCTACCGCCATTGGAGTTGTCGACAATGATGACGGCATTGGTCGCGCTGACCGCCGGGTTCCATCCGGCAATGGTGCCGTTCTCAGTATCCCAGATGAAGATGGCTCCGGATTGGGTGTTGGGGATCAGGAACTGGTTCCCCGAATTGGGATTCCATACCATGCCGGTGGGTGCCGCGGGCGGGGTCGTGGCGGGCGGCACCGGAATCTTCACCACCAGCGGTATGATATTTCCATTGCCGTCGTAGAGCGTCGACAGGCCGTCGTTGTTGTCGGAAATCCAGAGCGGGCTGTTGGGCGCATTGGCGACGCCCCAAGCGTTCTGCAGATTGGGATCCGTCGTCGTGGCCTGGCCAACGACATTCGAGACCAGATTGGTTTGGACGTAAGTTGCTTCGTCCTCGGCGAGGACACCCGTCGTGCCGAGCAGCAGCAATCCGGCCGCGGCCCCCATGAGTCCCGGGCCCACCACTCCGCCGCGCAACATCGAACGACGGCTTGTCAAACCTACGAATGGCTTCATCGCGTTCATGACATTCCCCTGTCAGATTGGAAGTTGTGGTATGCTTGGCGGCCGCGCAAACAGCCTCGTTCACGCGGTCCGCTCGGCTCGTGTGCTGTTTCGGTCGAGCTCCACGATCGATGGGGACCGTGAGCCAGTCTCATTTGAGGCGATCGGAAAACAAAACGCAGGCGCTTGGGCAGTCGGCGATTGGTGAGGATGAGTCACGCTCGCCGTGAGAGAAAAACACCACCAGAGGTGGTATATTCCATCACGGCTTCATTTTTCGTTGTGTCGGTGATCGCGTGATCGGCGAGTCGGCCGCGCTCGCGAGAGCGACGGCTGCCTGACGTTCTGGCTACTCGGCATCCTCCGCCAACAGCGCATTCAGCAGGGCGTGCCGCCGCGAGGAGAATGGATTGACCACGGTCACTCCGGCCCAGGTGAAGCCTTCGTGAAGGTCCTCGGACAAAAGCAGACGACAACCCGCTTGCGACGCGGCCGACAGGATGACCGCATCCCATATTCCCAGTTGATGGTCGGTCGCGAGATCGGCTGCCGCCAGCATGACCTCGGGCGAGGTTTCCACAACGGAGAATGTATCGCGCCAACTCAACAGGGCATCGCGGGCGTCGCTTCGCGACTTTCCGCCTTTGCCGACGAGCAGGCTGAAAAGCTCGCCAAGGACCTGCACCGGGACGACGGCAGCCTCTTGCGGCAATCGGCGAATGAGGTTCAGAGCGACATCACGCCGCTCGGCCCCATTGATGCCTTCCGCATAGGCGAGCACGTTCGTATCGAACGCGATCCTCACCGGTCGTCCTCGTAGAGTTCATCGCGCGTCCATCGCCCAGCATGGATAACGGGCTGCTGTTCAAGACGCGACAGCAGCGTTGAACGCGCGCTGGTCGCCACGCCCTCATGCTTGCCTGCGGGGATGAGCCGCGCGACGGGCTTTCCGTGGCTGGTCACGACATAGCTGCGCCCCTCCCGAACCCCGCGCAGCAGGAGCGAGAACCTGCGATTGGCATCCGCGGCCGAAACGGCCTCCTCCATGACGGACTCCATGATGTAGTTATATTGCCTACTATAGGGGTCGTGCCGAAAATTGCAAGCGCGCGTCTCGTCAGGTGTCGTAGCGCAGAGAGGCGCGATTGAACCAAATAGTTCGTGGGTGTACATTTATTGATATGGGCAGCGCCTTCGACCCCGCCAAGGACGCCAGCAATATCGCCGACCACGGTATTTCGCTGGCCCGTGCCAAGGAGATGGTGATTGCCCGCTTCATGATCGATGACCGGTTCGACTACGGCGAGACCCGGTATCGCGCTTGGGGCCATATCGATGGCGTTGCCTATTATCTCGCCTTCACCATTCGCGACGGCAAGGTACGCCCGATCAGCCTTCGCCGCGCCCACGCCAAGGAGATGAAACGTCATGTCCCCCAAGACGAAATTTGACCCCTCCATCCACGACGACAATCCGGAGTGGACCAGAAAGGACTTCGCGAAGTCGCGACCGGCAGAAGAATTGCCGCCGGAGATCCTGTCGCAGTTCAAGAACAGACCAGGGCGGCCGAAGCTGGAAAATCCGAAGCAGCCCGTGAAGCTGCGGCTGGATTCCGACGTCGTGATGGCGCTGCGCGCAACCGGGCCTGGTTGGCAAACGCGGATCAATGAAATGCTGCGCGCCAATCTGAAGGGCGGCAAAATCCGGTTCACGGCGGGTGCCGGTCAGCCGAAAGGCTCGGGGCGTCCTGTTCGGGTAGCGACAAAACGCAAGCGCGCGTGAGCACAGGCTTGCACGAGACATTTGTCGGCTTCAGCGCGTTGCTTGCAGACCGGCATTCTGACCAAGGAGCCGGATCATCCGCACAGGAGTGTTAATGTCCCCGCGCATCAATGGCGAAGCGCACAAGATCGCAATATGGTGCCTGGCTGGACATTGTCACCCGCGCCGAGTGGCGCAATCCCGAAGACGTTAAGGCCTCTTATCCGAAGGCGAGCATTCTGAAAGCCGGCCGGGTCGTTTTCAACATAAAGGGCAACGACTATCGATTGATTGCCCGACAATATCAGGCGAGCGTCTTGATGATCCGATTCTTCGGGACGGAGCGACCGAGCGCGAGATGGAGGGCATCTCGGCTGGTCGCGAGGGATGTCGGCGCCCTGCAACGAAAACGCCAATCGCAGCAGGCTTGCAGCGGGGGCCATCGGCAAGCTAGACCGTACCGGGACCGGAAATAGAACATCTATTCCCGCACCTCACGCTGAAGGGCGGGCGGGAACCCGCAATAAAGCTAGCCAAATCAGCCTCTTGGCTTTCAGATAGAAGTTGGACCCATGCTTCGAGGAATGCGGAAAGCCTCATCAAACTGGCTCGGCAAGACCATCATGGCCGTGGTGATGGGCGTCCTGATCGTCAGTTTCGGCATCTGGGGCATCGCCGATATCTTCCGGGGCTTCGGACAGTCGACGCTCGCCACGATCGGCCACACCGAGATTTCGATCAACGAGTTTCGCCAGCTCTACACCGACAGGCTGCAGCAGATCGGCCGCCAGATCGGCCGCCCGTTGACCCCGGACCAGGCGCGCGCCTTCGGGCTCGACCGCCAGGTGCTGCAGCAAACCATTGCGGAGGCAGCGCTCGACGAAGAAGCGCGACGGCTGGGATTGGGACAGTCCGACGCCGAGACCATGCGCTTCATCTTCAGCGATCCCAATTTCAAGGCAGCCAACGGCGCCTTCGATCCGGCACGCTTCCAGGCCTCGATCCGGCAGTTCGGCTTCACCGAGCAGCGCTACATTGCCGACCTGCGCAAGTCGTCGCTGCGGCGTCAGGTCGCCGGCGCCATCTCGGCCGGTATCGAACCGCCGAAAGTGATGATCGAGGCGCTCAGCCGCTACCAGAACGAGCAGCGGGGCATCGAATACGTCAAGCTTGACGCCGCCCAGGCGGGAACCATCGAACCGCCATCGCCGGAGGCGCTGGCCGCCTATTTCGACGATCACAAGACCCAGTTCCGCGCGCCCGAATACCGCAAGATTGCCTTCGTCGCGGTCACGCCGGAACAGATCGGAAAGTGGACCGAGGTTTCCGACGACGATGCCAGGAAGCTGTTCGACCAGCGCCGCGACAAGCTCGGAACGCCCGAAAAGCGTGAGGTCTCGCAGATGGTGTTTCCGAACGAGGAAGAAGCCGGCGCGGCGCGCAACCGCATCGCGGCCGGATTGTCGTTCGACGATCTGGCCAAGGAGCGCAATCTCAAACCATCCGATCTCGAGCTCGGCCTGATCGCGAAATCCGCGATCATCGATCCCGCGGTCGCCGACGCCGCCTTTTCGCTGCCCACAGGCGAGGTCAGCCAGCCGATCAAAGGCGAGTTCGGCGTGGCGCTGGTCAAGATCGGCAAGATCGAGCCGGCGGTCCAGCCATCGTATGAAAGCTTGGCCCCCGGCCTGAAGAGGGAAATTGCCGCCGAACGGGCGCGCAAAACGGTCGCCGATCTGCGCGACAAGATGGAAGACGAACGCGGCGGCGGCGCCAGTGTCATCGAGGCTGCGAAGAAACTCGGACTGAACCCCGTGACCATCGACGCCGTCGACCGTTCCGGCCGTCTCCCCAACGGCCAATTGGCCCCCGATATTCCCCGCGGCATCGACGTCGTATCGCAAGCCTTCAACAGCGATATCGGCGTCGACAACGACCCGATCGCGTTCCAGGGCGGCAGTGTCTGGTACGACGTGCTCGGCATCACGCCCTCGCGCGAGCGCAGCCTTGACGAGGTCAAGGAGCAGGTCGAGGCGAGATGGCGTGAGGACCAGATTGCCAGCCGGCTCCGGGCCAAGGCCACCGAGATGGTTCAGAAACTCGAGCAGGGCGGCAAGCTTGCCGATGTCGCGGCAGGCGATGGTTTGAAAGTCGAGACCGCCGCCGGATTCAAACGCGATGCCTCGCTGCCCGGCCTGCCTGCCAGCGCGATTGCGGCCGCGTTTCGCACCGCCAAGGACGCCGCCGGACAGACCGCCGGCACCGGCGCCGGTGAACAGATCGTGTTCCGCGTCACCGACGTCAGCGCGCCCGCCATCGACTTCGCCTCGGACGACATCAAGAAGCTGAAGCAGAGCCTCGAGCGCAGCCTGACCGACGAGCAGCTCGCCGAATACGTCACCAGGCTCGAATCCGATATCGGTACCTCGATCAATCAGGCTGCCTTGGCGCAGATCACAGGCGCCAATAATAATTGAGCGTGACCCATGAGGGCTCGGTTTTTGCGTTGGTTCTGAAAGCACCTGATGGACGACCTCAAATCTATCATCGGAAAGGTAGCCACCGGCGCGACACTGTCGCGCGACGAGGCGGCATCCGCCTTCGACAGCATGATGTCCGGCGAGGCGACGCCCTCGCAGATGGGCGGATTGCTGATGGCGCTGCGCGTCCGCGGCGAAACCGTCGACGAAATCACCGGCGCGGTATCGGCGATGCGCGCCAAGATGCTGCGCGTCGACGCTCCGGCCGATGCCGTCGACGTGGTCGGCACCGGCGGCGACGGCTCCGGTTCGGTCAACGTCTCGACCTGCGCCTCATTCATCGTCGCGGGCGCCGGCGTGCCCGTGGCCAAGCATGGCAATCGCGCCCTGTCGTCGCGCTCGGGCGCGGCCGACGTGCTGTCCTCGCTCGGGGTCAGGATCGACATCAAGCCGGACCAGGTCGCCCGTTGCGTCAGGGAAGCCGGCATCGGCTTCATGTTCGCGCCATCGCACCATCCTGCCATGAAGAACGTCGGTCCGACCCGGGTCGAGCTCGCAACCCGCACGATCTTCAATCTGCTCGGGCCACTGTCCAACCCGGCCGGCGTCAAGCGGCAGATGGTCGGGGTATTTTCAAGACAATGGGTGCAGCCGCTGGCCCAGGTGCTCAAGAACCTCGGCTCCGAGAGCGCCTGGGTGGTGCACGGCTCCGACGGCCTCGACGAAATCACCCTGACCGGCCCGACCTTCGTCGCGGCGCTCGAGAACGGTACCATCAGCAGCTTTGAGGTGACCCCGGAACAAGCGGGTCTGACGCGCGTCGGCGGCGATGCGCTCAAGGGCGGCGATGCCAATGCCAATGCGATCGCCTTGCAGAGCGTGCTCGACGGGATGCCGAGCCCGTTCCGGGATATCTCCTTGCTGAACGCCGCGGCAGCGCTGATCGTGGCTGGCCGCGCCGGCAATTTGAAGCAAGGCGTGGCGCTCGGCACCCAATCGATCGACAGCGGTGCGGCGGCAGCCAGGCTGAAGCACCTGATCGCGGTTTCCAACGGCTGATCCGAAAGCGCCCGCCATGTCCGACATCCTGACCAGGATCGAGAGCTACAAGCGCGAGGAGATCGCCGCCGCCAAGCGCGCCCGGCCATGGGCCGAGCTCGAGGCCCAGGCAAAGACTGCGTCGCCGCCGCGGGGTTTTGTCCGGGCCATTCGCAAAAAACTTAACCGAGGCGAATACGCGCTGATTGCCGAAGTGAAGAAGGCCTCGCCCTCCAAGGGCCTGATCCGCGCCGATTTCGATCCGCCGGCGCTCGCAAGAGCCTATCAGGCCGGCGGCGCGGCCTGTCTGTCGGTGCTGACCGACGCGCCGTCCTTTCAGGGTCATCTCGACTTCATGGTGGCGTCCCGCGCCGCCACCGATTTGCCGGTGCTGCGCAAGGATTTTAACTATGACCCCTATCAGGTGGTGGAGGCCCGCGCCCACGGCGCCGACTGCATCCTGATCATCATGGCCGCGCTCGACGACGCCGCGGCCGTCGATATCGAGGCTGCGGCCCTTGGCTATGGCATGGACGTGCTGATCGAGATCCACGAACGCGCAGAGCTCGATCGCGCCATGAAACTCCGCTCGCCGATGATCGGGATCAACAACCGTAACTTGCGCACTTTCGAGACCACGCTTGCGACCAGCGAGGCCTTGGCGCCATTGATCCCCCGGGATCGCCTGATGGTCGGTGAAAGCGGCATCTTCAGCGCTGCCGATCTGGCGCGGCTTGAGCGGGCCGGCATCTCGACCTTCCTGGTCGGCGAAAGCCTGATGCGGCAGGCCGACGTGGCGGCGGCGACCCGGAGGCTGCTGTCGCGCTCCGACGCCGTCGGCGCCACCGGCACGGGTTAGTTCATGGCGCCCAAATCACCTGCGGGGCAGCCCACCCTCAGCCATATCGACACTACCGGCGAAGCGCGGATGGTCGACGTTTCCGAAAAGCCCGTGACCGAACGCACGGCCGTCGCCGAGGGCCGCGTCGTCATGAGCCAGGCGACG
>NZ_JBEKXH010000140.1:0-14172 GCF_049512235.1 Bradyrhizobium sp.
ACCGAAGCCTACCGCGACGTCATTGGCCATAACCTGCACGGCAATCATTGTCAGCGCTTCACACTGGGTCGGATTGACCTTGCCCGGCATAATCGAGGAGCCCGGCTCATTCTCCGGGATTTCCAATTCCGCAAATCCGGCGCGCGGTCCGCATGACATGAGGCGAATATCATTTGCGATCTTGTAGAGCGACACCGCCAACGTGCGCAGCGTTCCGGACAGCTGAACCAGCGCGTCGTGGGAGCCCTGCACAGTGAATTTGTTCGGCGCGGTGATAAACGGCAGCCCGGTGAGCTCGGCAATCTCGGCAGCCGCCGCCTCGGCAAAGCCCGGTGCCGAGTTGATGCCGGTTCCGACCGCCGTGCCACCGAGTGCCAGGCGATACACGCCTTGCAGGGCTGCTTCAATCCGGTCTAGATCGTCCGATAACATTCCGGCGTACCCGGACCATTCCTGGCCCAAGGTTAGCGGCGTTGCGTCCTGCATGTGGGTTCGCCCGATCTTGACGATGTCACTCCATGCCTGCGATTTCGTGGCAATCGCGTCGCGTAGCGCGGTGACCGCGGGAACAAGGCGCTGTTTGGTGTTGACGGCCGCGGCGATATACATGGCCGACGGAAACGAGTCGTTCGAGGACTGCGCCATGTTGACGTGATCGTTGGGATGAACCGGGGCGTGGCTGCCGAGAGGGGTCCCCGCGAGCTGGCAGCAACGGTTCGAGATCACCTCGTTGACGTTCATATTGAACTGAGTGCCGCTGCCCGTCATCCAGACATGCAACGGAAACACGTCGCGGTGCTGGCCGGCGAGGATTTCGTCGCAACTCTGAACGATCAGTTTATATCGCCGATCGTCAAGCCGCTTGCCGGTGTGGTTCGCGGTGGCGGCGGCCTTCTTCAGGATGGCGTAGGAGGTGATCATCTCGCGGGGGATCAGATCCGTGCCGATACTGAAGTGCTCGAGCGAGCGCTGGGTCTGTGCTCCCCATAGCTTGTTCGCCGGCACCTCGACCACTCCGAGGCTATCGGTCTCTTTTCTCATCTCGACCATGGATCTCTCCCGGGATTGTTGCGTAAAGCTACCGATGGGCAGGATCTTTCTCGCGAGCCGGCGGACGCTGCGGATCCGGAGCTGCTGAGATGTCGTTGATCTTGAGCACTAGCGCGGTTTCGGCGCGGGCGCGCCGGCAAGCGTCCGCGTCGGTCTTGAGATCAATCCCGTATGTCGGGATGATCGCCTTTAGCCGAGGTAACCAGGCGCCTTCGGTCAGCTCGTTTCCAAAGCATTTCTTGAGCACGTCGATCGAGATGGACGCAGCCGTAGAGGCTCCCGGCGAAGCACCCAGCAACGCCACGATCGACTTGTCTTTCGCCGCCACCAGCTCGGTGCCGAACTCAAGATCCCCTACCTCGTGATGGGGCCAACCCTTGCTCTGGTGCGGCGTTATGGTTTGCACACGTACCCCGGCGACGGCCTCTTTCCAATCGGTCTTCACGGCGCGCGGGAAGAACTGCTTCAAGGTCGCAAACTGATGGCTCGAGCTCTGCAGGACCTGGCCAATGAGATATTCCGACAACTCGATATTGTCGCGTGCCACGTCGAGCAGCGGGATGATGTTGTCGAAGCTCAGTGACGTGAACAGGTCGGTAATTGCACCTCGCTTGAGGAAGCGCGTGGAAAATCCTGCGTAAGGGCCGAACAGCAGCGAGTGTTTGCCGCCGATGATGCGTGTGTCGAGGTGCGGCACCGACATTGGAGGCGAGCCCGAGGCGGCCTTGCCATAGACCTTGGCATGATGGCGTTGACTGACGGCGTCGACATCGCAGCGCAGCCAAATGCCACTGACGGGGAATCCGCCATAACCTTTGCCCTCGGGGATTCTCGACTTCTGCAGCAGCGGCAGGGAGCCACCGCCTGCTCCGATAAAGACGAATTTGGCCGACACGGTTACGAGGCCCCCATCATTGGTGTCCTTGACCGATACGCGCCAGCGCCCGTTGTCTTCGCGGTCCAGACCAACAACCTCGCGATTATAGTGAAGGTGAAAGCCGGGCTGATCGGACAGGTGTTTGACGAGCAGATGAGTAAGGGCGCCATAGTCGACGTCGGTGCCGGTGATGATGCGGGTTGCCGCGAACGGCTCTTGGTCACCCCGCCCGTCCATGATCAGAGGCGCCCATTCCGCAATCCTGGTGCGGTCCTCGCTGTACTCCATGCCGTAATAGCAGTGGTGAGCGGACATTTCTTTGAAGCGCTCGCGCAGGAACGCGACATTACCAGCGCTCCAGACAAAGCTCATGTGCGGGCACGGGTGTATGAAAGCGCGCGGGTCGGAGATTGCGCCCTTTTTGACTAGGTACGACCAGAGCTGGCGCGACAGGTCGAACTCGGTATTGACCTCGAGCGCCTTGGAGATATCAACGCTACCGTCTTTGCGCTGAGGTGTGTAATTCAGCTCGCAATTGGCGGCGTGGCCGGTTCCAGCATTATTCCAGCCCTCCGAGCTCTCCCGTGCGCAGTCGTCAAGCGTCTCGAACATGGCGACCGTCAGCGACGGTTCGAGCTCCTTCAGGAAGGTCCCGAGCGTCGCGCTCATGATACCGGCGCCGATCAGAACGACGTCAGGATTGTCCGGGGTGGTGGGCATGTGATTTCTCCTCTGATGAGGTTGAACGCGTTGGATGCAGTGAGGTGATTGACGGTGATGAGATGAACCGCATCGTCCAAGATCAGTGATCCGCTTTGCGGAAGGGAACCGCGACGTTGGGTGCCAGAATTACGTAGGCACGACGCCAGGGCTGGTCGTCGACGAGCCGCCAGCTATGCCCGGTGCCGGTTGTATCCTCGGCCAGCAAGATGTCGCCGGGACGGATCGTAAAGATCTCGCCCTTGAACGTCTTGAACTCAAGCGTACCGGATAGGGTGATGACGAACTGGCGGGCCGGCGCGTCATGCGGGGCAAAGGTGCCGCCCGACATGGTCTCGCGGAACGAAATGCTCGACGACACGATCTTGTCGCCGAGAATATCGCCGCGCTCACCCTTTGGAAGATCGATCGTCCCTTCCTCGAATAGCGAGTTACCATCCCTTGCCGTCCAGATCCGCACACATCGTATCATCACATCTCTCCTTTGAAGAATGGCGGGGCGCAAAGTTGTCTACGTCAGGCGAGCTGCGCCTCACCGCTGCCGAACGACCAGTTTTCGCGTTTTACTTCGACGAGATTGATTACAAGGTCCTCCGGACGCAGCCCAATGCGCTCGTGCAGGCGGTCCGCCAGGGTTTTGTAGAAGGCCCTCTTCACTTCGGCATCACGACCTTCGTTCAGCGTCACCTGAACCACGATCGCATCAGCGGAGCGTTCGATGCCGAGGTAGATCCGGTCGATCAGAAGGTCGCCGGGCGCGTGCCCGGTGAAGATGTGGAATCGCTCTCCCAGCGGGACCTTGAGAGCCGCATGCATGGCTTGCTGGATCGCTTCGCCCACCGCCGTTCGATACTCGGCAGGTTTGCCAGCAGGAAGTTCAACGCGAACGAGGGGCATCGGTTCGTCTCCTATCGGGCTATTGCGCCTTCTGGCGAGGCTGTGGCGGCGATAGACATTGAGGATTGTAATCGGGCTAGTCCCGCCGCCTCTGCTCGGCCAAAGCGACACGCAATCTGATCGAACATAGATGCGAGCTCGTCGAACATGGCCGCGTCGCGCGGAATATCCGTTACAGCTGAGGCAAGCCGGTAATGTTGTGCCCGCTTGCGAAAGTCAGCCGATGTTACTCGTGCGGGCGGGCTCCTTTTGACTTGTTCAGCGCTCATGGTGTGCCTCCCTCGTTTCACTGTTTTGCCGACGTCACGACTTTGCCTCTGAACACGGTCAGGCTGATCGCGGTGTAAAGCAGCATGAGCGGGAACACGAAGAGACCCGCTCCCCAGAACATGAAGGCAAGGCTCGAGTTGGGGGCGGCCGCCTGTTCGACCGTGATCGAAAACGGAATCATGTAGGGCCAAAACGAGATCGCCAGCGTGCCGAAGGCCGCCGCGAAAATGACGGCAACCATCAGGAACGGCAGTGCATCCTGTCTGCGCTGAATGCTGGCGGCGAGCATGATTGCGGCTAACATGCCGGCCGCGGGGAAGACGAACAAAAAGGGCCGGTCGAGCCACCGCGTCATGACCCTGAAGTTATCGGCCATGGCATAGACGAGCACGACGATCAGGAAGACGAGCAGCGCCGCCGATAGATAAGGGATGATACGATAGGCGTCGTCGCGTACCTCGTCCTCGCATTTCCGCACCAGCCAACAGGTGCCGAGCAGCGCATAGCCCACACATAGGCCGATGCCGCAAAGCACCGCAAAGGGACTGAACCATCCGAATTCGCCGCCGACATATCGGCCGTCAGAGATCGGCAGACCCTGCACGAGTGCGCCCACCATCAAGCCCTGGGTGAACGCCGCGACAAGCGAACCTCCCGCAAAGCTTGCACTCCAGATCCAGCGTAGCCGCTCGGCCCTGTAGCGAAACTCGAACGCGACGCCGCGCAGGATCAGCCCCGCCAGCATCAAGAGGACCGGAAGATAGAACGCCGACATCAAAATCGAATAGACGACCGGAAAGGCACCCCAGAGGATCACGCCCGAGACGACGAGCCAGGTCTCGTTGCCGTCCCAGACCGGCGCCACTGCACTCATCATGGCGTGCCGTCGCGCCTCGTCGGAGGCCACGCCAAAAAGCATGCCAACGCCCAGGTCGGACCCGTCCAGCAACACGTAGATGAGAATGCTGACGGCCAGGAGCGTTACCCAGAACATGACCATGGCTTATTCTCCCGCCGGAACGCGAAGGGCGGCCGCAGTGACCGGCTCGTGGACGATCGACAAGGGGCGGTTGGGGACGGCGGTCGCGGGCGGCAGCACGAGGTGCCCGACCGGTCCCGCGCGCAGTAGCCGGTAGATGTAGAAAACGCCGAACGCGAAGATGAAGGTGTAGATCGCGCAAAAGACGACGAGAGAAATCGTCGCCGCCCGCGTCGTCAGGAACGGCGTCATCGCGTCCGCAGTTCTCAGCATGCCATAGACCACCCAGGGCTGGCGTCCCACCTCGGCCGTGAACCAGCCGGCCAACGTTGCGATAAAGGGCAGCGGGAAGCTGAAGAACGTTGCCCAAAGCACCAGCCGATTGCGCTCGAGACGTCCGTCTCGGCTCAGATACGTTCCGGCCCAGGCCAAGGCCAACATGAGCAGGCCACAGCCGACCATGATCCTGAAGCTGAAGAACGGAACGAGTACCGGCGGCCAGTCGCTTTCGGGAATGCTGTCGAGCCCAACTTCGGCGGCGTGGAGACTGTCGGAGTCGATCAAGCTGCCCAAGGGGGCGGGTAAGGTGATCGCGAAGCGATTGCGCCGATTTGCCACGTCCGGCCACGCGAGCAGTACCTCGGATGCCGGCTCTTCGTCGTGCCATCGCGCCTCGATGGCAGCCATCTTCGAGGGTTGGTAACGGACAACGTATTCACCATTGAGGTGTCCGAAGAAGAGCTGAATTGGCACGAGCACGGCGGCCAGATACAGGCCCATGCGGAGCATGATCCTCGCCTGGGCGGCAAACATGCCACGCAGCAGATACCACGCGCCGGTCGCAGCAACGCAGAATGCGCCGGTCAAGTAAGCGGCAAGCAGCATGTGCGGAAAGCGCGACCAGACCACCGAGTTGAAGATGATCTTGGTCCAATCATTCGCCACGAACATGCCGTTCTCGACGACATAGCCGACCGGAACCTGCATCCAGCTGTTGTTGATCATGATCCAGAACGCCGACAGCGTGGTGCCGAGGGCGACCATCGCGGTCGAAAACAGATAGAACCAGGGGGCAACCCTCTGACGGCCGAACAGAAGCACGCCGAAGAAAGTCGCCTCCAACGCAAAAGCGGTGAAGGTCTCGTATATGAGCAGCGGCCCCTGGATCGGACCCGACATGCGGGACAGTTCGCTCCAATTGGTGCCGAACTCGAATGCCATGACAATCCCGGAGACAACGCCGAATCCGAAAGTCACACCGAAGATTTTGAGCCAGTACTCGAACAAGAGGCGGTAGGTCAGGCGCCCCGTCGCGAGATGAAGGGATTCCAGCACGGTGAGCCAAGCTACCAGCCCAATCGTAAACGACGGGAAGATGATGTGAAACGATACAGTGAACGCGAATTGCAGCCGCGAGAGTAGAAGCGCCGTGACATCCATGGTGCGTCGCGCCTTTACCGCCAGAGATTGGTTTTTGCGAGATCGATGATCTCGTCGGTCCGACCGCTCATGATCGCCTTCACCATGTATAGCGAGAAGCCCTTCGCCATCTCGACGGTGACCGAGGGTGGCATCGCAAGCTCCGTCCGGTTGACGACCGCATCGACGAGAACGGGACCGTCATGCGCGAAGGCAGCGGCGATTCCGTCCTCGACCTCGGCGGGGTCTTCGATCCGAATGCCGCGAATACCGACGGCTTCGGCCATTGCCGCGAAATTCGGGTTCTTGAGTTCGGTCCCAAAATCGAGGAAGCCCGTGGACTTTTGCTCAAGCTCGATGAAGCCGAGTGCGCCGTTGTTGAACACCACGACCTTGGCCGGAAGGCGATGCTGCACGAGCGTCAGCAGGTCGCCCATCAGCATGGTGAAGCCCCCGTCGCCTGAGAGCGAGATCACCTGACGGCCGGGAAACGCGCTTTGTGCGCCGATCGCCTGTGGCATCGCATTGGCCATTGAGCCGTGCCAGAATGACCCGACCAGCCGCCGCTTGCCGTTCATCGCGAGGTAACGGGCTGCCCAGACCGTCGGCAGGCCGACATCGCAGGTGAAGACCGCATCCTCGGCCGCCAGGTCGCTGATCGCCTTGGCGATCTGCTGAGGGTGAATCGGCGTCTTGCCGCTGGCCGGACGAGCAAGCTCATCGAGACCTTTGCGCGCTTTGCGATAGTGTTCGCGCGCCTGGTCGAGATGACTACCGTCTCGTTTCTCCTTGAGGCGTGGCAGAAGCGCGTCGATGGTCGCGCGTACGTCGCCGATCACCGCGAGATCGACCGATGCGCGGCGCCCGATGGCCTCCGCCCTCATATCGACTTGGGCGATCCGGACGCCCGAACCGCGCGGATAGAACTGCCGATAGGGGAAGTCCGTCCCGAGCATAAGCAGGACGTCGCAATCGATCATCGCGTAATAACCCGACGAAAAGCCGATCAGTCCGGTCATGCCGACGTCGTAAGGATTCTCCCACTCGACATATTCCTTGCCCTTCAGCGCGTGAACGATAGGCGCCTTGAGACGCTCTGCGAGAGCCACGATCTGATCATGCGCTCCTTGGCAGCCCGAGCCGCACAGCATCGTCACGCGGCTGTCCCCGTTGAGTAGCGTAGCCAATTGATCCAAAGCCTCATTTGCCGCCGGCACGGCAGGCCGGGCCGGCAGGAGATTCGCAGCTCTCGGATCCGCTGCCGCAGCGGCTGGCCGTAACGCGACATCGCCGGGGATGACGACCACGGAAACGCCGCGATTGGTGACAGCTTGGCGGATCGCGAGCTCCAGCGTGCGCTGCATCTGATTGGCACCCGACACAAACGCGCAATAGTGACTGCATTCCTTGAACAGCTGCTCGGGATTCGTCTCCTGGAAATATCCGGAGCCGATCTCGCTCGATGGGATTTGGGCGGCAATCGCAAGGACCGGCACGCGGGAGCGATGACAGTCAAACAGGCCGTTGATGAGATGCAGGTTTCCCGGCCCGCAACTGCCGGCACAGACCGCAAGCTCTCCGGTCAGATGCGCCTCGGCGCCGGCGGCGAAGGCGGCGACCTCTTCGTGCCTGACATGCACCCATTCGATCTTGCCCTGGCGACGAATTGAATCCGTCAGGCCGTTGAGGCTATCCCCGACGATGCCATAAATCCGTTTGACTCCGGCTGCGATGAGGATTTGCGCGAATTGATCAGCCACCGTGTTTGCCATGATCGCTCTCTTCTCAGTTGACGTGGAAGGTCGTGAGACCCTCGATGACCGCGCGGGTCCTGCGCACTCGATTAGGCGATGCGCTTTTATCCTCAGACCAGATGAAGATGTTTGGCTGCTTGAGTCAGCTCGTCGCGGAACTCGGGATGCGCGAGCTCGATCAGTCTGAGCGCGCGTTCGGTCGAGGACAGGCCCTTGAGATTCACGGCTCCGAACTCGGTAACGATGTAATGAGTGTCGATGCGTGGCGTGGTAACTGGCCCATCCAACCGAGGCACGATGCGTGAAAATTTGCCCTTCGCTGCGGTCGAGCGCGCGGCGATGATCGATCTGCCGCCCTTGGATGCATAGGCGCCGCGCACGAAATCGAGTTGGCCACCCGAGGCGCTGTACTGGTGGCCCAGCATGTGCTCGGAGTTGCAGGCGCCGGTCAAATCGATCTGAATCGTGGCGTTGATCGAGATGACATTATCATTCCGCGCGATGATCTGCGGGTCGTTGACATAGTCGACCGGTGCGCTCACGACTGCCGGATTGTCGCTCAAGAAGTCGTACATCGCCTTCTGACCCATGGCGAAAGTGAAGACGGTCTTGCCGCGATCAATCGCCTTGCGCCGGTTGTTGACGACCCCGGCGCGCACGAGATCAACGAGGCCAGGATTTAATGCTTCGGTGTGAATACCGAGATCGTTGCGGGCTTTCAGTTCCGCGCAGACGAGGTTTGGCAAGGCGCCAACACCCATCTGCAAGCAGGCGCCATCGGGCACCAGGCGCGCGATCGTCCGGCCGATCACTTCATCCTCGGCCGCAGGTCCGAGTACAGGGAGCTCGAGCAGCGGTACGTGGTGCTCGACAATGGCGTCCACCTCGGACACATGGAGCTCCGCCCCAGCACCATTCACGCGCGGCATGTTCTTGTTGACCTCGACGATGAGCCGCTTGGCCGCGCGGGCGACCTTGGTGGAATAATCGTTGCCGGTGCCGAAGCTGAAATAGCCGTGGCGGTCCATCGGCGAGACGGTGCAAACGAAGGTGTCGATGCCGATCTCTTCGATCAGCAGGCGAGGCGCCTGATGAAAGTTGTTGGGCACATAGTTGATAACCTTACGCCCACCGTCGTCCATCCCGCGCTTGATAAGTGCGCGTTCGGTAGCGCTGACAAACATGCAATAGGGAATGAGCCGGTCATTGAGTTCATAACGCAGTACTGTCTTGCCGGCGATACTGGTCGCTTCGTAATAATAGAGCCGGACATTCTCTACTTTGCCGGCCTCGGCGCGCTCCGCCAGGGCCTTTAGAAGCGCCGGC
The DNA here is from genome assembly GCF_049512235.1 of Bradyrhizobium sp. Lineage (GTDB taxonomy): Bacteria > Pseudomonadota > Alphaproteobacteria > Rhizobiales > Xanthobacteraceae > Bradyrhizobium. The sequence continues at coordinate 9,293 of NZ_JBEKXH010000140.1, forward strand.
GGCTCGGCCATCGCCATACCCATCGAGAGCCTTGAACCTGAGGGAATGGATGCCACCGCCTGATCGGGCGTGGTCAATTTCGATTGGTATCGCGCGTCGATATCCATCGTCGTGTCTCCCGTTATTCAAGCGCTCAGTAATTGGCGGCTTCTTCCGGCGAATGGCCGCGGCGATGAACGAGCATGGTGCGTTCGAAACTCATCACCTCGGCGCCGTCCTGATTGATACCCCGCGTCCGGACTGTGACGATCCCCTGGGTTGGTCGACTCTCGGACTCGCGCTTATGCAGCACGGTGCTCTCGGCATAGAGCGTGTCGCCGGCGAACACCGGATGGCTCGCCTTCACCTTGTCCCAGCCGAGGTTGGCGACGACCTTGGCGCTGACCGTGCGCACGCTCATGCCGGTGAGCAACGCAAGCGTGAAGGTTGAGTCGACCAGCATCTTCTTCCACTCGGTTTTGGCGGCGTACGCCGCATCAAAATGGACCTGCTGGATGTTGAGAGTCAGCAGGGTGAAGTAAGTGTTGTCTACGTCTAGGACGGTGCGACCAGGGCGATGCTCGAACACGTCGCCTGGCTCGAAGTCCTCAAAATAGAGGCCGGAGGTTTCGCGGTAGCGGCGAGAGCCGATGGTCTTATAGGCGGGAAGGATGGTTTCCATGACATTGTCTCCTTCATCACAGTGGGATTGAATAAGCGGTCGTCGGCTTAGGCCTCGAGCCCAGCCGAAAAGAGCGTGCGGCGTGCTTTGCGGGCGACAGCCTCGTCGATCATCTGGCCGTCTACCGTGCCGACTCCCTTGGTGTTCTCGGCGAGAATCGCGCGGGCTCTTTTCACCGCTTCGGCACTCGGCGTAAGCGCCGCATTGATTGCGCCGATTTGTGCAGGGTGAATGGCGGCCTTGGCGCTGAAGCCGAACGTTACCGCGCCGTTGACCTCCCGTTTGAGGCCGGGCTCGTCATGCAGGTCGAAGTACGGCGAATCGACTGACACCGCGCCTGCCAAGGCACAGGCGGCGATGAGGCGGCAGCGCACAAAGGCGAGAGGTTCCCAAGCGACGGTCGCGCCCAGGTCGGCCGCCATATCCGCCGCACCCAGCATCAGACCCGCGAGCCGCGGCGTTGCCGTCGCGATCGCTTCGACCGCGGCGAGGCCACGGGCGCTCTCGATCAAACCGATGAGACGGGTCGCTTTGCCGGCCGCAGTCAGGAGGCGATCGAGAATTTCAATATGGCCGGCCGTCTCCGTTTTGGGCAGCACCAGAAAGTCTGGAGCCGCCGTGGATCCGAGCAACGCGTCCAGATCAGAAATACCCGCGCGCGTGTCGAGCCCGTTGATTCGCAGCGCGTGTAGCGCACCATCGGAAGGGTTTTTCGTCAGGTAATCGAGAGCAGTGGTCCTTGCGCGCGCCTTATCCCCGGGTGCCACCGCATCCTCAAGATCCAGGATTGCAACGTCGGCGCCGGCCTGGGAAGCCTTCGCAAAACGTTCCGGGCGGGTTGCCGGCGTGAACAGCCAGCTTCGAGTGCGGATCGGTGCCTGGCTGGTCATGCGGTTTCCTTTCTGGATAAGCTGCGGCCCGCATCACTTGCCTCTCTGCCGGGTGCCTTTGCGTGGCTAAGCAGTTTCACCAAGTCGCGTGCCTGGATGCTTTCGAGCGAAAGCACGGCGTCTTTGATCTCCCGACTCAACCCCGCGTCGACGCGACCGACTACGAGTCCATCGAATTTTTCGACCGATTCCTCCCATGTGAACGGACGGGAAGCGAGACCCGGATAGTCTTGGACCTCGTGCTCAATCACGGTCCCATCTTGCAGCCGGATAGTGATCTTGGCGGGCATCTTGCGCGGATATAGCGCCGTGAACTCGTGGTTCGGACGGGTCGAAACCCTCTTCAACAACGCTTGCACGTCGGGCTTGGCGATGCGGTCCGGCTTGAATTGTGCGGGCGTCACATCGCCATCGATGAGGGCGACCGCAAGCAGGTACGGCAAGCTGTGATCCGCCTGTTCCTTGGTACGAATGACTTTGTCCACGCCGTAAAGTCCGCCACCGGCGAAGTCGAAGGCGAGTTGGAACACCTCCGCCTCGATCGAGACAATCTTGTTGGGATCGATTTTTTTCTGCCTGGCCAGCTCGACCATGCAATGGACCGCGGACTGCGTGTGGATCATGGAGTTGTACTTCTTGATGGTGCTCTCCGTGACGCCCTCATATCCCTGTTTGTCCCAGTCGATGTCGATCTTCATCCCAAGAAGGTGGTCGATTCCGAGCGGGCCCTCGATCACTTGCAGGGGTCCCTCCACGCCACGACGGGCAAGGAACAAAGTGTTCATGGCGCCGAGCGCCGACTGCGCCGAGGCGAGACCCTTCCATTGCGACAGCGGTTTTGCCCGAACGACGGCGAATGACGCATCGCTGACCGCGGCCATTGCCATCGCGTGGCCGATCTGCTGCTCGCTCAAGCCGAGCAGTCGCCCAGCGGCAGCGTTGTGCGAGAAGGCCAGTTGCGCTGTGTGGTCTAAGCCGCGCGTCATGAAGTTGGCATGATCAACGAAGCGCGACTGGACCGTGTAGCCCAGGGCCACCCCGAGCATCAGTTCCCTGCCGCTGCCACCGACGTAGTCGGCAATAGTCAGCGCGACGCCGAAATTGTCCGCCGTATGGCAGGTTTCGCTCTGGGCCAGGAAGTTGTCCATGATATCGACGTAGCGCACGAGTGCGGTGTGCCAGAACGCGGCGTAGATCGGGTTCGCCCCTCCACCGCCGATCAGCGTGCACGGGCCGGTGCCGCCAAACTCTGCAACCTGTTCGCGGCAGGCCTGAACGGGGCCGGCCCCAAGGGCGGCGATGCAGCAGCCCAGCGAATCCAGGATGTGAACCGGCAGTTGCTTGCGCGACTCCGCCGAGAGGTCGTCGAATTTGGCGCGAGCGGCGTACCTGGCGAGAGCTTCGACTTGGGTCATGACGAGAATCTCCTTTTTTTGGTGGACAGGTTGGCGCCTTTAAGAAGTCAGAGCGATGAAAATCCCCATCGTAACGATCGAGCCGATGACGCTGAGGAATACGGCGGAAGCTGCCTCCTCCTGCGCGACGCGATATTGCAGCGCGAACATGATCACTATCGGCATGGTTGGAATCGCCGTCGCCAGCACCGCCTCGCTGACAGTGGGTTCGCCGTAGCCGACCCATCGCAATCCACCCAAGACCAGGGCGGGCTGCAGGATGTTCTTCAGGAATACGAGCAACAAGACGTGCAAGCTGGCTTTGATTTTGCCGGATGCGAGCACGATGCCGCTGGCGAACAGAGCGACGCCCCCGGAGGCGTTTCCCAGCAGGGAAAGCGAGTGGACGATGAGCTGAGGAATGTGGAGCCCACTCAGTACGACCACGAAAGCGAGAATCGGCGCCCAAACCATCGGCTGTTTGACCGTTTCCGCAAGTTTGGCTGCGGGCGACGCCAATTGCTCTTTGCCCTGCGCGGCCAAGCTCGTTGCCTGTGGGTCTCTCCCAGCCGTATCCAGTGTGAGAAGAAGAATCGTGATTGGCACGACGGTGAGGTTGATGACGAGACTGGCTATCGCTATCGGAATGGCGCTGAGCCCACCGAACAGATCACCGAGGACGGCTGGACCTACGAAGGGTACTGCCGGCGCGGAAGCCGTCAGCGCGTACAGGGCGCTGACGCTCGTTGGCAAGCCAAAAATAATACGGTGGAAAAGAAACACCACGCCGTAGAGGCCAATGATGGCGAGGCACAGAGCGATGACCAGCGGGATGTCTTGGCTGAGTGCCGTGCGCGACGTCGTAACGGTTCCGGCAAAAAGCGTCAGCGGGACGGCATAAAGCAACACCATCCGATTCAGGATCGAGGCATCTTTCGGGCCAAGATCGTGACGCCATGCCGCTATGAAGCCGAGCAAGAAGGTGACGACCATCGGAAGGAGTGCGCCTAATATGGTGTTCAGCATTGGCGTCGTCCTCGATCACCGAGCGTTTCAAATGAGGCGAAACGCCCAGACGCTTCGGGTACTCTCGACCTCCGGCGCCGTTTTCACGGAGCCACGGAAAGCGAGTTCTTGTGCAAGCGCATGGACTAGGCGGCGGCCGGATTCTCTTTGAAAAGTTCGGCGACCAGAGCCGAGTCGAGATAAGCTCGAACGCGTACGATCTTGTCGGCCTCGAAAAAGAGGATCCAACAGTAACGATTGTCGAATCTCATGCCGTTCCTTGCCATCGCCAAGGAATGAAGTTCGACCACAGCCTGGTCGCCTTTGACGATAAGATATTCCAGTTGGAGCTGAGTTCCCTGTGGAAGCACTTGACCCAGTTTAGTAAAGGTACCGGCGATAAAGTCTGCCTTGCTGCGATAGCGACCGGCGAGCGGATGAGTGCCCATCACGGTCCAATCGACGTCGTCGGCCACGTGTGTGAAAAAGGCGGCTCCGTCGCCCTCCTCCAGACCTTTAAATACTTCACGAACGTAGTCAGGTGTAACAGCCATCTGGATTCTCCTTGACGTTCTGTGTACTGGTCGACCGTTTGACACTGCGGTGATCCGAGCTTTGGCTCGGCCGCGATCCGCTGCCTACCGAAAGAATTTACGCAGAAGCCGTGGGAAACGCTTGTTAGCTGTTGTAAGATGCCGTTTGTTATCGTCAGCAGCGGCAACTCGCAGAGCTTGTCGGGCTGAGGTTGGTAGCCAATAACGACAGTCTCCATTGTGACTGTTGCGGAACCGATCCTTGGCTTATTTCCAAACCCGGTGGTCAGGCGGCTACGAAAGATCACGCCATGATGGAGCCTGCGACGGAGGCCAGAAACGCAATATCGTTTGGCCCATTCAGCCTGTTTGTGGCCGAGAGGTTTCTTAAGAAGGC
>NZ_JBEKXH010000141.1:0-14117 GCF_049512235.1 Bradyrhizobium sp.
CCACCCGTTCGCTGTCGGCGAGGATGGTGTCTTCGTCCTGGACGACGCTGTCGGGCGGCAATCCGCCGTCGCGCTGCGAACGGTTCATCGAGCCACGGGTCAGCAAGACCCGCAACCCCAGCCGCTGCGCGACCGCGACTTCGATATCGACGGCCTCCTCCAGCCCGGCCGGGAAAACATAATGATGATCTGTCGTGGTGGTGCAGCCAGACAGCAGCAGTTCAGACATCGCCACGGTAACGCCGAGATTGAGCGCTTCCGGCGTCAGCCGCGCCCATACCGGATAAAGCGCCTGCAGCCAGGGAAACAGCTCGCGATCCAGCGCCGCCGGCAGCGCCCGGGTCAGGGTCTGGTAGAAATGATGGTGGGTATTGATCAGCCCCGGGAGAACGACGTGGTCGCCGGCTTCAAAAAACCCCGCCGGCGTGGCCGGCTGGCCGCCTTTCGGCACCAGTTCGACGATCCTGCCGTTCTGCACGACGATGCCGCGTTCCGCGCCTTCGGCGAGGATGCCCTGGGGATCCTTGATCCAGATCGCGCGCTTTGCATCCATGCTGCTGCCCTCTCCCCTAAAATCGCAATTGCAAAACCACGGCCTCGCCTTCCTGCAATTGCCGGCTTGGCCAGCCCTGCAATTCAAAGACCAGTCTATCCCGCCGAGGAAGTTGGCGCCGGTCTTGCAGGACTCCGCAGCGGCAGAACCATCTCGTTGAAAGCTTTAGCCTATCCATGGATTTGAACACCATTAGCGCGGTTGCTCGCCCACAGTCGCGGGCGCAGATGCCTGTTTGGGCGGCAGGTGATGCTTGGCTCGCGGGCGGCACTTGGCTGTTCTCGGAGCCCCAGGTCCATCTGACGCGGCTGATCGATCTCGCCGATTTGAAATGGCCGGCGCTCACGATCGAGGACAGCGGGCTCACAATCGCGGCGACCTGCACCGTTGCCCAGCTTGATGCCCTGGCCTGTCCGCCGGACTGGCCCGCAGCGCCGCTGATCAATCAGTGTTGCCGGGCATTTCTGGCATCCTTCAAGATATGGAAAACCGCAACCGTCGGCGGCAACCTCTGCATGTCCTTGCCGGCGGGGCCGATGATCTCGCTGACATCGGCGCTCGACGGCGTCTGCACGATCTGGAAGGCCGACGGCGGTGAGCAGCGCGTCAGCGTCGCCGACTTCGTCACCGGCAATCAACGCAACCTGCTCGCCGCCGGCGATCTGTTGCGCCAGATCGATATTCCGCTCGCGGCGCTGAAGCGTCGCACCGCCTTCCGCCAGATTTCGCTGACCCCGGTCGGCCGTTCGGCAGCCTTGCTGATCGGCAGCGTCAGCAGCGAGGGCGCCTTGGCGCTGACGGTGACGGCTTCGACGGTGCGGCCGGTAAAACTCGCTTTTCCCTCAGTTCCCGGCGCAGGCGAACTGCGGGATGCAATCCTGCACCACATTCCCGACCAGGTTTATCATGACGACGTGCATGGCAAGCCGGCGTGGCGAAAGCACATGACGCTGCGCCTTGCCGAGGAAATTCGCAGCGAATTGCAGGGCCAGGCGCGGCCATGAGCTATCAGATCAACGGCCGGCAGTTTTCGCACGCGCCGCGCGCCGGACAGTGCCTGCGCACTTTCTTGCGCGAGCTCGGCCATTTCGGCGTCAAGAAAGGCTGCGACGCCGGCGATTGTGGCGCCTGCACCGTGCTGGTCGATGGCGAGCCGGTGCACTCTTGCCTGATCCCCGCCTTCCGCGCCGATGGCCATGCCGTCACCACCATCGAAGGTCTCGCCCCGGATGGCGGCACCCATCCGATGCAGCAGGCCTTTCTCGATGCGCAGGCTTTCCAGTGCGGGTTCTGCACCGCGGGCATGATCCTGACCTGCGCCTCGCTGAACCAGGCGCAGCGGCAGGATCTCGGCGCTTCGCTGAAAGGCAATTTATGCCGCTGCACCGGCTATCGCGCGATCGAAGACGCACTCGATGGCAGGACCAATATCGAAGACGCGGCCGCGGGGACCGCGTTCGGCCGCAGCCTGCCGGCGCCGGCCGGCCCACAGGTGGTACGCGGCGCGGCGTGCTACACGTTCGATATGGCGATCGCGGGCCTGCTGCATGTCAAGATGCTGCGCTCGCCGCATGCCCACGCCAAAATCATTTCGATCGACAAGTCAGCAACGCTGCGCGTTCCCGGTGTTCATGCGGTGCTGACCTTTGAAGACGCGCCGGATCGCCTGTTCTCCACCGCGCGGCACGAAAAGGCCTGGATGGACCCCGACGACACCCGCGTTCTCGACCAGGTCGTCCGCTTCATCGGACAGAAGGTTGCCGCCGTGGTCGCGGAGAGCGAGGCCGCCGCCGAGGATGGCTGCCGCCGCCTCAAGGTCGACTACGAGATCCTGCCCGCCGTGATCGATCCGGCGCAGGCGATCGCGGCGGGCGCGCCGGTGCTGCACGGCGACAAGACGCCCGCGCAGCGGGTCGCCGACGCGCGACACAATATCGTGGCGGAAACCCATGGCGAATATGGCGATGTTGCCCGCGCGCTGGCTCAGGCCGCGGTCACCTATGAGGGAACATTCACCACCCAGCGGGTCCAGCACGCCGCGCTGGAAACCCATGGCGGGCTTGCCTGGCTCGATAGCGACGGCATCCTGAACGTTCGCTCCAGCACCCAGACGCCGTTCCTGACGCGGCGGGCACTGGCGGATATTTTCAACCTCGCGCCCGACAAGGTCCGGGTCTATTGCGAACGTGTCGGCGGCGGCTTCGGCGGCAAGCAGGAAATGTTCGTCGAGGATATTTTGGCGCTCGCCGCGCTGAAGACCGGGCGCCCCGTCAAGCTTGAACTCACCCGCGAGGAACAATTCATCGCCACCTCGACGCGGCATCCGATGCGCGTCGCGGTCAAGGCCGGGGCCGACAGTGAAGGCAAACTGACGGCATTGCAGCTCGACGTGCTTTCAAATACCGGTGCCTATGGCAATCATGCCGGTCCGGTGCTGCTTCACGCCGTCGGCGAGTGCATCGCCGTGTATAACTGCCCCAACAAGAAGGTCGATGCCGTCGTCGCCTACACCAACACCGTGCCGGCGGGCGCGTTCCGGGGCTATGGCCTGCCGCAGACACTGTTCGCCGTGGAGGCTGCGATCGACGAACTCGCAAAAGGCCTCGGCATCAACGCGTACGAATTCCGCCGCCGCAATGTGATAAAACCCGGCGATCCCATGCTGTCGCCGCCCGGCTCCGAGCATACCGATGTGATCTACGGCTCTTACGGGCTCGATCAGTGCCTCGATCTGGTCGAGCGCGCGATGCGAGAGGAAGCCCCTAAAACCGGGCTCTCGGCCGACTGGCTGACCGGCGAGGGCATCGCGCTGACCATGATCGATACCGTGCCGCCGGACGGGCACATCGCCGATGCCTCGATCTCGCTGCGCGAGGATGGCGGCTTCGAGCTGACGGTCGGCACAGCCGAGTTCGGCAACGGCACCTCGACGGTGCATCGCCAGATCGCCGCATCGGCGCTGGCCACCACGGTCGATCAAATCCGCCTCAGGCAATCCGACACCGCCCATGGCGGCCACGACACCGGCGCCTATGGCAGCACCGGCACCTTTGTCGCTGGCCTCGCGACCCAGCATGCGGCCGAAAATATGTCCGGCGAACTGAAGGCTTTTGCTGGCCGGGCGGCTGGAATGGATGCCGCATCCTGCACGCTTGAAAATGATGCCGTGATCTGCGGCAAGCAGCGTCTGTCGTTTGCTCGGATCGCGGAGATTGCGCGCAGCGAGGCAAAAACGCTGCGCGCCAGCGGCACGTCGGAAGGCACGCCGCGGTCGGTCGCGTTCAACGTGCAGGGCTTTCGCGTTGCCGTAAACAAAGGCACCGGCGAAATAAAAATCCTCAAAAGCGTGCAGGCGGCGGATGCCGGCCGGGTCGCCAATCCCATGCAGTGCCGCGGGCAGGTCGAGGGCGGCGTCGCGCAGTCGCTCGGCGCCACGCTGTACGAGGAGATGGTGATCGACGACAGGGGCCGCGTCGTAAATGCCAAATTCCGCGATTATCACCTGCCGTCATTCGCCGATATTCCGCGCACCGAGGTGCTGTTCGCCGACACCGTCGATACGATCGGGCCGATGGGCGCCAAGTCGATGAGCGAAAGCCCCTACAACCCGGTCGCCGCCGCGCTCGGCAATGCGCTCGCCGACGCCACCGGCATCCGCTTCACGGCGGTGCCGTTCAAGCCGGATCGATTATTTCCTTTGCTACAGGAGAAGTTTGGGTCGTAGTTCGCCAATACTGTCGCGCCAAGTTGTGTCTTCAGAGATGCCTGATCTGAATTGCTGTGCCGGCTGAACTGCCGCGATAACCGGGAATTATGTCGCGCCGGTCATTCACATTCGGGGCGCCGCCGCCGAGGGGTCGAACGCCACAATCCATCCACAGCAACGAGGGGCTCCGGCCAAGACACGCCCGTCACTCCAGAGTTAATCTCATGCAGGAGAAAAATTTCGGGTTCGAGTCGTCAGGGAAAACAGCATGAGAGACGCGTTACTTCTTAATCCGTTCAACTCAAATTCAGAGCCGGCACAAATGGTCGACCGGCGAGCGACACGGTCAACACCAGTCTGCTGTAACTGCCACTCCGACGATATCGTCTCTCACGCGGTGGCCCAGTGGAGCAATGAATCCCAGGAATGGCAACTGGCCAGCACTTTCGGCCAGCCAGCCCAGTGCAATCGCTGCAACGGCCCCTGCGGCATTGTGTGGCTGCCGCTCTACTGAGCTCATTGCCCCATTCAGCCCGGTGACTAGCAGCTCACCCCCGCCCCACCGTGCATTCGATCTGGCCGTGCGGTTCGTCGGTCGGCAGAAAGAGCTCGTTTTTGTTATCCAGCCCGAAGGCCGAGAGGTTCACCAGGAGGTAGTGGATGTTCGGGCAGGCCATGCTGATCTCGGAAATTTCCGGCACCGCCGCCAGCACGGCCTCGCCCATGCGATACAGGCTGTTCTGCACGCTCGGACTGTAGGTGGTGGCGAACACCTCAAGCAGCGTCGCGAGGATCTTTGCGTTGGCGGCCGGATAGCTTGCCGGCTTGCCCGACCATTTCCACGACGCCACCATGCTGGTGGCGCACATCCGGTCGTTGGTAGGCGGAATCGTGGTGTAGGGATCCTTGTAGTAATTCTCCCAGCCCGACTGGGTCGACTTCATGAAGGTAAAACCGTCCATGCCCGATGTCAGCGTCGAACCGCCGCCCCGCGTTGCGCTGACTTCGACGGTCGGTTTGCCGTTGCTGTCGAGAACGAAACCATGGGGATGCGGCTTGCCGCCGAAACTCAGGCGGCTCCACTTTGTCTCGTGCGCGCTCACCGCAACCGAAGTCACCTGCGGGTAGCTGTCGAGATATTTCTTCGCCAATACCTGGCAGAATTCCTCCGGGCAGAGCCCGATGTTCTCGCGGGCAACCACGTTGACCACGTTCTTGATGGTGTCCGTGGAAACCGATGTCGAGTTGTCGGCCTCGGTATAGGCACGGGCGAAGTCGCCCTCGATCATGGCCTTGACGTTGAGCTGGCTGACCTCGTGCCGATCGCCGTCGCGATGGATCCGCATGACGCGGACACGGCCCTTTCCATAGGTGTTCTTGATCAGCGGCACGGGCCACACCTCCAGTTGAACCGGCGAATTTGCGGGTTTTCGCCTCAGAGGAGCAACGTTCGTGCCAGCTGTCGAGAACGCAGTCCGATAGGAAAACGGCCGTTGGCACGGGCCTTGTATTGGCTCAATCCAGTCGATACGCAAAACGGCGCCTGGGCCAGGAGGCCTATCCATGAGCACCCCCATCCATCCGGTCGATGAAATCCTGCCGACGCCGCGCCTATTGGTGCTCGGCCTGCAGCATGTTCTGGTGATGTATGCCGGCGCGGTCGCGGTTCCCCTGATTATCGGGCGCGTGCTCAAATTATCGCCGGAAGACGTGGCTTTCCTGATCAGCGCCGATCTGTTCGCCTGCGGGCTTGCCACGCTGGTCCAGTGCATCGGCTTTCCCGGCGTCGGCATCCGGCTGCCGGTGATGATGGGCGTCACCTTCGCCTCGCTCGGGCCGATGTTGTCGATGGCCACCTCACCCGATATCGGGCTGCTCGGCATCTATGGATCGGTCATCGCTGCTGGCATATTTGGCATTGTTGCCGCGCCTTTCATCAGCCGGCTGCTGCCGCTATTTCCTCCCGTCGTCACCGGCAGCATCATCCTGGTGATCGGAATTTCGCTGATGCGCGTCGGCATCAACTGGGCGGGCGGCGGCTTGCCGACGGTAACCAGGGTTGTCGATGGCGTACAGGGCGCCTTCCCCAATCCGGCTTACGGTCAGCTGCAGGGCCTCGGCATCGCGCTGTTCGTGCTGCTGGTCATCCTTGGTCTGATCCGATGGGGCACCGGTTTTATCGCCAACGTCTCGGTGCTGCTCGGCATCATTGCCGGCGCGATCCTGGCCAGCGCGCTCGGCGTGATGCATTTCGAAAAGGTCGCGGCAGCGTCCTGGGGGGCGCTGGTGATCCCGTTCCGCTTCGGGGTTCCGGAATTTCACCTGGTGCCGATCGTCACCATGGGCATCGTGATGGTCGTGGTGATGATTGAATCGCTCGGCATGTTCCTGGCATTGGGCGAGATCACTGGCAAGACCATCGACCGTGATGCGCTGACCCGCGGTCTGCGCGCCGACGGCGTGGGCACCGTGATCGGCGGGGTGTTCAATACCTTTCCCTATACCTCGTTCTCACAGAATGTCGGCCTTGTCAGTGTGACCGGCGTGCGCTCGCGCTGGGTCACGGTCACCGGTGGCTGCATCATGATGCTGCTCGGCCTGCTGCCGAAAATGTCCGCGCTGGTTGAAGCCGTGCCCCAGGTGGTGCTCGGCGGCGCCGGCCTCGTCATGTTCGGCATGGTGGCGGCGACCGGCGCGCGCATTCTCACCGCGGTCAATTTCAAGACCAACGGCTTCAACCTGTTCATTGTCGCGGTCTCGGTCGGCTTCGGCATGATCCCGCTCGCCGCTCCTACACTGTTGCACAACCTGCCCCATGATCTGCAGCCGCTGCTGGAATCCGGCATCCTGCTCTGCGCGGTCGTCGCGGTGTTGCTGAACGCGTTCTTCAATGGCCTCGGCAGCAAGGAAAGCGCGCAAGCCGACGCGGCGGCGGTCGCGGCCTCGGCGCAGCACGTGTGATGTAGGTCGCTCAACTGCCCCGATAGGTCGCATAACTCCAGGGCGTCACCAAAAGCGGCACGTGCAAATGGCCTTCGGGCTCGCTCACCGAAAACCGCAGCGGAATTTGATCAAGGAACGGCGGATCGGATGTCGGCACCTGGCGCTCGGCAAAGTATTTGCCGACGCTGAAGGTCAGCTCGTAGCGCCCGATCGGCACCGGACGGCCGCCGATCAGGGGCTGATCGGTGCGGCCATCCGCGTTGGTGGTCGCCCGCGTCACCAGCCGGGGGACGCCGAGTTCGGATAGCTCGATCAGTTCGAGCGCAATCCCCGCCGCCGGCCGGCCGCTGTGGGTATCGAGCACATGGGTCGAGAGCCGCCCATGCACCTGCAGCCGGTCGTCGCCGGCGACGAGATGATCGACCCGCAACGCCGCGATCCGGCAGATCTCCTCGATCGACTTCTGCATTTCGGTTTTGGCATCGTTGGGCAGACGCCGTTCGAAATCGCGCAGCACGGAGTCTTTGGTATGCCGGCGGACGCTGACGATGTAGGGAAAGCCGAACTTGGCGCGATAGGCGTTGTTGACGCGCTCGAAGGCCTCGTATTCGGCGTCCGAGAGCCGGTCGAGACCGAGGCTGTTCTGCTCCGCATCGGATTCGGCGGTGAGCCCGGCGGCACGCTGCGTCTTGTTGGCGAGATCGGGATGGGCCTTGATCAGCGCCAGGCGCAGTTCAAAGGGCGCGCGGTCGACCTCGGCCTTCATCGCATCGAACAATTGCCTGACGCCGGCGAACGGCCGCGCCGCGGCGGCCTGCTCGGCGATCCAGGGTGAATATTCGAAAATATTGGCGAGCGCGGCGACAAAGTCGTCCTTGCCGCAGGCGTTCAATTCGGAGAGCGTTTTTTGCGACATGACAGTCCGCCTACCCGACGCTGGGCGCATTGACGGCAAGATGCGCGAGATGGGCGTGCCAATGCTGCGCGATCTGCAGCCGCGTCGGCACCCACACGCGCTCATGATTCGTGATGTAGTCGAGAAAGCGCATCAGCGACGCCGCGCGCCCGGGACGGCCGACCACGCGGCAGTGCAGGCCCACCGACATCATCTTCGGCGCGGTCTCGCCCTCGGCATACAGCACGTCAAAACTGTCCTTGAGGTAGCTGAAGAACTGATCGCCGCCGCCGAAGCCCTGCGCGTTGACGAAACGCATGTCGTTGGCATCGAGGCTGTAGGGAATGATCAGATGCGGCCCCGCCGGGCTCTTGACCCAGTACGGCAGATCGTCGGCATAGGAGTCGCAGGAATACAGGAAGCCGCCGGCCTCCATCACCAGCCTCACCGTGTTGATCGAGGTCCGCCCGGTATACCAGCCGAGCGGGCGTTGTCCGGTGACCTCGGTATGGACGCGGATCGCGTCCGCGATCTCCACCCGCTCCTCCGCCTCCGACATGTCCTTGTGCTCGACCCATTTCAGGCTGTGGCTGGCGATGTCCCAACCCGCTTCTTTCATGGCGGCGACCACCTGCGGATTTCTTTTCAACGCGGTTGCGACGCCAAATACCGTCACCGGCAGCCTGCGCTCGGTGAACATCCGCCACAACCGCCAGAAGCCGGCGCGCGAGCCATATTCGAACATCGATTCGATATTGGCGTGGCGTTGCCCCGGCCAGGGCTGCGCGCCCAATACGTCCGATAGAAACGCCTCCGAGGCGCGGTCGCCATGCAGGATGTTATTTTCGCCGCCTTCCTCGAAATTCACCACGAACTGCACGGCGACCCGCGCCTGACCGGGCCAGCGCGGATCGGGCGGGTTGCGGCCATAGCCCTGGAGATCCCTCGGGTATCCGGCTTCCGCCATTCATACTTCCTCGAAGCGGACTCTCTGCGCGCCCTTCCACAGCACGGTCTTGCCCAGCGCCGGCAAATTCTGAAGCCCCGACGTCAGCGTGATGAAGTGATTGCCGGCGAGCTGGCCCACCTTGCTGGCGAAATGCACCCCGCCATAGGCCAGCAGAATTTCGGTTTCGCTGATGCCGCCGGGATAAAGAATGATCTGGCCCGGCGCAGGATAGCTGGTGTGGTTCTCGTAAGAGACGCCGAAATCGAGATCGCCGAGCGGCATCCAGACCCCCTCCCCGCTCCAGCGCACATGGATCGCCTGGCTCTCGAACGGCATCGCCCGGCGGAAGGCCGCGCAGGTCTTCGGCGCCAGCTGTTCTTCAAACCGGGCCTGAAACGTGAAGTCGCCGGCGTGGACAATGAGTTGGCTCATGCATGAAACCCGTGATTGGCTGCGAGGGACCGCCTTGACCAACAGATTGCAGCCGCACCGATCGGAAGCAAGGACCATTCCAGCCGATCCGGAAATTTTCGGGTCTTTTGCCAAGCCGAGACCCGGTCGAGGCTGGCCATTCCAGGCGGGTGGCCGGTGCCCTTGATCCGAAATGCCCGGGCCTATTCGTCCGGCCGCTTTCTTTCATACGACAGACCGAAAATTCCGGTCCGGCGCACTTCGGGCTCGGGCTCCGGAGCCGGCGCTTCCTTGACTTCGGCCTGCGGCGGCGGTGGCGGCGCCGGCATGTTCTCGCACTTCATCGAATAGACCAGCTTGCCGTCTTCCGTGCGGCCAATTGGCGCGCAGTTGTCGACCCGCGCGGTCACGCCCTTGGGCAGCAATTTGGTTTGCGCAAGGGCCGGCGATGATGCGGTCAGGAGAATGGCAAACACAAGCTTCTTCATGGGCTTCGCTCTCCGGGAACAGGCTGCCGGACCCATTGAACCGGATCGGCCAAAAAAAGTCTATAAAGCTGTTTGGCCGCAAACAGAAGGACGCCCAGGGCTCACCTGCCGAATATTTAGCCTCAAAACACTTCTGACCAATAAATTTGCTCGCCGACTCGTGATCGACGGTAGTGTATAAGCCTGCATCTCCCAACATTATCTGCAGCAGGCGCTGACATGGCGGAACGCATTTTGCCCCGCTGGCGATGCGCTTTAACAAGGGAGTATTAGCAATGCGAAAGATCATTCTGAACGTATTTGTTTCAACGTTGATTGCAGTGTCGACCGTCCAGATTGCCGCGGCCGCGACGCATCACAGGGCCCCGAAAGCGGACCGTGCGGCGGTGAACGAGCAGTCTCGTAATGCCAACGCCTATATCTGGACGGCTCCGTCGGTACAACCTGACTGGTCGCACTACGAAGGCGGCGCGCTCTCGGCACCCGCCGGCCGTTGAACCAAAAGTCGGACGTCATCTTTAGTCAGAAGCCGGCCGCCACCTGCGACCGGCTTCTGTCATTTGCGAGCCGCCGCCGGACAGCATTTTAACAAGTCGATAGAGACACCGCATGTTAGCGGCGAATGTGGGAATTTCTACCGACGGACAAGCTTGACGTCCTCGGCCGAAACCGCATCCTGGTAGCTGTTGTCGAAATGGGTCCGCAGGTAGTTCACAACGGCGGCAACCTGATCGTCACTAATCATGGCCCCGAATGCCGGCATACCGCGCTGTCCGTTGACGACGACCGCGACCGGGTAGCCACCGGCCTGAAGATTTCGATCGGCCACGAGCGACGGATAGGCCCCAGCCCCAGCCGCACCTCTACCGTCAGACATGTGGCAGCCCTGACAGACATTTGCGAACAATTCCTCGCCGCTGGTCTCGGAAAACCCGAAGCCTGCGCTCAAGGCTGGTTCATGGCGGGTGCTTTGTGCGAAGCCCTTGAAGCAAAATAGCAGGAGCACCACGGCAATCGTCCAGGCGAGCGCGTTGCGAAGGTTCGAGTTTAAAGGCATGGCCTGAATAGTACCTGTAAGACAGAACCTGAGTGACATTGCTTCAGGTTTTGACGACGCGCTGGTGCAGCCGGGTGATGGCATCGAGGGCGGATAGAATGGCTCCCTCCTGCCATGCCGGAATGTAGGAGGCATGTTCCCCCGCCAGCACGATCCTGCCGTCGATCTGGCAGAGATCATTATAATGATCCGCTCTCGCCGCGTCAGTCCAGCTGCCGGCGCAGCCCAAGGTAAAGGGCATCCGATGCCAGGCGATGGCGATGCCATTCTCGAATTCGGCGCGGTATTGCGGATGAAGGATGGCACCGAATTCGACGGCCTTGGCGACCCGCTCGGCCGGCGGCATCGACGTGAATTCGTAGGCGTTCGCCCCTTCGAAAAGATAGGCGCCGAGCAGCACACCCCGGCCCGAGGCGTTGTAGCCGGTGTTCGGATAGGCGATCTGCCGGATCGGCAGGTCGGTATAACTGATGCCGCCGTAGATCGCCTCGTCCTCTTCCCAGAAGCGGCGCCGGAACTGCAAGCCGATCTTGACCGAGGCCGCGTAGGGCACGGCATCGATGGCCGCTTTCATCCGGGCGCCGACGTCGAGTGGCAGCTGGCTCAGAATGGACAATGGGATGGTGCAGACGCACCAATCGGCTTTGGCCTCGTGCGGTGTCGCCGGATCCCCGGGATCGGCATAGGTGACCGTGACGCCATGATCATCCTGCTGGATCCGGGTCACCTTGGCATTGTAACGAATGACGTTGCCGACTTCGCGGGCGAATGCCTTGCCGATCATGTCCATGCCGCCGACCGGCTGAAACATCGTGGTCTGGAACGTATGCAGCGCGAAATTCTGCAGGTAGCGCCAAAGCCGCGATTTCAGGATGTCGGCGAGACCGATCGGCTCGCCCGGCACCGGCGCGGCATCGAGGCCGCCGCCGGGAGCCTTGGCATAGCCGCGGAAATCAGCCGAGATGAGATTTGCCTTGTAGGCGTAGTCGTGGTCGAGCGCGCCCCATGACCTCAATGCCTGCAGCAGGATCTCGCGATCCTGCTTCGACACGGCCTCGTCGAGCTTGCCCTGCTGGGTTACCTTGGCCAGCAATTCCGCGATCTGGCCCTGGAAATCGCTCTTGATGTCGCGAATGCGCTGCGGCACGCCCGCGAACGCCATGGTCGAATGCAGAAGCGCGTTGTGATTGAGCTGGATGAACGGCTCGAGCGTGACACCGAGCCGTTTGCAGTAATCCAGCACCGCGCGATGGTGATAGGGAATCCGCCACGGGCCGGGGTTGATATAGAGGCCCTGCTCGAATTCACAGCTCTGCCTGGCGCCGCCGAGTTCGGTGAACGAATCCCCACCCCGCAAGGTCCAGTTGCGGCCTCCGGGGCGGCTGTTGAACTCCAGAATCTGGACGCTGTATCCGGCCTTGCGCAACTCCAGCGCCGCCGTCATGCCGGCAAGCCCGGCACCCAGGATCAGCACGGAAGTGCCCTTCGGATCGCCGTCAAGCTTGATCGGACCCTTGTATCCGGAGTCGGATGCGAACCCCAGAGAAGTCATGGCGTGGTACATCGCCGCGCTGCCGCAGACCACTCCGATCAGGGACAAAAGATCGCGCCGACTAACGGCGGCAGGCTCGCTTTGCATGTTACCTTGCTGCCCAATTCGCATCCGGCATCTGATTTGGTCTGCGGCGAGAGCGGAGACGGAATTATAATTGAAGTCAAGCGCACAGACTTCCGTCGCGGGTCAAACCTTCATGAGATCGCGGGCTCTCAGATGCAAAGCCTCCGCGGCGAACGATCGATATTGCGCGGGCAACTCTTCGGCCGTGTTGGCACGGCCGGCTTCGACGCCGAGACCACCGGCGATCTGGTTGCATCAAAACGTGACAGCTGACAGATTGCGTTGGATCGACGGGAGGTTCTAAAGTCCCGTGCAATGGGGTTTTTTGCCGGCATTTTGGAAGCAAGGGGCTGTCATGTGGGTGTCCATACTGACGGAATGGGCTAGTCTTATCCTGCGTTGGCTGCACGTGGTGGCTGCCGTCGCATGGATCGGCAGTTCGTTCTATTTCATTCACCTCGACCTTAGTTTGCAGCCCGGCCGCGATCTGCCCGAAGGCGTCTATGGCGAGGCGTGGCAGGTCCACGGCGGCGGCTTCTACCGGATCATGAAATACCTGGTCGCGCCGGCGAAAATGCCGGACGAACTTACCTGGTTCAAATGGGAGGCCTATACGACCTGGCTGTCCGGTTTTGCGCTGATGGTCGTCGTCTACTATCTCGATGCCGAGCTCTTTCTGGTCGACAAATCCAATTTCGATTTGACGCCGCTGCAGGCCGGCCTGTTCAGCCTGTGCAGCCTCGCGCTGGCCTGGCTTTTGTACGAAGGCGCCTGCCGGACCGGCCTCGCCCGCCACGAACTGCCTTTTGCGATCGGCGGTTACCTGTTCCTGGTCGCACTCACCTTTGCCTTCACCCACGTTCTCTCCGGCCGCGGCGCCTTCAACCAGATCGGCGCCATCGTCGGCACCATCATGGTCGCCAATGTCTTCACCGTGATCATTCCCAATCAGAAGAAGATCGTCGCCGCGCTGTTGTCCGGCAAATCTCCCGATCCCAAACTTGGTCAAACCAGCAAAGAGCGATCGGTCCACAATAATTATCTGACCTTGCCGGTGATCGCGCTGATGATCAGCAACCATTATCCGCTTCTGTTTGCCACCCGCTTCAACTGGCTGATCGTCGCGATCCTGCTGGCGCTGGGTCCGATCATCCGGCATTTCTTCAATGAAGGCCACGCCGGACGGAAATCGCCGTGGTGGGTTTGGGGTGTCGCCGGCGCCAGCATGGTGGCGATCGGGCTTTTGTCCGCCGCCGGCCCGCGGGATATCAAGGCGGGATCGCTGGCCGAGCCTTCGACTTTTGCCGATGTCGAAGGCATCGTGACGTCGCGATGCAGCATGTGTCACGCCGCCGAGCCGCTCTGGGCCGGGATTGTCACCGCACCCAAAGGCATTCTGCTGGATGACCCCGAGCATATCCGCCGCAACGCCCGGCTGATCGGGCGCAACGCGGCCTGGTCGAGCGCGATGCCGCCCGGCAACGTCACCGAGATCAC
>NZ_JBEKXH010000142.1:0-14095 GCF_049512235.1 Bradyrhizobium sp.
CCGTCATCGAAGGTCTGCTAAGGAACGTTTTCGGAAATCATCTTGGAGTTGCGCGCGTGGCGGATGACACGGTCACCCGGCAAGGACGGCAGGGGCCGCAGGGCCCGCGGGGCGAGCCGGGGCGTCCGGGGCCGCAAGGCCATCCCGGACGGCCCGGGCCCGAAGGCCCGCGCGGCAAGCCGGGGCCCCCGGGCAAAGGTGGCCCGCACGGTCCGCGGGGTGAGGCCGGCCCGCAGGGCAAGCCCGGCATCAGGGGCGAAGCGGGTCCGCGCGGCGAACCCGGTCCGCCCGGCCAGCTGCCGTCGGTCGAACAGGTGATGCCGTGGCTGCATTTGTTGTTCGAAGCCTGGGAAGACTACAAGCGAACGCGCGAGCGCGCGGCCGCCGAGCGCGAAGTCTGGGAACGCGAAGCGCTGGAAGCGGCCGAACCCGGTGAAAGGTCCCACGATGACGACGACGGCGACGATGACGACCATCACAATAAGAAAAAGAAGAAGAAGCATAAGCATAAGCACAAGAAATAATCCGGTACGGCCGACTTCTTCCGTGCATCGCACCGTCATCCAAACCGCAGCCTCGATCTTTCCTTCGCCTTCTCGGCCTCGGTCTTTCGGTCGCGCGCCGGCGCCTGGGTGTGCAGCGATGCCAGGAGGCGGCGGGCCGATGTTGAGACTTCCGCCACCGCGCGCTCGAAGGCCTCGGCATTGGCCTGCGACGGTTTGTTGAAGCCCGAAAGCTTGCGCACGAACTGCAGCGCGGAGGCCTGGATTTCATCCTCGGTCGCGGGCGGCTCGAAGTTGAACAGCGTCTTGATGTTGCGGCACATTTTTATCTTCCTGTCCGCGTCCGCGCCGTCGGCGAACTGATGGATTATCACCGGCAAATGTAGCCTGGATGCAGCGAAGCGCAATCAGGGGGCTTCGGTTCCGCTTCGGTTCCTTGGGTCCAGCCGGGTTGGACGGCGCATTTCGCTTGCCCGGGGGCCAGGGAAAGCTCCATACTACCTGTGCTGAGCCGCGTGAATCGGGGCTCTTTTGCATCATCCGAACATCCGCACGACTGAACTGACGAGTTGCCGATGTCCCATGTCACCTACAGAATCGTTCAGCATGACGGCGGCTGGGCCTACACCGTCGATGGCGTATTTTCCGAACCGTTTTCGACCCATGCCGCGGCGCTGTCCGCCGCCAAGCGCGCCGCCGCCGAGCAGCGCGTGCCCGGCCGTACCGAGGCGATCGAATATGAGACCCCCGACGGCAAGTGGCACACCGAGACCGCAGCCGGCGGCGACCGGCCGGACACCGACGTCGAGGACGCGCCGTAGCTTTGCCACACGGCGCGGAGAATTTTTCCGGTTCCCCTGCGCCGCCGCGCTCGGATCGGGATGCACGGCGTGATAGATTCGCAAGACCAAGGCGCCCCCTGGTGAAGAGCGGCCGCGTCCCCGGGGAGAGCAGGCATGAAGTTATCGCGCGCGGCGCTATCGGCTGTCTTCGCAATGACCTCATTTACGGCATTGGCCGCGGATTACCCGGCACCCCGGCAGGGCGACTGGATCGCGAAGGATTTCAAATTCCATACCGGCGAGACGATGCCGGCGCTGCGGCTGCATTATACCACGGTCGGCGAGCCCAGTGGCCAGCCTGTGCTGGTACTGCACGGCACCGGGGGCTCGGCCGCCAGCATGCTGACGCCAGGCTTTGCCGGCGAATTGTTCGGCCCCGGCCAGCCGCTCGATGCATCGAAATATTACATCATCATTCCCGACAGCCTCGGCCACGGCAAATCCTCAAAACCCTCCGACGGCATGAAGACGGCCTTTCCGAAATATGATTACGCCGATATGGTCGATGCGCAGTTCCGCCTGGTCACGGAAGGACTTGGGATAAAGCATCTGCGGCTCGTGATCGGCAATTCGATGGGCGGCATGCAGACCTGGCTCTGGGGCGTGAAATACCCTGATGCGATGGACATACTGGTGCCGATGGCGTCGCAGCCGACCGAGATGGCCGCCCGCAACTGGATGCTGCGGCGGATCATGCTGGAAACCATCCGCAACGACCCGGATTATCATGATGGAAATTACACCATCCAGCCGCGGATGATGAAATACGCCGTCATTGCCTATGGCATCGCGTCCGCCGGCGGCACGCTCGGCTATCAAACGCTGGCGCCATCTGCGGCCAAGGCCGACCAGATGGTGGACGAGCGGCTGGCCGCGCCGCTTGTCTCCGACGCCAACGATTTTGTCTATCAATGGGAAGCTTCGCACGACTACAACCCTTCCCCCGGGCTGGAGCGGATCGAGGCGACGCTGCTTGCGATCAATGCCGCCGATGACGAGCGCAATCCGCCGGAAACCGGCGTGACCGATGCGGCGCTGAAGCGCGTCAGGCACGGCCGGCTCTTCCTGATTGCGGCCAGCCCCGAGACGCGCGGTCATCTGACGACCGGCAACGCGGCATTCTACAAGCTTCAGCTGCAGGAATTGCTGCAGACCGCGCCGCAGCGCACGATGTAGCGCGGCGCCGCATTCAGGTGAGATGTCGATGTCAGCGGAACGCTTTCGCCGGATCGCCCTCAGTCTGCCCGGGACGAGCGAGTCCGCGCATCAGGGTCACCCGGACTTCCGCATCGGCAAGCGCATCTTCGCAACACCTGGGTATCCGGACGCGGCCTGGGGGATGATCAAGCTGACACCCGAACAGCAATTGGTGCTGATCGAGGCCGAGCCCGACATCTTCCAGCCAGTACGTGGGGCTTTGGGGCAAGCACGGCAATACCAGGTATGTGCACCACCGCGGCGGCATCGTGATCAGCTGCTTCGTGCCGGCGGACGCGGTGCGAACTCCGAGGGCACGCCGAGCGCTGGCGCGCCCTCGCCGCCCATGTTACCTGCGCAGATGTCCGCCGCCCCGCAGCCTGATCGCTCTCGCACCTTGCGCGCGGCGCTGCGCTGGATTCTTGCCGCGTTCTACGTCGTGGCCGGAGTAGCCCATCTGCGGGCGCCGGACGTGCTGCTCGCGATCACGCCATCATGGGTGCCGTTCGCGCCGCAGGTCATCTTCGTCACCGGATGGTGCGAGCTTGCGGGTGCCGTTGCCCTGGTGACAAAGCCGCTGCGCTGGTGGGCGGGCGTGGCGCTGGCGGCGTATGCGATCTGCGTCTGGCCCGCCAATTTCAAGCACGCCATCGATGGCATAGAGCTGCCCTACATCGGCAGCAGCTGGCTCTATCACGCGCCCCGGCTGGCATTGCAGCCGGTGCTGGTCTGGTGGGCGCTCTACGGCGCCGAAGTCATCGACTGGCCGTGGCGGCGACAGGGCTAGTCTAAGGGGTGGCTGCCTCGCTGCCGCGATGATATCCTGCCGCGGATCCGGACACCTGCAACGGAGCCAGACCTTGCCCGATCTTGCGGCCGTCGACCTTGCCTCGATTTACCCAGCCCCGTCACCGCGCGTGATCGCAAAGGCGCGTCCGGAGATCGACATCCATGCGCAAAGATTCATCGCGATGTCGCCGTTCTGCGTGCTCGCCACCTCCGGCTCCGACGGCAGCGTCGATGCCTCGCCGCGCGGCGGCAATCCCGGCTTTGTCAGCGTCGCCGGGCCGAACCTTCTGTTGATGCCGGACCGCTCAGGCAACAACCGCATCGACAGTTTCAGAAACATCGTCGAGGGCTCAGGCTTGGTGCAGCTGATCTTCCTTGTGCCGGGTATCGACGAGACGCTGCGCGTCGGCGGCACGGGCAGGCTGTCGGCGGAGCCGGATCTGTTGGCCGCGATGGAGGAATTCGGCAAGCTGCCGCGCGCCGTGCTGAGCATCAGCGTGCATGAAGCCTATTTCCATTGCGGCAAGGCGCTGATGCGCGCACGTCTGTGGTCACCGCAATCGCGGGTCGACCGTTCGGTCTTTCCCAGCATCAGCCAGGTGATTCACGACCAGACGAAATTGGGCGAGCCGGAAACCCAGGCCGAGGTCGAAGCGCGCAACAAGACACAGCTGTGAAGCGGACCTGACCGGCCGCATGGTTCGAGACGCCCGCCTTCGCCCTTGCGGGCCAAGGCAGGCTCCTCCCCATGAGGGTCCAAGACCTCATCTCCGGGGAGCATCGCTAACCGGTGGCGCGAACGCGCGCCCGATGACAAGGCTCCCGCGAGGCGTCTCGAAGGATGAAGTCACCTCGCTGAAATTCAATCCTCGCTCTTGAGGCCGCCGACGTGCTTCTGGGTGTAGAGTTCGAGCCCGATGCGCTGGATCAGATCGAGCTGGGTTTCGAGGAAGTCGATGTGCTCCTCCTCGTCCTTCATCAGGCTTTCGAACAGATCGCGTGAGACGTAGTCCTTGACACCGTGGCAGTAGGTCGCCGCTTCCTGATAGAGCGCGCGGGCAGAAAGCTCGGCGGCAAGATCGGCTTCGATGATTTCCTTGACGTTTTGTCCGATCCGCAAGGGATCGAGCACCTGCATGTTGGGAAAGCCGTCGAGGAACAGGATGCGGTCGGTGAAGCGATCGGCGTGGTTCATCTCCTCGATCGATTCCTTGCGCCACACCTTGGCCATTTCCAACAGGCCCCAATTGTGCAGCATCCGGAAATGCAGCCAGTACTGGTTGATGGCGGTGAGTTCGCTGCGCAAACCCTTGTTGAGGTATTCGATGACTTTGGCGTCGCCTTGCATGTCGCTCTTTCGCTGCCGGGGCCAGGTGACCCCTCGTATAACGATCCTGAATGCTAGTTCAGATCATCGGCAAGAACAATGCGCTGCCGAACCGGCCGGCGCTGGAACGAGCGCCGCCAAGACAGGCCTCATTCGGCGGCTTCGAGGAAAAATTCCGCGTCGGCCTGCGAATCGGTGATCCGCGGCTCGGTCCCGGCCTGGCTGTGCCGGCAACCGGAATGGCAGGCCTTGGCGCATTCCCCCAGGGCCTCGTCAATGATGGTCTTGATGGTGCGCGCGCACCGGCCGCATTCGACGTTGCGGCCGAGGCAGTCATAGACCTGCTTGGCGCTGCGCGGCAGATCCACCGTGGCGCTGCAGACCGCATGGCGAACATCGTGGTCGCTGAGGACGTTGCAGGAACAAACAATCATGAAAGCGGCGAAGCCTGTTGGAGATGCCTGGGAGTATCGATAGGCAAGACCATTCCGGGATGCAAAAGGAAAAACCGCCCTTTCAAGCAATTCCAAACTGATCCCGGAGACAGATCGTATCCGTGCTGCCACTATCAGTCGCCAAATATGGCAATCCCGTTCATCGATCATTCAAGTGAAATATGGAACTTTCGCTAGGACGGACTGATTTATAGCTTCATGCTCCCCGAGATGACTTCCTAAGGAAAGGTTAAAGCCGTGAGGAAAACAATGATGACCCTGGCTGCCCTCGCCGCCCTGGCGGTGTCGGCCGTGGCAGTGCCTGCGCCTGCCCACGCCCAGCGCGGTTTCGGCGCCGGCCTGGCGGCTGGCGTGATCGGCGGCGCCATTGTCGGCGGCGCGCTGGCCGCCCCCTATTATTACGGTTATGGCCCCCGTTACTATGGACCGGGTTACGGCTATTACGGCGGCGGACCAGCCTATGTCGCCGGCCCGGGTTATGATGGAGGCTGCTACTGGCAGCGGCAGCGTTTCTGGGACGGCTATGGCTGGCGTTTCCGCCGCGTGCGGGTCTGCGGCTGATCCGTTCATCTTTGTTACAAATTGTTCGGAATCCCCCGGAAACAAAGCGTTTTCGGGGATGGTTCGGAAAATCGGCCTGAAAAAACCGTTTTTTCAGCGCAAACTCTTGACACGTTGGCTTTCGATCGACCGTCGGGCGGTTTTCACGAAATGGCCAGCTTCGAATACGGCGCGTAAGTAATCTCTAAACCCCGGCGCCGACCGAAGGCGCCATCCCCAGGAGAGTCCAGGACATGAAGAAGACATTAGCTGCCTTCGTCGCAGTCGCAACGATCGCTGGTTCGCTCGCCGCGACGCCCGCCAGCGCCCAGCGCGGCCTCGCGGCCGGCTTGGCTGGCGGCATCATCGGCGGCGCGATCGTCGGCGGAGCCATCGCCTCCAGCCGCCCGGCCTATGGCGGTCCGGTCTATGTGGAAGAAGCTCCCCCGCCCTGTCGCTGGGTTCGCGAGCGCTTCTGGGATGGCTACAGCTGGCGCTTCCGCCGCGTCGAAGTCTGCAACTGATCTGAGCGGGCGGCGCAGGGTCCAGCGCGCCCCGATCTTGACCCGGCCGAAATCTCGGCCGGGTTTTTCGTTGGTCCTCATGCCCGGGAGCGGCCACTCGGCCGGCCCTCGAAGGATGGAGTTTGGACACCGTGGCCAGGCCTTCGAGAGGCCGTGCAAGATGAGCGGCTGCTCACCACGAGGGGCGATATTCTCCCCGCGCAATTGAGCGCCGTGTCAGCGCGCCGCGCTGATTGAACGCAGAACGGCTTCGCTCGGCCAGCAATCCACCTTGAGTCCTGCCGATTTCTGGTAAGCCCCGAGCGCCGCGCGGGTTTTCATTCCGGCCTTGCCGTCGACCTTTTCGGCATAAAGACCCAAGCGGGTGAGCTGGCGCTGCATGGCTTCGATATCGGCGGTACGCAGCTGGGTCGAAGCGGACCACGGCGTCGCGAATGGTTGCGGGCTTTGCATGCGGTCGCTGAGATGGCCGACGAACAGCACATAGAGATCGGAAAAATTATATTCCTTGATGACGAAATAATTTTTCGTGGTCAGGAACGCGGGGCCTGAGATACCCTCGGGCTGCAGCAGCGATGCCGGCTGCGCAGTTTCCGCCTTGTTCAATTTTTGTCCGCGCACTGGCACAAAACCCTCGCGCAGCCAGTCGCCGATCGGTTTTGTCACTTCCGGCACGCCTATCGTGCAATCGGTATTCGCCGGCGCGCGCACCTCATAGGCCCAGCGCAGGCCGGGCTGCCAGCCCTTGTTGACGAGCTGCTGCGCGGCGGAGGCGAGCGCGTCCGGCACCGAATGCCAGATGTCGCGGCGGCCGTCGCCGTCGAGATCGACTGCGTGCTGGTAAAACTCCGACGGCAGGAATTGCGTCAGCCCGGTGGCGCCGGCCCAGGACGCGCGCAAATCCCGGCGCGTGACGTCGCCGTCGCCGATCAGTTTCAGCGCCAGAATGAACTCGTTGCGGTATTGCTCCTTGCGCCGTCCGACATAGGCCTGGGTCGCCAGCACGCGCAAGCCGTCATAAGGCAGCGTATAGCGGCCGTAATCGGTTTCGCGGCCCCAGATCGCGAGCACGATGGAGCCGGGTACGCCGAAGCGGGTTTCGATCTGATCGAGCGCGGCGCGATATTTCTGCATCAGCCGCTGACCCTCTTCGGCCAGCCTGATGATGCTCGCTTCCTTGATGTAGTCCGCCGGCACCTGCACGAATTCGGCCTGCGCCGGCGCGCCGGTCGACGGCCGCCCCGGCAGGATCAGGTCGGGCAGCTTGTAGTCCGGCTCGAGGCCGCGGGTCTGCGTGTCGAAGGTAGCGCGAGAGACGCCTGCGGCCTGTGCCTCCGGCCACAACGAGGCGATGAACTGGGTGAAGCCGGCATCAGCGGCGCGGGCGGGGGGAGACAGCAGCGGCAAGGCCGTCGCGAACACTAGCGCGATCACGGTGTCTCTCGAACGACCAAACCAATACCGATATTGCATCAAACCCTCGATTTGTATATATTGAATATATACACCATGATCGACCTTGGCCAGATAACAGGTTTTGACTGGGACGATGGCAACCGCCGCAAGAGTGCCGATAAACATGACGTCAGTCAGGCCGAAGCGGAAGGCATTTTCTTCAACGATCCGCTGATCGTTGCCGAGGACGCAAAGCACAGTGAAGCAGAGCCGCGCTTAAATGCGTTGGGAAAGACAGCCCAAAACCGGCTGCTGCATGTCACTTTCACACTGCGGCAGAATGGAACATTGGTCCGGGTAATATCGGCGCGGGACATGAACCGCAAAGAGAGGAAAGCTTATGCGCAAGCTAAAATCAATTCCCTCCTTCAAGAGTGAGGCAGAGGAACGGAAATTCTGGGAAACCCATGACTCCACCGACTACATCGACTGGAGCAAAGCCGAGCCCATGCGATTTCCAAACCTGAAGCCTTCGACCATGGCGATTTCAATTCGCCTGCCCTTGGGCCTGCTGGAGCAGATCAAGATCGCCGCGAACAAGCGCGACGTGCCGTATCAGTCCCTGATCAAGATGTGGCTGGCAGAGAAGGTGGGATGAGAAGGTGGGATGAGAAGGTTGAGACCTAATCACGGCAAAACCAGCCTGAAGCTACACCATTAATTTCACCTTCTCTGAGCAAATCGTGCGCCCATGGCTGAATAAAAGCATGCGGTGGGAGGATAATCCAACCATTTTCGTCTCCGACCGCGCAAAATTTTCCAACAGCGAAACTGAGAGCGCTGATTGCGCAAATAAGCGAAGCTCTGTCATCGTGATTTTCGACCTCCCTCAAATCTCTCAACGTCCGTCGGTGAGGCAATAGATGTCTTAGCAAGCTAGCGAGGGTGCCATCTTCGTTCAAAGCTGCGAAGAATTTATCTGACCTATTCTTGCGGACCGCACTTAAGCTTTCTGGTTCGGCAATCATCACGCCCAGATAAGAAGATGGAAAGGCTTCAACAACGGATTGGTCGGCAATTCTGATGCGGGATGCTGATTGAGCCACATTGGCAACAGAGAGAACAATCTTTACACATTTGTTGGTTTCTTCGTTCAATCGAATGCCGACTGGTGAATTCGATTGACCGGGCTTGCCGATTCTGGCGCCAAAAGATCTCGTAAGTATTCTCTCGGCGGTACGATATTCACCAATAGTGTCGAATCCCGTTCGTAGCGGCCCATCGAAAGCAACCGCCCGAAGTGACTGATTTCCAAGGATGTCACGGATCGTTTCTAACCGGTCCTTATCCGTTGCACGATAGCGCCTGATCTCCCAATTTATGCTCTCATCGTCCCACCTCATCAAGCAGACCGCGCTCGACCGGCGCTTCTTGGAGTACCCCACGTCAATTCCAGCGACCGCATTGCGGAGAGACATGTCGAATGCTCTTTGGAGTCTTACCTTACCGCGTCAGCTTCTCGCCTTGATGGGAAGCGGGACGACGGAATCATGACCCAGCCGCGCATGTTTGTTCTGGCATCGGTTTCGTAACCTCACCCTTCACCGCACCGCGACGATAAAAATCCTTGGAAACCGCAGCAGCACCTTGCCGTCGGCCTGCGGCAGATAGCTGGCGGCGATGCGGGCGGTGTATTCGGCGAGATATTGCTTGCGTTCGGGCGGCTCCAAGGGATCGACAAAGGGCCGCAAGCCGGTGCCCTTGACCCATTCGACGATGCCGGTGGCATCGTCGATCACGTGGTTGTAGATCGTGTGCCAGATCTCGAGCCGGCTGCACAGCGGTTTCAGCGTGTCGTAATAAACGCCGGGCTTCGGCAGACCGTCGCGCAGCCGCGCCGCCTCGGACAACTTTTTGCGAAAGGGCTCCAGATGGGCCACCTCGCGCATCAGCACGTGGGTGGGCTCATCGATATTGTCGGGCATCTGCACCGCGAGCGCGCCGCCGGTCGGCAGGGCGCCGAGCAGCCGCTGCAACTGCTTCAGGTGGCCCGGCACCCATTGAAAGACCGCGTTGGCAAACAGCACGTCGGTGTTTTCGCGCGGCGCCCAATGCGCGATATTGGCCTCGATAAAGGTATGTCCCGGCAGCCTTTCGCGCGCCTGCCGCAGCATGTCGGCCGAGGTATCGACGCCGGTGACCGAAGCCTGCGGCCAGCGCTTCAGCAGGAGCTCCGTCGAATTGCCCGGTCCGCAACCGATGTCGACCACCCTGCGCGCATCGGAGATCGGGATCTGCGCCAATAGATCGCGCGCGGGCCGGGTCCGCTCGTCCTCGAATTTCAGGTATTGCTGTGCGCTCCAGTCGGCCATCGCGGGCTTCCTGCTTACCGTGTCAGCTTCTTGTACTTCAGGCGATGCGGGATGATGGAATCCTGGCCCAACCGCCGCATCTTGTCTTTTTCATAATCCTGGAAATTGCCCTCGAACCATTCGACATGGCTGTCGTCCTCGAAGGCCAGAATGTGGGTGGCGATGCGGTCGAGGAACCAGCGGTCATGGCTGATGATCACGGCGCAGCCGGCGAAATCCTCCAGCGCCTCTTCCAGCGCGCGCAGCGTATCGACGTCGAGATCGTTGGTCGGCTCGTCGAGCAGCAGCACGTTGGCGCCGGATTTCAGCATCTTGGCCAGATGGACCCGGTTGCGTTCGCCGCCGGACAGCGAGCCGACCTTCTTCTGCTGGTCGGCGCCCTTGAAGTTGAACGACGAGCAATAGCCGCGCGAGTTGACCTCGCGCTTGCCGAGCAGGATCAGTTCGTTGCCGCCGGAAATTTCCTCCCATACGTTCTTCTTGCCGTCGAGCGAGTCGCGCGACTGGTCGACATAGCCGAGATGCACGCTCTCGCCGATCGTGATGGTGCCCTTGTCCGGCGTCTCCTGCTTGGTGATCATGCGGAACAGCGTGGTCTTGCCGGCACCGTTGGGGCCGATCACGCCGACGATGCCGCCGGGCGGCAGTTTGAAGGTGAGATTGTCGATCAGAAGCCGGTCGCCAAAGCCCTTGGTCAGGCCCTCGAAATCGATGACGTTCTGGCCCAGCCGCTCGGCCACGGGAATGGTGATCTGGGCGGTCTGGGTCTGCTTTTCGCTGGCCTGCTTCAAGAGATCCTCGTAGCGCTGATAGCGCGCCTTGGATTTGGCCTGGCG
Organism: Bradyrhizobium sp.; assembly: GCF_049512235.1. Classification (GTDB taxonomy): domain Bacteria; phylum Pseudomonadota; class Alphaproteobacteria; order Rhizobiales; family Xanthobacteraceae; genus Bradyrhizobium. The sequence continues at coordinate 10,781 of NZ_JBEKXH010000142.1, forward strand.
GGCTTTCGGCGAGGCCGCGATCCACTCCTTCTCGCGCTCCAGCGTGCGCTGGTGCGCGGCATCCTCGCGGCCTTCCTGGGCGAGGCGCTTCTGCTTCTGCGACAGCCACGCGGTGTAGTTGCCCTCATAGGGGATACCCCGGCCGCGATCGAGTTCCAGAATCCAGCCCGTGACGTTGTCGAGGAAGTAACGGTCATGGGTGACGATCAGGATGGCGCCGGGATAGTTGCGCAAGTGCCCTTCCAGCCATGACACCGATTCGGCGTCGAGATGGTTGGTCGGCTCATCCAAGAGCAACAGCTCGGGCTGGTCCAACAGCAGCTTGCACAGCGCAACGCGGCGGCGCTCGCCGCCGGAGAGTTTCGTGACGTCGGAATCGTCGGGCGGGCAGCGCAGCGCGTCCATGGCCTGATCGACCTTGCTGTCGAGATCCCAGAGGCCGGCGGACTCGATCTGGTCCTGCAATCTGGTCATTTCGTCGGCGGTCTCGTCGGAATAGTTCATCGCCAGCTCATTATAGCGATCGAGGATCGCCTTCTGCTTGGCGACGCCCAGCATGACATTGTCGCGCACGCTCTTGGCGGGATCAAGCTGCGGTTCCTGTTCGAGGTAACCGACCCGGGCGCCCTGGGCGACCCAGGCCTCGCCGTTATATTCCTTGTCGAGGCCGGCCATGATCCGCAGCAGCGTCGATTTGCCCGAGCCGTTGACGCCGAGCACGCCGATCTTGGCGTCCGGGTAAAACGACAGATGGACATTATCGAGCACCTTGCGGTTGCCAGGGTAGGTCTTGGACAAACCCTGCATGAAATAGACGAACTGACGGGCCATCGCGATCCCTTGAAACCTCTGGATTGTCCGGAAATTTACTGCCGCTGATGTAGCCGCGCCGCCCCCAAAGGGCAACCTCGCGCCGGTGTTTCCCGTCCGTTCACTGGGATCATTACGGGGTGGACACCATGCTGGCGCCAAATCAGGACAATTGAAACTTTCTTTTAATGAATCGGTCCAAAACTGTCGATCAGCGCTTCGAAAGGCGCGTCTAACGCGGCACAGGTCGCGGGCAAACAGGCGGACCGGTCATGACAACCATCACCTCGGACATCTTCTCCTCCCCGGCGGACAGAAGCGACGGACAGTCCCGGCCGTTCCAAGAGATTGGGAACTTCTGGCGGCAATTCCTCGCCCGGGCGTTCGACCCCTACCGCCCCGAACTGCATTATATGCGCGGCCCAGGCCCCGCCTGGCGCGCCAAGCACTTGGCGGTGTCACCCGCGGTCCAGTCGATGGTCGCCGAAATCCGGGCCACGAGGGCGCGGCGGTCGCTGGCGCACGCATAATAGCGGCGGCTTTTTAGGCCAGCCGCTTGCGCTCGCAAGCGTTGCGCGCGACCATGGCGATTCTTGAGGCGGCCAAATCACTGCCGCCGTCATCGCCATGAACGGACCTGCCCATGACGCGGATGCGCTGTGCAATTCTCGATGACTATATGAACCTGACGTTGCGGATGGCGGACTGGTCCAAAATCAGCGATCGCGTCGATATCACCGCATTCAATGAACCGTTGACGCCCACCGAAGCCGCGGCCACCGCGTTAGCGGATTTCGGGATCATCTGCGCGATGCGCGAGCGCACGCCGTTTCCGCGCGCCTTGTTCGCGGCATTGCCCAAACTGAAGCTGCTGATCACCTCGGGCATGCGCAACGCCGCGATCGACATGGAAGCCGCCAAGGACCATCAGGTGGTGCTGTGCGGAACCCAATGGAGCCGCGACCCGACCGCGCCATTGACCATGGGCCTGATCCTGGAACTGACCCGCAATATCGGCCGCGAGAACGCGCGCATGCATGCCGGCGAACCCTTGCAGAAGTTCATCGGCATCGAGATCGAGGGCAAGACGCTGGGCGTGGTCGGCCTCGGCAAGCTCGGCGCCAAGGTTGCGGGGCTGGCAAAGGCGTTCGGCATGAACGTGATCGCGTGGAGCCCGAACCTGACGCCGGAGCGATGTGAGGCCACAGGCGTCGGCTACGCCACCAAGGAGCAATTATTCGCAACCGCCGACATCGTTACCGTTCATATGGTGCTGAGCCAGCGTTCGCGCGGCCTGGTGGGATCGGCGGACCTGGCGCGCATGAAGCCGACCGCCTATCTCGTCAATACCGCGCGCGGGCCGATCGTCGACGAGCAGGCACTGTTGCAAACCCTGCAGCAGCGCAAGATCGCCGGCGCCGCCATCGACGTGTTTTCGGTCGAACCGCTGCCGTCTGATCATCCCTTCCGCCAGTTCGACAACATCGTGCTGACGCCGCATCTCGGCTACGTCACCGAGGAAGGATTTCGGGCGCATTACAGCCAGATGGTCGAAGGCATCGACGCCTGGTTCAAGGGCGAGCCACTGCGCCGGCTGGCGTGACCCGCGACAAGAGAACACGTTGAGCGCGGCGGCTGCAGACGCATCAGGCCAGCCTGTTGCGGGATGATCAGGCCGTCTTCGGTGAGAACTTCTTCACGGCGAGCGTGTACGTATTGTGCCCGACCGGGAATGTCACCGTCCCGTTCAATCCATCGGCGGTGGAGAACGCCACTTTGCCGAGATTGACGGCGTTCTTGGAGGCATCGCCGACGCCCTGCGCGGTTTGCCCGTCGATGCTGTATCTGACCTGCGCATCCCGCCCGCTGATCGAGATGACCTGGAACGCCGCGGTCTGTGTGGCTGTGCTGCCGATCCAGTTGCCCACCAGCTTGTTCTGATCCGCGGGAGCGGCCGACTTGGCGAGAATGGCGGATTGTGTCGCCGTCCCGAATGCGAACTCCACGGCGGCCTGCGTGCCATTGCGGGTCGCGATCGTGACATTGCCGTAGGTGATGGTGCGCCCATCGACGGTTCCGGTGCCTTTCTCCGTGTGCCCGTTATGGGTGTATTCGACCTGCGCCGTGCTGCCGTTGATGCTGTCCACCTTGATTTCAATCGGCTGATGATTTTTCGTCCACGAGCCTTTCCAGTCGCCCAGCAGATTGGTCTGCTGATAAATTCGCTCATCGACAGGCGAGATTTGACTGCCAGTTGGGATCGTAGTGGCTGCGCTCACTGGCCGTTCCTTCTGACCGGCGAGTACCGGCCCGCTGTGCGTCTGTGATTTGCTGAAAACAAGGGAATGCTAACATGTATGAATGAACGATAAAGATTAAGACCATGGCCTGATTCAACCCTGTTGAATGAGGCCCTAGGTGGAGCTTCTGGGTCCCGACTCTGTCCGGCGCAGCAGCGTCTGGATACGAGGCCTAGCGCACCGTCACCGGGGCGGGCAGCGGTGG
>NZ_JBEKXH010000143.1:0-13981 GCF_049512235.1 Bradyrhizobium sp.
CATGATCTGGCGAAACTTGCCTCCCGCTGGTGTCGGCAAGGTGACGCCGGGAACGGACGCCAATTGCTGGCGAATGCGGTAGATACCGTAGTCATAGAGCTGCTGTTCATTCAGATTGTCAGAGTTGAGGCTGAGTTGCAGAACAGGAACGCTAGAGGCGTTGAATTGAACGATGACCGGCGGCTGAATGCCGGGCGGCATGAGGGCACGAATAGAGTTGGTCGCCGAGACGATCTGCGCGATGGCGAGATCGACGTTGACGTCCGGCTGGAAATAAATCTTCTGGACCGACAGACCATTGAGTGTCTGCGCCTCCATGTTCTTGATGCCAGTGACGTTGGAGCTGATTGAATATTGGCTATAGGTGGTGACGCGCTGCTCCATCTCCGGCGTGGTCAGACCGGTGTACTGCCAGATCACCGAAACGACTGGAATATTGATCTCCGGAAAGATGTCAGTCGGCATCGAGCGGATGGTGACGACGCCCAGAAACAGGATGAGCGCGGCAACCACGTAGAACGTGTGCGGAAACCTCAATGCAAACCGGACAACGCCCATATCCTGTTCCTAATGCCACTTAGCAGCGGCGAATGGTGGCTTTCTCAGCTAGCAAACCATCCCGCTTTTCTGTTTTGAGCCGATCTTGCACCTTCCGTTCCGACTGTGAATGAAACGAGAGATCGGGCCCGCGGCGGAGGGTTGCCGATCGGCGCAGGTTATGGGATCGCCACTCCCATCCGTCGTTGCTCTAACGGCATTAACGAAGGGCGGCTGCCTCCGATCGAGTTAGTCGCAGCGTCGCACGCAGCTAACATGCATGAGGGTGCACGGCTTGAGGCGTTGTATTCTGTGAAAAAATGAAAAATGAGGTGCGGGATGGCGATATTCTGGCTCCGCCAGTCTACAGCCAGTAAGGAGCCGACTGCTGTGAGCCAGTTAAAATAATTATCCCAAATCCTCGAGCAGCGCGCGCGCCAGCTTGAGATCTGCAGTTTCGCAGCCTTCAGTGAAGCGGTCGTAGACGCGAGCGAGCGTATGCCGGGCCTGATCGCGCTGGCCGCCTTCCGAGAGCATGCGGGCCAAGGCGATCGTCGACCTCAGTTCCCAGGCGAGCGCAGATTGCGCGCGGGCGACAGCGATCGCTTCGGTCAGGCAGCTCATGGCTGATTCACGGTCATGCCGCTCCGCGAGAATCTGAGATTTGATCCGAAGCAGTTCAGACAAGTCCAATTCCACTCCGCTATTTTTCGTACGCGCAATGCCTCCATTGATAGCAAAAAGCGCCTCCTCGATTTGCCTGGTCTTGCCCAAGCCCTCCGCCAACGCGCCGATGAAGCGGGGTGTGTGAAGATTGTACTGTTGAGCGCGCAGGGTTTCCAGCGCGCTCCGCAGCAAATCGAGACCGGCTTCTGGCTCATCGCGGGCAATGGCAAGTTCGCCCTTCAGCGCGATGCCGAGAGCACGATAAGGTTCCAACGAATGTTGTCCGGCTTGTAAAATCAGCTGCTCGATGATGTCGCTGGCGCCCGGCAAATCGCCGGTCCATAGTAACAGCATCGGGGCAAGAAGCATTGAACCGCAGATAGGAACTGGGTGATCCGGGTTCGCTGCTTCACCGATGGCTTTTTGCGCAATTCTAAGAGCCTGATCGGAGAAGCCGCGGAGCCACAAGGTGCGGGCGAGGCAGCTGAGCGCGAAGATGCGCTGATCAAGACCGAAGAAATTGGCGTTGAAGACACCAAGCTCGACCGCTAGCGTCATACCGCGCTCAAGATGGAGTTGTGCCGCGGCCTGGTTGCCCAGATAGTGGTGAACCATGCCCACCCTCCACTCGGCCCAGACGGTGCCGGCCGGGTGCTTGCTGGCCTGCGCGATGACCCCAGCCTGTTCTGCGACCGCCAGGGCGTCGTGGAGGTCGCCGAGTCGCGTGAGAAAAATGTGCAGACCGATGAGAAGGCGAAGTTGGCGCGCAGGATCCTGGAAAGCTTTCGCAAGCGCAAGTCCGCGCTCGAATTCGACGCGAACCTGATCGCCGTGCCCCCTGGTGAACATCGACGACAGTGCGAGGGCTTCCTGTAGAATCATCTCCTGTCTGGTGCCGCGGCTGGTGTCGTCGAGCGCGGCCAGCGCCCGTTCACTCCAGCCCCTGCATTCCCCGAACAGCGACATTTTGATGAACAACGGCGCCGCCCAGGTGGCCAGTTCGATGCCGACCGCGACGTCGCCGTGGTCGGACAGCGCCCATCCGAGCGCCGCCCGCACGTTGCCGATATGCGGAGCGTGTCCCGAAAGATCGTGTTCGTCGAACAACGACTGAATGATCTCGTCGTGTTCGAGCAACTTGGCATAAAAGATCGCATGGCGGCGCGCTATGCGATCCGCTTCGCCACGCTCTGCGAGTTTGGCTGTGGCGTAGGCGCGGGTGGTGTCGAGCAGCCGATATGTCGATTCGTTGAGGGCTATCGTGGATATCAAAGATTTTGCAACCAGGCTCGCGACCGCGTCGATCACGTCCGCCTCATCTATCTCCGTATCCGACGCAACGAAGCCGGCGGCCTGGAGCGTGAAGTCACCGACAAAGACCGACAGCCCGCACAGCACCAACTTCTCGCGCTCCGAAAGCAGGTGGTAACTCCAATCGAGCATCGCGTTCAGCGTCTCGTGCCGCGGCAGCGCGGTGCGACGACCCTGCCAAAGCAAGCTAAAGCGGTTGTCGAGCAGCTTCGCGATTCCACAAATCCGAAGGGAGCCAACGCGACCGGCCGCGAGCTCGATGGCAAGTGCCACCCCGTCAAGCCGGCGGCATATCCGCGCTAGGATCGGCGCATCGCTATCGCTCAACGCGACGCCATAACCGCTTGCCGCCGCCCGCTCCATAAAAAGCTGGGCCGCGGGATAGCGGAGCGCTTCCGCCGCGGTCAGGCCGGCATCCTCCGGTGGACAATTAAGCGAATATAGCAAGTGGACATGTTCAATTTCCACCCGGAGCGCTTCGCGGCTGGTCGCCAGGATGTGCGCCTGCGGTGCCTCGTTGACAATGCGTTTGGCCAGCGCTGCCGCAACGTCGATCACGTGCTCGCAATTGTCGAGCACAAGAAGAAGCTTCTTATCGCCGATAAAGGCCAGCAGACCGGCGATTGGGTCCTGGCTTTGCACCATCAACCCGAGTGCCGATGCGACCGCTGTCGGCACGAGTTGGGGATCGGTCAGCGCAGCTAGATCGATAAAGAACACCGCGTCATGGAAACTGTCAATCAGCGTATATGCGACAGAAATTGCCACGGTCGTTTTGCCAACTCCACCGGGACCTACAATGCTGACGAAGCGGAACGCCTGCAGTTGCTCTGCCAAGGCACGAACGGTATCATCCCGGCCGACCACCCGCGCCGGTCGTGGCGGCAGCCTTTGAACTCGTTCTGCGGGGGTGACTCCGATGACTGGAGCCGTCTGCCTAGCGCTCGAGCGCGTAACCGGCGCGACAAAACAATAGCCCATGCTGGAAACATTGGCTACGTAGCGAGCGCCGTCTCGCCCGTCACCAAGCGCCTTCCGAACGGCCGCGATCTGAGCGCGGAGAGTGGCATCCTCCACCGTCACACTCGGCCACACTGTTGAGATCAGCTCCTTGTGAGGAACCACTTCTCCAGCCCGCGCTGCGAGTGCGATCAGGACGTCGAGCGCGCGGCCGCCGAGCGGTATCGGTTCGTCAACTCTCTTGAGCACCCTCTCGGCCGCAAACAGGCTGAACGGGCCAAAGGAAAGTACGTCCTTGAGCGGTGGGTTGCCGCGATCATTCATACGCATCGTGCGCCCTCTTATAGACATTCGTAGCATCGAGGAGTTCCTCTTGCGATAGGATAAGCTCTCGCTCTTCCTCTCTGAGCGTTGGGGCCGCGTGCCTCGATGGATAAACCCGGCGTTTGCTCGCTGTTCAAATTTTGACCAACAATAAATCACCGGTTGCGTCACTCCAATGTGTTCGCTTCGACATGCGCGGAGGTCTTGACACGGCCACAATTTCGACGGACCGACCGCAATTTACATTGAACGACCTGTAATAGCCAGCGCGATCAGGCGCGGCATATGCTTGCCAGCGTCTACGACCGGTGCACAGAAGGATTTGAAACCGCGGATCTCAAGCGCTTGCCAGTCGCATGTAAAGACGGCTTTCGCGATTAATAGTATTCGCCTAAGTCGAGAAGCTGCGGCGCCGAACTAGTGGCTAAACTCTGACGCTTGATACCCGCGCTGTAGGTCGGCTTGGTGTCGTGAGCAATCATTCGGCTGCTCATCGGGCGGCGGCGAGCGAGGCGTTCATTTCGGCTAGGGCTCGTTGGACCGATGCCTCAAACGGCTTCAACTCTTCCAGGCTCTGAGGCGTGTCGTTCTCGATCACCTCGCGCGCCACCGTGATGGCGGGCATGGTATCGACCGGCCACATCTTCAGTCCTTCGGCGACTTGTCGAAGCTGTTCAGCGCACTTGTTCCCGCCGTGTCCTCCGTAGGTCACGATCACCAGCGGCTTCCCGCTCCATTCCTTGTAGAGTCGGTCCAGGGCATTCTTGAGCGCCGCTGGATAACCCCAGTTGTACTGCGGCGAGACAATTACGAACCCATCAGCACTGGCGACCTTGGCGCTCCACGCGTGGGTATGGTCGGTAGTGTAACCGCCCCCCTTGGCCGGAATGCCCGGCTCCTCGCCAGACGGAAGATGCCATTCTTTCAGATCGACGATCTCGCAGGCGAACTGGCCTGACTTGTCTGCCAATGAAATTACCCACTCCGCAATTTGTCGGCACCGCCGGCCAGCTCTTACGCTGCCCATGATCAAGAGGATGGTCGGTCGCTCAAGCGTGCTCATAGGACCTATAATGACGCGGAATATGGGCGAAGGCCATCGTCCGCAGAGTGTCGGAGCGCCTTAGCTCCGCGGGTATCGAGCGTCAGATTTTAACCACTAGCTTCTCAGCCAAGCCTGTCCCGCGTCCTTCATAGTTTTCTCCAGCGCGCTGCCCTTCGTTGCGAAGACCCGCCGCACCGGGAAGCCGCTCTTGTCCAGCAGATAGGCCAAAGCGGCGTACTCAGAGGGATAATTCTTGATGGCCTCCACATCGAGACCGACAATCCCGAACGGAAAGGTGAATGAACCCATGTCGTAGACCACCTGCCGCTTGACGATCTTCCACGCGCCGGCGCGCCTCTCGACCTCGTCATAAAAGCGGCAATGCACGCTGCATCCGACTCTCAACTCGACGTTTTCAGCGATGACCATGGCGTTTGTCTCGGCGATGGCTTTATCGTCGTGAAAAGTAACCACGGGCGCGGCGATAAGATGTTTGGTGCGGATGTCTGACGCGCTCATCCTCATCGAGCCCTCGACGAAATCACTGGCCTTACCCTCGAACCAAGTGATTTCGATCACGGCGTCGGCATGGAACAGCGCGCGCAGTTGATCCCATTCCGCCAGGTCTCGGTGCATCCATCCGGTCATTAGGTCCGCGATGGCCAGCCGGTCTTGCAGATATGTATCCACGTCTAAACTCCTTCTCGGTGCGCCGTCAATTTGATAGCTGTCGTCGCACGCTCCATCTATATCAGGTTCGCTGATGTGAAATGACCGCAGCGACACGCGGTGTCGATTTTCAAATGTCAAATCGATTGCGAAGAATGATTAGCTGAACGATTAAATCGCTTTGGGCGTTGAAATAAAAGGCGAGCACCAACGGATCGGGCAGGCCGCGCTTATCATAATTGCCATCCACATCGGCTGTTACGATGAAGTTCCCATAGTGTTTGATCACCTTTGTTACATTCATCGTCAGTCTTTCGCCAACTATATCGCGCTTCGCCCATTCTCTGATTGCCGGCTTCTCCCAATAGTCCCGAAGCTGGTCATTCACGAGAGCATCCTCCGCGAATGTGGCCATCAATCGCTCAAGATCGAAGCTGTTGGTTGCTTCGACGTATCCGGCGATCAGGGGTGGTAGGAGAACCGAAGCGCTCGGAGAAAAGGGGGCCGTCATCACGGTGTTTGCTCCGGAAAGTGTCGGATAATTGCGCGCAATCAAGTTGCTTGACGACCAACGCTTCGGCACGTTGTATTTTGTGAAAAAATGAAAAATCAGGTGCACCGGTTCCGCAAGGTCGCTGTAAGAGAAACGCCTGTCTCCAATAGCTCGGTCTTACGCTTCCGCTGACGCACCGAGCCGGGATCAGGAGATCGAACTACTCATCGTGTAGGGTCTGGAGCGCATTCCGTGGCAAACCGAGACCGCCTGCTCGGCCCTTCGTGACTGATGGCAAGTTCGCCTTTTAGCGGCATCATTTGATCCTCGATCAAACCGCGAGCCGGGCGGCCCGCGTCAGTGAATCCGGCGAAAAGGGGGCGTCCAGGACGACGCCGGAGCCGCGATGGCAGGTTTGGAGATCGAAGACGTGGCGAACTCCTTCAATGTTTGTGTGAGCGATCCTGACGAAGTCTCTCCGAAGTGACGCGTCCCGTCTGTCCGCCAAAGCGACTGATCACGTAGTTCGAGACCGCTGCTAGCTCAGCGTCCGAAAAGCTTTTGCCAAATGAAGGCATGACGACTCCCGGATGAACTGTCCGCAAATCGGCACCGTCGAGCAGTACCTGAACAACGTTCGTTCCGTCCGGGTCGCTGACCGTCCGACCGCCGACCAAAGCTGCATAGTACGATTGCCGTCCCTGGCCATTCCAAAGATGACAGCCCGCGCAGTTGCCCGCGAAGACTCGTTCACCGAGCGCGTTGCTCTGTTGCTGAGCGCCTGGCTGATCTGCAAAAGCACCGTTGATTACCGAGGCATCGACCGGGTTCGCGGGTTCGCTCGACAAGGGTCTGACTTTTCGTAAGTAGCTCACCAGCGCCGCTACGTCTGTTGACGTCAGATATTGGAGGCTGTTAGCCACCGCTTCAGCCATAGGCCCTGCTGCTGAGCCTCGCCCGCCGCCATGGCCGGTCTGGAGATAGTCCGCGAGTTGCTGGTTCGACCATCCGCCGACGCCGGATGCCTCGTCCGGGGTGATGTTATAGGCGTGCCAGCCTTCAACCATCGTGCCCGCGAACTGCCGGCGATTGTCCATGGCGAAAGCGATGTTGCGGGGTGTGTGGCACTCGCCGCAATGACCGAGCGCTGTCGCAAGATAGGCGCCGCGATTTTCCTCTCTGGAAAAGCCCGGCGTGTCTCGAAAGCGATGCTCATCGAGGAAAGCCAGATTCCAGAAAGCCATCGTCCAGCGTTGGTTGAAAGGGAAAGAGAGACTGTCAGGCGGCGGCGCGCTGTGCACGGCAGGAAGGCTGAAGATATAAGCTTTAATTGCGACCGCGTCATTGCGGCTGATCCAACTATAGGAGGTGTAGGGAAACGCCGGATAGAGATGAGTACCGTCTTTGGCTACGCCACGATGCAAAGCACGTACGAAATCGTCATCGCTCCAAGTGCCTATGCCTGTCTCTCGATCGGATGTGATGTTCGTAGAATAGATAGTTCCGAATGGCAACTTAAACGGCATTCCGCCGGCAAACGGTTTTCCGCCCGGCGCATTGTGACAGGCTACACAATCGGCAGCGCGAGCAAGATACTCTCCACGCGCCACCAACTCGGACGTTGGAACGATGTCGGCCGCCGATACCTCAGGATCGCGATCGAGTAGGCGCCATAAGGTGAATGAACCGATAATAACAATGACCGTTAACGCCGCCAGGCCGATGATTTTGAGCCATCTGGATCCAATCATTTTCATAGCGAGCCCTATCGTTGAATAGAGTAAGACGTCAATCCGAGCTCGGGCGGATAGCCTGGCGCGCAAGGTAATCATCCCAAATCGACTGCATTTCTCTATCAAGAGACAATGGGTCTTCCCGCAGACGATTCTTCACGTCCCGACTCCTATCGTCTGCCAAGACTTCGGTCTCGCCGCGCTCGAGTGCTGCGAGCGTCGCGGAAACAACGGCCTGAGGCGTGGTTTTTTTGATTACCAGGCTCGCCGTCATATCGGTGTCAATGTATCCGGCGTGAACTCCAACCACGAGCGTGTCTTGCGCTCGAAGTTCGACGCGAATGCCGTTCGTCATCGCGAGCTCTGCCGCCTTGGAGACGCAGTAGGATCCACTGATAGGCACGGTGATCCAGCTAACGACGGACAAGATATTGACGATGGCGCCACCCCCATTTGCGGCAAGAACGGGAGCAAACGCGCGACACATGGCGAGCGTGCCAAGATAGTTCACCGCGATTTCGTCACGAGCCGCGTCCATGGATGGCGTACCGATCAGCGGAGTAAATCTGGCGATGCCAGCGTTGTTAACCAACAGCGTGACGTCGCGGAACGCGTTGGCTGCAGCCGTGATATGGTGATCATTGCGAATGTCGAGTTCGACGGGGGTTGCGTCGCACTCGGTCACGCTGTTCACACTGCGCGCGGCCGCGTAGACTTTGGCGGCGCCAGCGTCCAACAGGCCGCGAACGAAGGCCTTACCCAAGCCGCGGTTGCCGCCTGTTACCAACGCCACGGCGCCTTCGATTTTCACACCTCCGTATGCTCCGGTCATCTCAACGGCTATCCTTCGCTATTCGTTATCTTTGTAGTCGGATCGAGCGATCAGGCTAGGGTCGATCTCCGCGCCCCTTTTACCAGACGCGTTTTTTCTGCGCATGGATTGAACGACTGTATTTTCGCGGCCATTTCCTCGACACGTGCTCGCGAACGAATCGAAAAGCCAAGAATAAACAGCGGTTGCCGCAGCGCTTGACATCATGTTTCTCGCGCCTTCACGGCCATTTTCACTCGATCCGGGACAAACGGGTAGTGCCTGAGCCGGAGTCCTCCATTGCTCGCCGCGAAGGCGTTCGCGATCGCGGCTCCGACCGGTGGCACACCGGCCTCGCCAATACCACCAGGAGCATCGGGGGGAGAGCAGATTACTCGGATATGGATCGCCGGGGTTTCAGAGAGCCGCAGCACGCGATAGTCATTGAAATTAGCTTCTTGGACCTTGCCGTCTACAATATTGATCTGTTCGTGCAAACATAGGCTGATTCCGTAGACGATGCCGCCCATTACCTGAGCGTCAATGTTTGCCGGTTGGATCGCGGGTCCAGCGTCAACGGCGCACCAGACATTCAGAACGCGGATTTCTCCGGTCTCGTGGGTTACATCGATCTCAGCGACCTGGGCACAATGCGTACCAAACGCATCCGAGTACGCTAGTCCGAGCGGCGCTCCTTTTGCCCGGCGCTTCCACCCAGACATTTCCGCGACAGCCTGAAGAACCCTTTGCGCCCTTGGTTCGTGGTGGAGAAGCCGCAGCCGCATCTCAAGCGGATCGGCGCCCGTCGCGGCAGCGACCTCATCGAGGATGCATTCGACGCCGAACTTTGTGTAACCATTACCGACAGCTCGTAAAAATCCGACGTCGAGGCCTCGCTCGGCACGAGTGTACTCACCCAGCAGGTTTGGAACGTCATAATTGAAGTCGATTCCCTCTGTGATCGTGGGATCGAGTCCACCCGACTTTGCGAAAGAATTCGGAGTGTAGCGCGCCAAAATAGATGGCGCGACGATGTGGTGGCGCCAAGCTGTGATCTTGCCATCCTCGTTGAAGCCAACCTGAATGTACTGGGCTTCGAGCGGGCGGTATTTCCCCTGCTGTATATCGTCTTCTCGCGTCCAAATGATTTTCACTGGCCGTCCGGGCACGGACTTTGCCAACAGCACAGCGTCAACTGCAAAGTCCGCCTCGTATTTCCGGCCGAAAGCGCCACCAAGCATCGTGGTGTGAACCTCAACATGGGACATGTCGAACCCAGTTGCGTTTGCAGCAGCCGTCTGAACAGCCGTCTGGGCCTGGAATGGTCCCCAGACGTCCACTCGATCGGTAGATACCAAAGCGGTTGCGTTCAAAGGCTCCATGGTTGCGTGGTGGACGTGGTCCGATGCGTAAGTCGCTGTGAGAACCTTGAACGTGGAATGGAGGACCGAAGCCACATCCCCGCGCTTGACCACGACCACGGAAGCGGCATTGTCCTTCCGCGCCATAGCCTGGTAATCCGCCATTACCTGGCTGCTTGAGTATCCGCGAGTCGGAGATTTTTCTGACCACGTTATGTCCAGGGCGTCGAGCGCCTTTCTCGCAGCCCAGATGTCGTCGGCGACTACGCCTACGCCGTAGGGCAGTGGTACGATCTTTGTAATGCCTTTGATGGTCCCATCTGCGGTATCCTTCACAGAGACAGGGACTTCTCCTTGAACGGCCGGGCGGCGGATCGCGCCGTACAACATACCGGGAAGTTGGACATCTATTCCGAATTCCGCTGTGCCCGTAACCTTGGAAGGAATATCAATGCGCGGCAACGCTTTTCCAATGTATCGCCATTCAGTTGGAGGCTTAAGGTCCGCAAGGCTGACCGCTGGAATGGAGTCGGGAAGAAATCCTAACTCTGCGAGTCTTCCATAGGATAACGTTCGGCCGGACGGTTGATGGACTACGATGTTAGGCTGTGTCACAAGCTCTGCCATTGGAACGCGCAGTTCAACGGCGGCGCTCGCCAGAAGCAACTTACGGGTCTGCGCTCCCACAAGTCGCAACATGTCGAAAAATGCGCGGGTCGACTCACTCCCACCCGTAGTTTGTATGCCGCCGAACTTCGGGTTTCCGTACGCCCTGGCATCCGTCGGTGCCTGTTGTATCCGAACCTTCTGCCAGTCAGCGTCCATCTCCTCGGCGATCAGAAGGGGAATGGATGTCATAACGCCTTGGCCCATCTCTGAAACTGGCGAAATTAGAGTGGTCAGATCATCAGTTCCGATCGTGACCCAGGCGTTCGGACGGCGCAGTTGCGGCATTTCGGCTAGCTGTTCCGCAAAAGCCTCTGCTGAGTGGGAGCGAAGACCGAGTGCTATGGAAACACACCCCGCTCGCAGCAAGAAGCTTCGGCGCGACAACCGATGGATTCGGAGAGGACCGGGGGGATCGAAGTCGGTCGGCATGATTAAATGCCTTTCATCGCGCGCTCAATGGCCCTGATAATCCGTGGATACGTCCCGCAACGACAGATATTGCCGTCCATGCCATCGATGATCTGCTGACGCGTTGGCCGAGGATTCGAATTAAGAAGTGCCGCAGCCTGCATGATCTGCCCCGACTGGCAGTACCCGCATTGCGGGACTTGTTCCGCAATCCATGCAATCTGAAGCGGATGATCGGCATTCGTCGACAGGCCTTCGATCGTGGTGACATTCTTTTCCGCAATATCTTCCAGAAACGTCTGACAGGAGCGAACTGCGTTACCCTCGACATGCACAGTGCACGCCCCGCATTGCGCTATACCGCAGCCGAACTTCGTTCCCGTTAGTTTCAATTGCTCGCGGATGATCCAGAGCAGGGGTGTATCAACCTCCGCATCGACTTCGACTTTCCGGCCATTAATGACGAATTTGGTCTTCGGCATCTTCCCTCTCCCTACTTACCATGACCATGCCTGAGCTCGTGATTTGCGAGCGGGAGAGTGCGTATGCGCTGGCCCGTCGCCGCGAACACAGCGTTGGCAATTGCTGGCGCGAGCGGCGGAGTTCCTGGCTCGCCGACCCCGCCCCATTCCTGTGAGTATTTGCTTCCAGAGGAGAGGAGATACGTCTCGACCTGCGGCATCTCGTTCATACGCAACGCGCGATAGTCGTGGAAGTTGGACTGCTGAACCCTCCCCTCGTGCAACGTGATCTGTCCGTAAAGCACCGCGCCCAGCCCATAGACGACGGCGCCCTCCATTTGTGCTTCGACAATACTTGAATTAACGATATGGCCGGCGTCGATCACGCAGATCACGCGGCGCACAGCGAGTTCCCCCGTATCGCTTACGGAGATATCCACGACCTGCGCGGTCACGGAGTTGTAGCATTCGACGAGCGCAATACCTTGCGAGATCCCTTTGGGAGCCTGGCCCCAATTTGCGCGGCGGGCTGCTTCATCCAGGACGGCCAGAGAGCGCGGTCCCTTTGCAAGCAGCCCACGGCGGAAGAGATAGGGGTCCTGGCCGCGGGAATGGGCGAGTTCGTCAACGAAGGACTCTCGAAAGTAGCCGTTCTGCGAGTGGTTGACACCGCGCCAGAATCCGACCGGCACAGGCGTGTTCCGCATCACGTAACCGACTTCGAAGTTCGCGACGTCGTATGCCATGTCTTCATCGAGGAACGCGTTCGTCATCTCGATGTCCTGGCCGTTCACCAGACGATCAGGTGACAAGTCAACGAGGATGGATGAACCACAGACGCGAACCCTCCAGCCGATTAGACGGCCTGCGGCATCGAAACCAGCGACCTGGCGCGCGAGAACCATTGGACGATAATAGTCGTGCTGAATGTCCTCCTCACGGGTCCAAATCATCTTTACTGGCCGGTCAACTTGTTTGGCGATAAGGGCCGCCATCCGCGCCCAGTCCTGGGCTAGGCCGCGCCGACCAAAACCGCCTCCGAGATGGCGCTTGTGGACAGTTACTTTCGACGGATCGATACCGAGCGCGGCGGCGACGTTGCGAAGTGTGCCTTCGCCGTTCTGGGTCGGCGCCCAGACCTCCGCGCGCCCGCCCGTTACATGCGCCGTGCATGTCATCGGCTCCATGGTCGTGTGTGCGAGATAGGGAACCTCGTAATCAGCGCGCACGATCGTGACGTCGCCCGACAGGACCTTGTCGACGTCTCCGATTCGGCGGCCGATGGCGACGTCGCTAGCGTCAAGACCACGGGAAAACGTCTCTCGGATTGTTTCTGTCGAGAGGCCTTTGCCGTCGGCGGGATCCCAGGCGATCGGGAGGGCGTCGCACGCCTTCTTCGCTTGCCACCATGAGTCCGCGACGACCGCCACGGCTGTGTCTTGGACGGCCACAACATACCGCACCCCGGGCATGTTCATGACTTTCGACGCATCAAAACTCTTTAGCCGGCCGCCGAAGGCGGGACAGGCGGACACTGTCGCGTAAAGCATATCGGGCAGACGTACATCGCTCGCGTAGATCGGCCTCCCGAGGGCCTTGTCGCTGACATCAACGCGATGAACAGGACGTCCGATCAATCGCCAGTCTTCCGGGGGTTTTAAGGGGACGTCAGCCGGGATTGAGCGACGGGCAGCTGCCTCGGCGATCTGGCCATAACGAATTGTTCGCCCGGTCGCGTCGTGGGTGACGACGCTGTCCCTTGCCGAACATTCGTCCGGCGGGACGTGCCAGCGCTCTGCTGCTTCTTCGATCAGCATATGTCGGGCCTGAGCGCCGGCCTTACGCAGATAGCTCTGTGACCCACGGATGGAAATGCTCGCGGCGGTGACCATGTCCCCCCAAGCGTGGTCGCGGGCAATGTTCTCGGCAGGGTCAGCGTATTCCGGGCGCACCAAGCGCCAGTCGCATTCGAGTTCCTCGGCTACGAGCATAGGGAGCGTCGTGAAGTTGCCTTGCCCCATCTCCGATCGGGCGACCCGGATGATTGTCGTGTCGTCCGCTTCGATCGAGATCCAGGCCGTTATTTCGGAGGGGTCACGACCTTGGGGCTCGTCTCTTAGCCCAACCAACTGAGCCGCAAAGGATGATATCGGAGGAAGGGCAAGTATGATGCCTCCCGCCGCGGCGCTGATCCCGAAAGCAAAAGCCCGTCGGGTCGGAGCTATGGAGTTCGCGTTCATGGCGTCACTGGCCTTCCCACACGTGCGCCTTGACTGATCTGGCCATACGCAGCACGCTTTATTGCTGCACGGATGCGGGGATAAGTGCCGCATCTGCAGATGTTTCCAGACATAACTGCATCAATGTCTGCGTCAGAAGGGTTTGGATTTTCTAAGAGCAGCGCCGCGGCCTGCATGATCTGGCCCGATTGGCAATAGCCGCATTGCGGGACCTGGAGATCAATCCACGCCTGTTGAAGAGGGTGGAGCCCGTTGGCGCTCAGTTGCTCGATCGTAGTCACGGACGATCCGTT
>NZ_JBEKXH010000144.1:0-13967 GCF_049512235.1 Bradyrhizobium sp.
GACCGCATTGTGGGATTTCGGCTGGTTCCAGTAGCCATCGGGACGCGCCCCGCCGAGCAGCCGGTCGATCAGGATGCGGGTGCCCGCGCCCTGGTTGCGGTTGACCATGATGCAGGAGGGATCGGCCAGCGCCGCGCGCACCGCCCGTTGCGCGTCCAATCCTTCGAACCGTGTATCGCCGGGCCGAAACACGATGCCCTGCATCCGCCGCCAGCCCGGCACCAGTTCGAGGCCGGTCACGAGAAACGGCGTGTTGTAGGTTTCCGACTTTTCATCGAACAAATGGATCGGCGCCAGGTCGCACTCGCCGCGCCGCGCTGCCGCGAGGCCGCCGAGGCTGCCGACCGCGATCGAACGCACCGACAATCCTGCTTGCGAAAGCTGTGCCGTCACCAGGTCAAGCCCGGTGCAATGGCTGCCGACGATGACGAGATCGGGCACCCGCACATGCGGCGTGAACAGCGTCACCTCGGCCTCGGTGCCAGCGGGCATCTGGTCGGCCAGCGCCTCGATCTTCAAAAAGCCGTCGGTCTGCGCAAACGAGGTGATGGCGCCGCTGCCCTTGCCGGAGGGGTAGGCGATCAGGCCACCTTCGCTTTCGACCAGCGACACCATGACGAATTCGGTGCGGCCGAGTTCGGAGGCGATCCGCACCGGGACTTTTGCCATCACCCTGGCATCGGCGCGTGGCGGCAGTCCCGCCATCCGGCGCAGCACCGGCACGATCATGTCGTGAAAGGTGAACATCGCCGAGGTCGGAAATCCCGGCAGGATCACCACCGGCTTGCCGTCGCATACCGCAAGACACAGCGGCTTGCCCGGCTTGAGCGCGACGCCATGGGCGATAATGCCGGGCGCACCGAGCCGGGCAATGATGCGATGGGTGAGATCGCCGGCGCCCTTCGAGGTGCCGCCGGACAAGACAAGCATATCGCTTGTTTCCAGGGCGCCGCGCATCGCGGCTTCGAGTTTCGCTTCGTTGTCGGCGACGGCACCGAGAAAAATCGCCTCGCCGCCGTTCTCGCGCACCGACGCCGTGACGATGGCGCCGTTGCTGTCATAGATCTCGGCCGGCCGCAGCAACTCGCCCGGCTGCACTAGTTCGTCGCCGGTCGAGATCACCGCGACCCGCGGCCTTCGGGCGACGGCAACCTGCGCGATGCCGCAGGCCGCCAGCATGCCAATTTCGCGCGACCCGATCAGGGTGCCCGCGCGCAGCAGGGCTTCGCCGCGGGCGATGTCGGAGCCGGCATAGGATACGAATTGCCCGGGCGAGCCCGCTCGCCGGATCTCGATCATGCGGGCAGAGGCCGGCTGGGTGTGCTCGACCATGACGATGGCGTCGGCGCCGCGCGGCACCGGCCCGCCAGTCGCAATCGACGTCGCCGTTCCCGACAGCACCGGCCGCGTCGGCGCGACACCGCAGGCAATGACTTCGTCGTTCAGCATCAGGCGCACCGGCGTTGCTTCGCCGGCCGAGGCGAGATCGGCGGAACGTACCGCAAAGCCATCGACATTGGAGCGGTCGAACGGTGGCACGTCGATCCGCGCGACGATGTCCTCTGCCAGCGCGTAGCCAAGCGCGTCGGCAAGCCGCCGCGGCTCGCTTGGGATCGCGCGCGGAAACAAGGCGGCGTCGAAAAGGCGGAGCGCCTCTTCGCGCGACAGGATGGTCAGGAACTGGTCCTGATCCAGGCTGTCGCGGACTTTGGGAAGTCGAGCATCGGTCATGCCGTAACCCTTATCAGTCCCACAACAGATAGGCATCCACGGGCGTTCCCGCCGCAAAACCCCGGGCTTCAACATCCTGTCACGGAATCCCGCGGTAGCACGCCAAGTCCTGGTATCCTGCTGACAGGTTTTTGGGATTGGCGTTAGGTCCGGTGAACCCGAAATAGGTGGTCGGAATTTGGCCCCGATCCTATATGTCTTTGTCGCAACTTGGCGGAATGGGGTGGGGCTGTATGTCATCATGATCTGGGGAGCATGCTCATCTGAAGTACATTTGACAACTGCGTATCCGCTCTTCTGTCCAGGTAATCGTATACGTGCGTTAGTTGATCTGCAAAGTGCCCGCGAGGCTTGGGGCGCCCCGCGAGAAGCCGTCACTATATATCTTCCATATTTAGCTGGATCGCTTGTACTGTGCGCCTGCGCTGGTGCTCAAACGGCCGTGACGCCAGGCAGCGCTCCTTTCAGGTCCATCGGTATGGTGCTTTATGGACTAGTTTTCGTTATGTACGCATTCAATTATTTATATAGTGGTCGTTATTGTGGTAGGGGACACTAGAAATCTCTTCAGCGTGATCGGCTATCTGCAAAGGCGGGCAGCTTCACGTTTCCGGATAGCTGATCGACCCACACCAGATGATTAAGATTGAAACCGGCAAATGGGTGCAAAACCCGTGGCGGGTCATTCGGACGCGCGCAGTGCTGGCGGAGGTCCGGAAGTTTCGGGGCGCTGGGCAAGTGCGAGACAGTGGGTCTTGACCCGAGATTCTGCGCCGGCGGAGCGCCGTGTCTCAATGAGCCGAGGTTTCCGCTTAGCATCCACCGCGAGTATACTACCATAAACGGAGACATTCGAGACGATGCTCAACGAGCATGACAATGCCAAAATAACGCCAGAAGAGTTTCTCGCCTGGGTCGCTGGGCAGGAGGAACGTCATGAACTGGTCAACGGCGAAGTCGTGGCGATGGCGGGAGCAGGCCGCCAGCAAGACAGAATCGTCACCAACCTCATCGCTACCATTCGCCCTCAAACCAGAGGAGGCCCATGTCAGACCTTTACCAGCGATACTTATGTCACCACCGGGCCATCGACCAAGCGGATGCCGGACATGGGGGTAGATTGCGGTAACCCGCCGGACGATTCATTGATGGCAGAGAGTCCATCACTGGTAGTGGAAGTTCTCTCGCCAACCACGTTCAGCTTCGATGTGAGCGTCAAGCTTGCCGAGTACAAGGCGCTTCCATCTCTGGACTACATCTTGTTCGTAAACACCGAACGCCCGTCCGTTCAGTCCTTCTGGCGCGGTCCCAATGGACTCTGGCAAGACGCGCTGGTCGATGGTCTTGACGCAAGGATCAAGCTTGAGAAGCTTAATATCTCGTTTTCCCTGCGCGACATCTATGACGAGATCAAATTCAGACCAAAGCCAAAGCTTGTAATACCGGAAGACGACGAACCAACCAGCAGCTCCACGCCAACCTGATCCGAGGCAAGCAATTGGCCGTTCTTTGACCGCGATTACGCAGCCCGAAGCGGTGGATTCACCGACGCAATGGACGCCCTGGTCGAGGAAGCCATCGAACTCGCAGAGGCGCGCTCGGCCTGCACCTGCGAAAAGTGCGGTGCACTACGCAGCGACACCGATATCATGGGGGAAATCATGATCGGATGGTTACGCGCGGCGGTGAGGCATCATTGAACCTGCCTTCCCGATCGAGAACCTCGATCGTGCGGCGATAGAAGCTATCCGCGCGCTCGGGCGTCGCTCCGATACAGACCACGCCGAGCTTGCCGAATTCGGAGAGTGCCCCGATCAGATGAAAGGCGACGCCTTCGCCGGTAGCGGCATGAAAATGCTGCCGTGGTCCGTCGTGGCTGTTTCGTCGATCTCGCCGGTAGCGATCTTGGCGACCATGATGGCGTTGCCGATGGCGTCGGCGGGGCGCTTTTCGCCTTTAGGGCCTCGGGGCATTTGCAGCTGTCGGTCACTGTTCAAAGGAAGAAACACAATACAGTTCAGCTCTTTTAGAGTTGAAGAAGATAATGGCGGATTTCGATGCAAATTCTATGGCGCAGCAAATGCACCAGAAACTTATCGAGAAAGCCATCACAACCATCGTCGATGAACGGCAACGTGCGCGAATTTCAAACTGAGACACTACCCGAATCTGCACCGGATCGCCTCGCCTTGCCGCGGTCCGAACGCTTCGCATAGAGCGCCAGCCCGATCCCGTCGTGATCCCAAATTCTTACCAAGAAGGGTTGACACAGGCGCGCGCCCGTCATATTGTCCGGACAATAAACCAAATAGAGGGACGGCCATGACCGAGGATAAAAAGCGTCGCATTCCCACGCCGTTCGGACGCTATTTCGAAGAGTTCGTCGTCGGCGACATTTACGAGCATCGTCCGGGCCGCACCATCACCGACACTGACAACATCCAATTCTCGCTGATGACGATGAACTTCCATCCGATGCACTGCGACGCGGCCTTTGCGGCCAAGAGCGAATTTGGACGGCCGCTCGTCAATAGCGGCCTCAGCCTGGCCATCGTGCTCGGCATGACCGTCGCCGACGTCAGCGGCAAGGCGATCGCCAATCTCGGCTGGAAGGAAATCAACCTGACCGGCCCGGTGTTTCCCGGCGACACGCTTTATGCGGAATCCGAAGTTCTGGAAAAGCGCGCGTCGAAATCGCGCCCGACGCAGGGGATCGTCACCGTGGAGACGCGCGCGTTCAAACAGGACGGAGCGCCGGTCATGAACTTCGTGCGCAGCGCGCTCATTCCAATGAAGGGCCACGGTGTCGGCGATTGAGCCGGCGCGTTGAATTTCGATCGCTTTGGTTCGCCGAATAGCGAATCGGCATCTATCCCGGGAGGATCACAATGTCTGCAGCACAAGCCGTCAATGCCGGCGCGAGGCTCGACCGCCTGCCGATCTCCCGCCTTCACTGGCGCATTTTCGGCCTGATCGGCGCCGGCGCGGCGCTGGACGCGTTCGACATCTATCTGGCGGGCGGCGTCGTTGCCGCGATGCTGAAGGAAGGCTTTTCGACGCTCGCCCAGAACGCCCTGTTCATTTCCGCAACGTTCTTTGGCATGCTGTTGGGCGCGGGTTTCGCCGGCTATCTCGGCGATCGCATGGGCCGCCGCTATTCCTACCAGTTCAATCTGGCCGTCTTCGGCCTCGCCTCGATCGCCGCCTTTTTTGCGCCCACCATCAACGCCTTGATAGGCCTGCGCTTCATTATGGGCTTCGGCCTCGGTGCCGAGCTTGTGGTCGCCGCCGGCACGCTCTGCGAATTCATCCCGCCGGCCTATCGCGGGCGATGGATTTCGATGCTCGGCATCGTCACCAACGCCGGCCTGTTGATCGCTTCCAGCGTCGCCTACGTCGTCATTCCCAATCTCGGCTGGCGCTACATGTTCGCCATTGGCGGCGCCGGCGCGCTGATCATCTGGATCATGCGTAAAAAGATGCCGGAATCGCCTCGCTGGCTCGAGGCGGTCGGCCGCACCGAGGAGGCAGAAGCGACCCTGCAGGCGTTCGAAAAAGAAGTCGGCGCCGGGCGCACGCTGCCGCCGCCGGCGGTCGTTCGCCATCGCCCGGTCGTCGACGCGCCCCTCGCCAAGCTTTTCCAGCGCGGTATGGTCGGCCGCACTGTCGCAGCGGCTGTTACCGCCATGGCAGTGAACATGTCGGTCTACGGCTTTGTCGCCTGGCTTCCGACCTTCATGGTCAAGCAGGGCATGACGATCGTGCAATCCCTCGGGTTCACTACCCTGATGTCTTGCGGCAGCGTCGCCGGCGCGCTGGTCGGCATGGCGCTCGGCGACCGCTTCTCGCGCCAAAAATCGCTGATCGGCACCTGTGTCGCGATCATCGTGCTCGGCTTCGCGTATTCTTCGTTGCGCGACCAGACCGAGATCACGGTCGCCGGATTCGCGCTCGTGACCGCGATCTACACGCTCGTGACACTCGGACTATACGCCTACATTCCGGAACTGTTCCCGACCGAATACCGGCTGCGCGGAACCGGTGTCGCCGGCGTAAGCGGGCGCGCGGTCTCCATCACGACACCCTATCTCACCGTGTTCCTGTTCGAGCATTTCGGCGTGCAGGGGGTGCTCGGCATGGTGACGGCCATGCTGGTCGCGCTCTGCGGGGCGATCCTCATCCTGGGCGTTGAGACCGCGAGAGTATCGCTGGATGACAACGGCGCCTTCGGCGACGACGACGCGCTCGCCACTGCTGCGGCGGCGATGTTGCACGAATGAACAAAAGGACCACTTTCATGAACGCGATCGACAAGAACCTGCACACCGAAGCGCAACAGACAATATCCGGCCGGCTCGCGGAATTCGCGCTGGGTCTGGCTTACGAGGATATTCCCGAGAGGGTGCGCGAGCGTGCCAGACACCTGTTGCTCGACGCGATCGGCATCGCCTACGCCTCGCGCGGATACCAATTCGCGCGGGCGACCATGGACGCGCTGGTCTCGCTCGGCGCCGGCACTTCTCCGGTCATCGGCGGCGGCCGCACGCTTGGCGCCCGCGACGCCGCGATCATGAACGGCGTGCTGGCTCACGGGCTCGACTACGACGACACGCACAGCCGCGGCGTCATCCACGCGACGGTTTCGAGCTTTCCCCTTGCGCTGGCGCTCGCCGACCAGACCAAGGCCAGCGGTCGCGATTTTCTCACCGCGTACGTGGCGGCGATGGAGACGTCAACGCGGCTGGGCGCGGTCGCCAAGGGCGGATTTCACCAGGTCGGATTTCACCCCACGGGTCTGATCGGCGTATTCGGCGCCACGCTGGCGGCCTCGCGCCTGCTTGGCCTCGATCGCGAGCAATCCGTGATGGCGCAGGGGGTGGCGCTGTCGATGGCCGGCGGCAGCCTGGAGTTTCTCGAGGACGGCGCCTGGACAAAACGGCTGCATCCGGGCTGGGCGGCGTCGAGTGCGATCACCGCAGCGACGCTCGCCAAATATGGCTTCATTGGACCACGCGCGGCCTATGAGGGACGGTTCGGTCTCTACGCCGCCTATCTCGGCGCGCAATCCGGGGCAGCCGATCTGTCGCTGGCAACCGACGCTTTGGGCGGCGAATGGCAGATCGAGGAGGTTGCGATCAAGCCAATTCCCGCGTGCCACTTCACGCACGCCGCCGCAGATGCAGCAATCGCATTGAGCCGGGCTTCGAAGTTCGATGCCAAGGCGATCCGTTCGGTCGAGGTACTTGTGCCGGCCGAAGTCGTGAAGACAGTGTGCGAACCGGAAGCCAACAAGCGCAGGCCCGCCAATAGCTACGACGCCCAGTTCTCAATTCCTTACATCGTCGCAACCGGCCTGTTGCGCGGCCGCTTCACGCTCGACGAACTGGAGCCCGCGGCGATGGCCGATCGCGAAGTGCTGTCCCTCGCCGAGCGCGTCCATCACAAGATCGATGCCGCCTCGACATTCCCCAGGCACTACACCGGCGAGGTGATCGTTACGCTCGAGAGCGGCGAAATCCTGCGCCATCGCGAGGCCATCAATCGCGGCAGCGCGGATCGTCCGCTGTCGAATACCGAAATCGTCGGCAAATACCTCGACAACGCCTGCCGCACGCTGACGCGCGACCGGGCCGAACGCGTCTGCACCGCCGTTCTCGGGCTCGATCGGGCCGAGGCAGCCGATCTCGCCAATATTCTGTCACAGCCGGTCCGATCGGCAGGGAGCATCTCATGAACATCGCGGTTACCGCAGAGCGGCAAAGTGAAGAGAATATGATTCTCGACGCCGTCGACAAGTTTCTTGAGACGGACGTGCGTCCTTACGCGCACGACCTTGAGGCACGCGATGAATACCCGGCCGAGATCGTCGAGAAGATGAAGGCGTTGGGTTTGTTTGGCTGCCTGATCTCGCCGGAATACGGCGGCCTCGGACTGTCTTCGACGACCTACGCCAAAATCATCGAGCGTATTTCAGCCGTCTGGATGTCGGTCGCCGGCATCGTGAATTCACACGTCATCATGGCGAGCGCGGTGCAGCGCAACGGCACTGAGAAGCAGAAGGCGCACTATCTTCCGCGCTTTGCCACAGCAGAACTTCGCGGCGGCATTGCCCTGACCGAGCCGGATTGCGGCACCGATTTGCAGGCGATTCGCACGACGGCCAAGCGCGACGGCGACGATTACGTCGTCAACGGCGCGAAGACCTGGATCACCAACAGTTATTACGGCAATTGCTTCGCGCTGCTCGTGAAGACCGATCCCACCACACAGCCTCGGCACAAGGGGATGAGCCTGCTGATCGCCGAAAAGGGGCCGGGCTTCAACGTCACGCGCAAGCTGCCGAAGCTTGGCTATCTCGGCATCGACACCTGCGAAATCTTTTTCGAAAACTATCGTGTTGCGGCCGACCGCCTGGTCGGCGGTACCGAGGGGCGCGGGCTCAAGCAAATTCTTGGCGGGCTGGAACTCGGGCGCATCAATGTCGCGGCGCGTGGCGTTGGCCTTGCGCAGGCCGCGCTGAGCGAATCGGTTTCCTACGCACAGACCCGCAAGACCTTCGGCAAGCCGATCTGCGAGCATCAGGCGATCCAGCTCAAGCTCGCGGAGATGGCGACACGTGTCGAGGCGGCTCGCCTGCTCACCTATCGCGCCGCCGAAGCGTTCGATCGCGGCGATCGTTGCGACATGGAGGCCGGCATGGCCAAGTACTTTGCCACCGAAGCGGCGATTGAAAACGCGACCGAGGCCATGCGCATTCACGGCGCCTACGGCTATTCCAAGGAGTTCAACGTCGAACGCCTCTATCGCGACGCGCCGCTGCTTGTGATCGGCGAAGGCACCAATGAGATGCAGCGCATCATCATTGCTCGCCAGCTGATATCGAGGAATCCGGTATGAGCGGGCACCTTCCGCTTGCCGGCTTGCGCATTATTGCGGTCGAGCAATACGGCGCCGGCCCGTTTGCCACGCAACATCTCGCTGACCTCGGCGCCGAGGTGATCAAGATCGAAAACCCGAAAGAGGGCGGCGACATCGGACGCCAAGTCGGCCCGCATTTTTTTGGGCCGGGGGACAGTCATTTCTACGAGGCGTTCAACCGCAACAAGAAGTCGGTTGCGCTCGATCTCAAGCAGCCCGAGGGGCGACAGGTTTTGCTCGACCTGGTGCGCACCAGCGACGCCATCCTCGATAACCTGCGCGGCGACCTGCCGGCGAAGCTCGGCGTCGATTACGCTTCGCTCTCCGAGGCCAATCCAAAAATCGTATGTGTGCATCTGTCGGCATATGGGCGGACGGGCTCGCGCAAGGCATGGCCCGGGTATGACTATATGATGCAGGCGGAGGCCGGCTATCTGTCGCTGACCGGCGAGCCGGATGGTCCGCCCTCGCGCGCGGGGCTTTCAATCGTTGACCTCGCGACGGGTACGACCGCGGCCATGGCGCTGCTGGCCGGCGTCATCGACGCGATGAAGACCGGCAAGGGACGCGATCTCGACGTCAGCCTTTACGACGTCGCGCTTCATAACGTGCTCTATCTCGGCACCTGGTATCTGAATGGCGGAACCGTGACGACCCGCCAACCGCGTTCGAGCCATCCATCGCTGACGCCGAGCCAGCTTTACCGCACCAAGGACGGCTGGATCTTCATCATGTGCCAGAAAGAAAAATTCTGGTGCAATCTGGTCGAAGCGCTCGGTCGGCCCGAATGGCTCGAAGATCCGGATTTCGCCACGTTCGCAACGCGGCTGGAGAACCGTCCTCACGTGAACGCGTCGCTTGATGCGGCTTTCCAGCAGAAAACCACCGACGAATGGATGGCGCATTTGGCGGGGCGCGTGCCTGCGGCACCGGTCTACGATGTCGCTCAGGCGCTCGATGCGGATTTCGCGCACGAGCAGGGGCGGATCGTCGACTTTCACCATCCGCAGCACGGACCGATCAAGGGGATCGCCTCGCCGGTCCGGGTGGCAGGCGCGACCCATCCGACCGACGCCGCGCCGGCGCTCGGCGAGGATACCAACGATCTCCTGTCGGAGTTGGGATACGCGCCGGAGCGCGTTTCCGAATTGCGGAAACGCAACATCATCGGGTAAGCGGAATGGTCAACCGAACGGATCGAGCCAGATGCCCAGCATGCCGCCTCAACCGCGCTACCGACAGGTGGCGCAGACATTGATCAATGAGATCGAGAGCGGCCGCTATCCAGTGGGCGAACTCATGCCCACCGAAATGGAGCTCTGCGGACAATTCGGCGCAAGCCGCTTCACGGTGAGAGAGGCAATCAAGCAGCTGGTCGAGATGGGTTTGGTCAGCCGTCAGGCGGGCGTCGGCACCAAGGTCCTGAGCGCCGCGGCGCTCCCGGGATATCGACAGGTCATGCAGGGGATGACAGACCTGCAGCAGTACAGCGCCGATACCGAGCTCGACATCAAAGACGCCAAGATGGTAGCGGTCAGTGGTGCGCTGTGCAGACAGCTTGGCGCAAAGCCCGGCGAAAGCTGGCTTAGGCTGGATTGTTTGCGGCGCGTCAAAGCCCAAAAAACCCCTCCGATCTGCTTCGTCGAAATTTATATCCATCCCGCCTTTCGGGCTGTGCACCACCTCGGTGGCCGATCGGCCGTACCAATCTACCTCCGCATCGAGGAACAATTCGGAGAGAAGATCGTCGAAGTCCAGCAGCAGATCAGGTCCGTCGCCCTTTCGGACGGCCTCGCCGCGAAGCTGCAAGCAAAGCCTGGGTCACCCGCGCTGTTGATAACCCGCACCTACTATAACGGTCGCCACGAAATCATCGAGGTCGCCGCCTCGACGCATCCAGCCGGTCGTTTCAGCTATTCACAGACCTTTCGCCATGAATGGCGCGGGGCCGGACCTGCCGGAGAAGACAATGGCACTTGAACGCAGCTTCCTGTTCGTTCCAGCCGATCGCCCTGAAAGGTTCGCCAAGGCGCTTGCGACGCGAGCGGATCGAATCATCATCGATCTGGAAGACGCGGTGGCCCCCGATGCGAAGGCCGCGGCGCGCGAAATTCTCGTCAATTGGCTGGAAGGCGCCGGGGCTTCCAACGTCATGGTGCGCGTCAACGCGGTCGCGACGCCGTGGCACGATGACGACATGCGGGCGATAGCCGGCCTGGCACAGGTGGTCGGGCTGATGCTGCCGAAAGCGGAAGCCGTCGACGCCATCGCCGAGACGCGCGCGAAGCTCTCCAAGAACAAGAGCCTTGTCGGTCTCGTTGAAACCGTACGCGGTGTCGCCGACCTTCGCGCGGTCGCCGGGACGCCGGGGTTGTCGCGGCTTGCGTTCGGCACGGTCGATTTCTGCCTGGAGACTGGCATCGAGGGGCAGGGTCCAGAACTCGACTTCGTGCGCACTCAATTGACGCTGGAAAGCTGCCTCGCAGGCCTCGCCGCCCCGATCGAAGGCGTGACTGTCGACATTAAAGCGGCCGACATCCTGGAGACAGATATCGCGCGTGCGCGAAGGTACGGATTTGGCGGCAAGCTTTGCGTTCATCCGTCACAGGTTGATCCGATAAACAGCGGTTTTTCGCCGAGCGCGGACCGCATCGACTGGGCGCGCCGCGTGATCGAGGCCGCCAAATCCGGCGCCGGAGCAGTGACCGTCGATGGTAAGCTTGTCGATCGGCCGATCGTGCTTCAGGCTGAGAAAATACTGGCGCGTGTCGCCGCCGACGCCAATTAGGGACCTGTGTCGGCGCGTCAGGACCCTCGCCACTTGCGCTCGGCCTCGTCCCAGGCCGCCAGCGGCTGCAGATCCGGCACCCAGGCGAGACCCGTCTTGCCGTCAGAAGAAATCGCCTCCGGCGTAACGATCATATCGAGAAGTGCCGGACGATTGGCCAATGCCCTTTCGATTGCAGGCTTGAGCTGATCCTCGGCTTCGACCCGCTCGGCATACATTCCGAATGACCTCGCCATGCCGGCATAATCGGCAACCTGCAATCTGGTGCCTACCACCTTTCCATGGGTGACGGTTTGATCATGCACCTCGATCTGCCACGCGCCATTATTGGCGACGACGATGAGGACTGGAGCTTTGTGCCGCACCGCGGTATCGACTTCGATCGCATTGAAGCCGAATGCGCCATCGCCGGTAGCCACTACCACTGGCTTGTCGGGAAAGGCCAGACTGGCGGCGATACCGTATGGCACGCCAACGCCGATGCATCCAAACGGACCAGGGTCCAGCATTCGCGGCGCATTCAGCCCCACACGTGCAAAGGAGAGAAAATCGCCGCCATCGGTGATGACGACGGCGTCATCGCCGATGGCTTCCTGGAGCGCCGACAGCACCTTGTTGGGGTGAAGTTTGCCATCGGAACCCTTGGGCGCGGATGCCATGGTCTTCCTGAGCTTGTCGGCACGTTCTTGATGCCCGCTGCGCAGCTTTGCGGCCCACTGCCGGTCGACTTCGGAAACCCGATTGCCCGCATGTTCGACCATCGCGCGCAGCGTTTCTGCCGGCGATGCCAGAATTTCCACTGCACCGCGACGATTGTCCCGTATCTCGGTCGGCGTATCGCTGATGCGGACAAATTTCGCCGACTGAAACACAGCCGGCGAACCGTAAGCGAGCTGGAAATCGAGGCGGCGTCCAATGGTCAGAATGACGTCGGCGTCGCCCATGACGGAACCGCGCATCGCGCCGACGACGGACGGATGGCTATCGGGCACCAGACCGCGGCTTTCGCCGGTGTCGAGGTAGACAGCACCCAGTCTGTCGAGCAGTTCAACCAGCTCCGGGCCCGCACCGCGGGCGCCGCGACCGGAAATCACAAGCACCCGGCGAGCCGACCACATGAGGTCAACGGCTTTCTCGATCTGTGCCGGATCAGGACGCGTGACGCTACGCGGCTTGGCACAGAGATGCTCCTCCAACTGCAGCGCCTTGGGTACAATTCCCCGCAGCGTGTCGGTCGGAAAGTCGATATAGGAAGGGCCGGGGTCGCCGCCCTCGCCGAAGGCGCGCGAGATCGCTTCATCGAGCTCCTGCAGCACCAGGGACGGTTCGCGCACCGTGCGCGCGTAGCGCGTGATGGATCGCACCAACTGCGTATGATCCATATCCTGCAGACCACCCCTGTTCTCCTGCGGTCGCGGATTGCCGCCTGACAGCACCAATATCGGCGCACGCGAAACATGGGCGTTGGCGATGCCGGTGATGGCGTTGGTCATGCCTGGACCGGCGGTGACCAGGGCAACTCCAAGCTCGCCGGTCAATTCTGCATGCGCCTGGGCCATGTGAACGGCGGCGCGTTCGTCGCGGACGTCGATGATGCGGATTCCCTCCGCGTCCAGCCGCATCCAGATCGGCATGATATGGCCGCCGCAAAGCGCGAATACGTGCTTGATGCCGCGTTGCTTCAAAAGGCGCGCGATCAAGGCAGCCGCGCTGTCAGAAGAGACTTTCATCATACCACTCCGGTTCTGTTGAACACTTCAGTTTGCGTTGCACTTATGCGAGCCAAGCTACGAGCAGCGAGACGGTAAAGACTGCGAATATGTGCGAAGCGAGAATCGAGCCCGAGGTCACACCGGCTTCCAGCCCGTAGAGCTTTGCGATGGTAAAGGGTCCTGATCCGATCGGAAGCGCGCTCAGGATGACGGCCGAATGCGACCAAAGCGGCGGCATTGAAAAAACGTAAAAGGCCAGAAACGCCGTGATGGCGGGCTGCAGAATGAGCTTCATCGAGACCAGTATACCGATCGAAGCAGCATCGTGGCTGACCACGCTTTCCTGCGCGAGAAACAGGCCGATGCAGACCAGCGCTGTCGGCGAAGCGGCGCCGCCAAGCAGCGTGGTGAAGCTCTCGAACGGCGCCGGAACCTTCAGGCCGCTCAAGCCGATACAGAGGCCGGCGACCGGCGCGATCAGGAGGGGACTGGTGAGCAGCGACCAACCGACCTTGGCCCCGGTAGACCAGAAGCTGTTGCCCTTCTGCAGGTCGATTTCGACGACGACGACGGCGAACAGAAACAGGATGCAGGCCGTGAAAAGGGTGGCGATGATCGAGGCCGGCGCGCTTTCCGGCCCGAATACCAGAAGGCACATCGGAATCCCCATGAAGCCGACATTGCTGTAGCCCGCATCCAGCGCCTCGATACTGGCGTTGGCAATGCGTCGTCCCCGGGCACGGCTGATCGCGAAGGCAATGGCGAAGGTAATCGAAAAGCCGCCCCCGAACGCTCCGACAAAGCCGAGCTGGCGCACC
>NZ_JBEKXH010000145.1:0-13842 GCF_049512235.1 Bradyrhizobium sp.
CCGCGAGGCCGGGAAACGACGGGCTGCGCTCGCGGCGCCCGCGCATCCGCGTCGCCGGTCCAGTCTTTCCGAGAGAATTCGAGCTGTCGTTCTTGCAAATCAAAGTGAGCCTCAGGCTCCCGCCAAAATCCCTCATCGCCCCCTTCGCTGTAGATCTCGACCGGCGCATCAAACCCCTCGCTCTTTGCACCGGGAGCGGGGTATATTCGTCTCTCTCACCCGCCCGCCGATCCATCGGCGCGTCGAGCTCCGACCGCAAACAGGAGTGCATCCATGAGTAACGACAATTCGCTTTCGCGAGCCGAACTCGATGATCGCATCGCGATCCTTCAGGACAATCTGCGGCAACTGGTCGAACAGGCCGCGGGTCAATCCGGTGGCCAGACCGAGGAACGCAACGCCGACCGCATCGAGCAGCAGCGCGAACAACTCGATCGCTTGATCAAGGCGCGTGACGACCTGGTGCAGAAATAGCTGACGATGGCGGCCGAGCCCTATCCTCCCGGGGCGACTTGAACTGTCCGCGCGCGTTCAGTTGATGGTGATCAGGTCGTTGACTGCCGTGACGCCGGGCGCGGACCAGGCGGTGTTCTCGGCCAGCGTTCGCTCGTAGTAGCTGTCGACCTTGCCGCTCAGTGTGATCCTGCTGCCCTCGGTTGAGACCACGATGTGCGCGGCTTCAAACTCGGCATTGCGTCCGAACGCCGCCTTGATCTTGTCCTGAATGTCGGAGGCATGAACGACAGGCTCGATCGCGATCAGGTTGCTGACGCCCATCACGCCAAACAGCTTGCGGACGTCCTTCTCGGCGGCGTTCTTTTGATAGTACCAGTGGACCTCGCCGCTCAGCGTGATCCACCCCTTCTCGACCTTGACCCTGACCTTGCCCTTCGGGACCGCAAGGTCCCAGGCGAGAACATTGAGGGCTTGCCTGGCGATGTCCTCGTCGCCGTGCCCGGCATCGTACAAATAGCGGATCTCGAGTTCCTCCGCGATCGCCTTGACGCCGGATACGCGCCCGACGGCATGCTCGGCCGCGCACTTCTCGGCATAGCTGGCGACATGGCCGGTGAGCGTCACCACGCCGGCATGCGCGGTCACGCCGATATGAGCCTCGCTGACGCTGGGATCCCAGGCGAGTTCGTCGAGTACCGATTGCTTGAGGTCCTGGTCGGTCATTGCAGCGTTCCTTCAGCTGTTGGTGCGGTCCGGGATTTCACCCGGGAAAGCGGAGCATCACGCGGACATCTGATCGGCTCTCAGGGCTTCTTCGATTCCTTCTTGTCGAAGGCCGCCTTCACCTCGTCGGCCGCGATGCGGGCCGAGGGATCACCGGGTTCATTCAAATTCTGTTCCTCGGTGCCGTCACCCATCATCCCCGGGTGAACGATCTTGGCTGGCTTGTCAGGAACGCTGACGATCGGCTTGTCTGTCATGCTCGTCTCCTTGTGCTGATTTGATTTCGGCGCTGCGATACTGGATGCGGAGGCGCCGAAGGAGAGCGACCACGAGGGTCGCCCCTACCGGGATCGACATAGCGTAGGGGCGCCCCTTGTGGGCGCCCTGTTCGACCGTCATTGCCATAGCAGATAGCGGGCCGCCCGGTCAGGTTCGGAAACTACTCAGTCCGGCATCGCGTCCGGGCAGGCTCCCCCCTCGCGCCCAGCCAGCCCTGCGGCATCGTCTTCCACATCGCCTTTGCGCGGAGCCGCGAGCGGGGTTCCGATGATGTCTGCCGAAAGCAGCCGATGCGGAAGCAACCATTTCGCGATCCGCGGATTGGTCATTGCCGGTGTCTGCTCATCGGCGCCAACGAAAGAAGCCCCAGATGCAAACTTCCCTGCTGGTGGCGTTCCAGGGATGCGAGCCGTCGGATCCGGTTCGTGCAAGCATCGCGCGTGAATTCGAGCGGCTGGAAACGCACGATCATCGCATTACCTCCGGCCGCGTCACGGTGATCGCTCCGAGCGACCACCATCGCAACGGAGCAGGCTTTCAGATTCACATCCTGCTGACCTTGCCGCCCCATGAAAACATCGTGGTCTGCCGCTCTCCTTCGGATGACGGCCGGCACGCCCACGCCGAAGTCGCGGTCAAGGATGCTTTTGCAGCCGCCCGGCGCCAGCTCGATGATCTCAGGCGGAAACATTAGATGCTTCATTCGACGGTCAGCAAATCGTGGACCTGGGTGATGCCGGGTGCCGACCATGCGGTTTCCGCCGCCAGTGTCCGCTCATGATAGCTGCTGACCTGACCGGTCAGCGTGACCATGCGGCCATCCGCTGTCACGACGATATTCTCGGCGTCAAATTCGGCATTGCGTCGCAAAGCCGCCTTGATTTGCCCTTCGACGCCGCCAACCCAACCTTTCGGTTTGATCTCGATGGCGTTGCTGACCCCCATCACCCCGTGCAGACCTTCTACATCGGCCTCCGCAGCCTGCTTCTGAAAACACCAGTCGACGTCGCCAGCGAGCGTCACCCATCCGTTCTTGATCTTGATCCTGACTCTGTCCTTCGGGACCGAAAGATCCCACGAAATAATGTCGGAGGCGCGCTTGGCCATGGTTTCATCGCCGCGATCGAGGCCGGACAAATAGCGGATTTCCAGTTCCTCGGCGATCGCCCGGACACCCGTCACGCGGCCCGCGGCGCGCTCCGCGACACATTTTTGCGCATAACTTCCGATGTGCCCGGTCAAGGTCACGACGCCGCCTCGCACGGTCACGCCGACATGGGCTTCGTCGACCCCCGGTTGCCAGGCGAGTTCGTCGAGAACTCTTTGCTTCAGGGCAGGGTCGATCATCGTCCCCTCCTGGGTTGCCTGGCCGAGACGATGCTCGCGCCAAGATACTCATCATGCAGAAGAGGCCGACAAGATAGCTTCGGAAAGTACTCACGCCGGACGCAGGCCGGCGAACCGGCCGTCAACATCCGCTGGAGCCTCGAAACATGCGGTTGAGGAAGCTCAGCTCTCAGATCTGGTTCTGCGAGGCTGGCCTGTCGCAACCGTCCCCCGCCGCGGTGATCGCCAATCGGGCCAGCGCCGGAATCGACTGCGTTCCGGTTTTTTTCATGATCGAGGCGCGATGGTTCTCCACGGTGCGCTGGCTGATCCCGAGATCGGCGGCAATATTCTTGCTCGGGTGGCCGGCCAGCACCATCTCCATGATCTGGTGTTGCCGTCGCGTCAGGCCGGCGAGGTGATCGGCGGCCTCTTTGCGCCACTCGAGCAGCTTGCCGGAATCGCGGAACATTTCCAGAGCACGCCCGACGCCGGCGACAAGCTCCGCACCGCGGATCGGCTTCTCGAGGAAATCCGACGCGCCCGCCTTCATCGCTTCGACCGCCATCGGAACGTCGCTGTGTCCGGTAATCATGATGGCGGGCACGAGATCGCCTGCTTCCTTCAAACGCCGCAGCAAATCCAATCCGCTTATGCCGGGCAGATTGGCGTCGATCAAAAGGCACGCGTTGCGACCTGGACGGTAAGCTTTGAGGAAGGACTCGCCGTCCCCATAGTCCTCCACGAGGCAGCCGTCGTGCTCCAGCATGCCGCGAATGGCCTGGCGCACGTCGCTGTCGTCGTCCACGACGAAAATGACAGGCGCCGCCATCCCTGCCGACGCTTCGACAGGTGATGCAGGCGGGCTCGACCGCAAAGCAGATGCCGGAACAAGGCGCTCGATCGTGGCGATCATCTCTTTCAGACTAGCCGGCTTGTTGAGACGTTCACATTTCTGCAAGACGATGTCGCGCAGGGTCTTGGTCGAAATATCGCCGGTCAGGATAATGACCGGCACGGATCGCCCAAGCCTTGAGCGAATCCCGGCGGCCACGCCGAGGCCATCCATGCCATTGGGCAGGTTGAAGTCGGAAATCACCAGACCAAGTTGCAGCGCCTTGGTTGCAAGGTGGTCCAGCGCTGCAACGCCGTCGACGGCGGTGATCACCCGGTGTCCCTCGGCGCGGAGGCCAACGGCGAGAAGATCGCGCACTTCCTTGTCGTCCTCGACAACGAGTATGGTGCGAGCCCGGCCCGCGTTGGCGTGTTCGCCTTGGATGCCGGGCAGCCTGTCTTGGCTCCGGGCCAGCGTTTCGCCCTGCGATTGCTTGACTTCGATCGAAAAGACCGACCCCTTGCCTTGCTGCGAACGTACCGTCACGGGATGATCCAGCAGAATTCCGAGCCGTCTGACAATCGAGAGGCCAAGACCAAGCCCAAGGCTCCGGTCTGCCGCCGAATTGTCAAGCTGATGATACTCCTCGAAGATGTCCTGAAGCCGGGCTTCGGGAATGCCGGCGCCGGTATCCCAGATCTGGATGCTCACATTCCCGTGGCGGCGACGGCATCCGAACAACACCCTCCCCCGCTTGGTATATTTGATCGCGTTCGACAGCAGATTTCGTATCATCTGCTCGAGCAGACGCGGATCGCTGCGGACCGAGAGCGAGCAAGGCAACACATGCAGGGCGATCCGTTGCGCCTCCGCCTGATAAGCGAGATCTGCCGTGACCCGGTCGAGCACGGCATCGATCCGGAAGGTTTCGAATTCTGCCCGGATGGTCCCGGCCTCGATCTGGTTGATGTCGAGCAGCGCGTTCAACATTCCGGACATGCCGCCCAAGGTCTGATCGAGCCGGCCGATCAGCTTTTTGGCCTTGTCGCCGACGACGAGCTTCGCCAGCAGTTCCTGCAGCAGCACCAGCGTCTGCAACGGCTGCCTGAGGTCGTGACTTGCGGCGGCGAGAAAGCGGGATTTGGCCACATTGGCGGACTCGGCCTGGACTCTGGCGCATTCCAACGCCGCGGCCGCTTCCTTCTGATGGGTAATGTCGGCAAAGGTGATGACGATGCCTTCGATCCCCTTGCCCTCGCTGCGGTAAGGCAATATGCGGCGCGCGTACCAGGCGCCGCTTCGGGCTTCGATCTCCCGCTCGATCGGCTCAAGCGCGAGCAGCACTTTCCTGGCATCGCTCACAAGAGCCGCATCGGGAGCCAGCGAACACAGATCCGTCAGGGGCCGGCCGATATCGCCCGGGATCACATTGTAAAGCAGTTTGGTCGCCGGCGTAAAAAACCGGATATTCATGTCGGCGTCGAGCAGAATGGTCGCAACGTCGCTGCTGTACAGCACCTTTTGCAGATCATGGGCCGTCAGCCGCTGCCGTTCGAGCGATGGCCGCGGCTGCGAGCCGAGGCCGGCGCGCTCCTGGTTGCCGGCCTGAGCCATCTTCGAAGGCTGCCCGGCGGCGACACCCAAAGCGATAATCTGCGCGGAAGGAACGGAATTCGGAAGGCGCGCTCGCTCGGATGAACGGTATTTATGCGGCCGCATCGTTACGCCTCACTTTCGATCTGGTCTGACGTCCGTACGGCGGTGCGGGTTGCTTTGCAATTTGCGATAGCCGGCCTGAACATTCTCGGCAGCCTCTTACAACTGCAGACGGTGTCAGCGCGCCAACGAAACGTCCCGACGCAACAGAGGTTCCGGCCGAGCAAGGTAGTTCCCGATCGCATGCAAAGTTAGAATAGCTCAGCTGCCTGATGGAGGCTGAGCTAAAGTGCTCAGCCGTCGCTGCCTTATTCAGCGGCAGTATCCGGGGTGTCCGGCTGTTTCGCTTCCAAAACCTCGTCAAAAGCTTTATTGTGTATCGATGCCGGCGAGCTGGAAATCGGGTCATCCCGGATCCGCTCTATCGCGTCTCAGGCCCGGAGGTATCGTGGCGAAGCGGACAGAATCCGGAGACAAAAAACCGACCCTGCCGTCCGATCCCAGAGGGTTCTTGACGACGGAGGGCGGCGGCCGGACCATCTCCAGATATCGAAAAAACCAGCAGGTCTTTTCGCAGGACAGTTCCTCGGACGCCATTTTTTACATCTTGAAGGGCAGGGTCAAGATCATTGTCCATTCCGAGCAAGGCAAGGAAGCCGTGATTGCCATCCTCGGGCCGGACGAATTCTTCGGCGAAGGATGCCTGACCGGACAA
Organism: Bradyrhizobium sp.; assembly: GCF_049512235.1. Taxonomy (GTDB): domain Bacteria; phylum Pseudomonadota; class Alphaproteobacteria; order Rhizobiales; family Xanthobacteraceae; genus Bradyrhizobium. Next base: position 5,991 of record NZ_JBEKXH010000145.1, read on the forward strand.
ACACGGCGGCTGTCGACGGCATCGGCGATCACGGAGTGCGACATCATGCGGATTACCAAGTCAACCGCGATGGACATTCTGCGCGAGGAGCCCGCGTTCTCCGAGATGTTTTTGGCGCATGTTCTGGCCCGCACCATCCGTGTCGAGGCAGACCTGATCGATCAGCTGTTCAATTCGAGCGAAAAGCGGCTGGCTCGCGCCTTGCTGCTGTTGGCGAACTTCGGAAACGACGGCAAACCGCAGAAGATCGTCGCCAAGGTGAGCCAGGAAACGCTCGCCGAAATGATCGGTACGACGCGTTCGCGCGTCAGTCATTTCATGAACAAATTCCGGAAAATGGGTTTCATCGACTACAACGGCCATCTCGAGGTGCACAATTCCCTGCTCAACGTCGTGCTGCACGATCAGCCGCATATTTCAGGCGGAAAGTCGGATCCCGGCAAACTGTCCGGGAAGGCCAAGTGATCGTTTCCAAGTGATCCTACCAACGCCGTGCGGGGGTGCCGGGGCTTTGCCCGATCTGACTTTGCACGGCCGTCGCGGGCGGCGTCAGGAAAGCATCAAATCGCTCCTTGACGATGGCATAGCATTCACAGGACGCCCGCTCCAGACCCGCACGATCGAGCACCTGGATCGCGCCTCGGTGGTAGCTGATAAGGCCAGCCGCCTGCATCGACTGCGCCGCAAGCGTTACGGATTTGCGGTTGGCGCCCAATATCTCCGACAGGAACTCATGCGTATAGGGAAGCGCCTCGCCTTCGGCGCGATCGTGCATCATCAGGAGCCATCGGCACATCCGCTCTTCGGTTGAATGCATCGAATAGCAGGCGACGGTCTGTTGCACCTGCGACAGCAGCGTCTCCGAGTAGCTGACAAAGAGATTGCGTACGTGTTCGCTTATGGTGAACTCATGTTGCAGCAGCTCGATCGGACAGCGGACCGTGTAGCCCTCAAGTTGCACAATGCACCGGTTGAAGGAAACCCGGCTGTACATCGCGGCAAACAGGCCGAAAGCGCCTTCGCGGCCGATATTGGCGGTCTCGATGGCCGCGCCATTCTCCAGCACGGTCAGCAGGGACAGCACGGACCCTCTGGGAAAATAGGCATGCTTGAGCAGGCCGCCGGCATCGCAAACCATCGCGCCGAGTTTGAATTCGATGGGCTCAAGATGAGGATCAATCCGTTTGCGGCTGGCAGGCGCCAGCGCATCGAGCAGTTGATTGCTGCGCCGGTCATGATCGGTTTGCGGTCTGGACATCTGCCTCCGGCCAATTGTCCATTCTCGATCGGTCGCAGCCCGACGACGGTCAGGCGCCGGCAGGACGCACCCGGTGTAATATCGAGCCGAACCGCGCCAGTTGAGCCTGTTCTCGGCGGCAAGTCTGAGCAAAATGGCTCATTGTCGCTCTCGTTCAAACAACGGCTGGAGCCGTGGCCGATGTCAGATCAAGCATTTCACTTACCCGGACCATCCACGAAGTCGTGACGAAAGTTGCCGCTTCTGAGCCGTTTTGATCAGACTCGGGCCGGGAATGGCGGCAGCATTCGTGGGCGAAGAGGTCGAAGAGATCGGGGCGAGCTGACGGTCTCATCCAACAAACCAAAAGGCGCCCATTTCCTGTCGAACTGCCGATCCTTCCCGGGCCGGAGCAGGAGCCCATGCGCGAAGGTCCGCGGACCAGGCGGACCGTTTGGCTTTTCGCCAGGCTTTGTCGCGCACCGGACCGACAATTCAGCCTTTGGATATTAGGCTGCTGCGATAAGAAGGACCCGCAACATGGCGTTGTTTCGCTTTCATATTTGCCACGGCGATCACACCAGCGACCATGATCTTGATCTGCTGGACGTGAAGGCCGCACACGAGGAAGCGACGATGATCCTTTGCGATATGGCCCGAGACGTGACCGCCCGGTTCCACGAAATGCCGGAGTGGCGAATGGATGTGTCGGACTCTTCCGGCAAATCCCTGTTCGCACTCCGGCTGCATATCGAAGCACTAAATCAAGACCGCAGCAGCCCCTGATCGCTTGGCCGCCAGACAGGATGGCGAGCCTTCATTGCAGGTGTGGTCGCCACGACAGATCGTCGGACCATAGATAAATCGCGATCGCTGCCAAACACAGCGCAATGCCGATCCAGAACAGCGGCGAATGATGAATTCGCCTCCAGTCGCCTTTCCCGGCAACGGTCATTTGCCGGTTGTGATCTTCGCGGTTCATCATTCCATTTCCGCGCTGCCGCGATCGGCTCGCTTCGGGACCACGGCTTACACCCGTAACACCGAGACTGAACCTTGTGGCATGCCGACGCGCGAAGTCAAGACTGAGTAGTTTCCGAGTCTATCCTGGGATGATCATTCCATTTAACGTCGGCTTGAAGATCAATGCCCGGAAACCCGCAACTACCGAGTTGCAGCCTTGGCATGACCTATGGTGATGCACCCGGCGCCACGATCAAATTCAATCCCAAGGAGAATTCCGATGGAAAATTCCGACACCGTCATTGCCGTCTTCCACGACCACCCCGCGGCTGAAACGGCGATCAAGAAGCTGACCGCCGCCGGCTTCGAGATGAAGAACCTCAGCATTGTCGGCAAGGGCTATCATACCGACGAAAAGGTGGTCGGCTTCTACAACACCGGGGACCGGATCAAGTTCTGGGGTACGCGCGGGGCATTCTGGGGTGGCTTCTGGGGCCTGTTCCTCGGCGGGCTGTTCCTGGTCGTTCCCGGCGTCGGCCATGTCGTCGTTCTCGGATACCTGGCTTCGATCCTGATCACCGGAATCGAGAATGCCGTCGTGGTCGGCGGCCTGAGCGCGCTCGGCGCGGCGCTGTACAGCTTCGGTGTGCCAAAGGACAGCGTGCTCCAGTACGAAACCGCGCTGAAAACCGATCGCTTTCTGGTGATGGCTCACGGTCCGGCGGCCGAAATCGCACGCGCCAAGACGATCCTCGGCACCGTCAATCCCGAACGTGTCGACGTTCATACGAACCCCGGGACGGCAGCACCCGCCATCGCTGCCGCCGGCTGATCCGTTGACTGGTACTTAATTCAGATCAGTTTACGGGAAACACAGGAAATTGATGTCATGAGAATTTTTGTCGCCCCGATCGTGGTCGCAACGCTCGCCCTCGCCGGCGCGCTGCCCGCCGCAGCCCAGTCAAAACCCGCGTTCGACAAGGGCACATCGGTCGGGGCGGCCACCGCCCGCGATCCCGCAACCGAAAGAAGCAGCTACACACAAAAGGCGCAGGATGAAGTGAGCATTTGGCAGCAAAAGCTGCAAAACTTCAACACGAAGGCGGAGACCAGGGCCACCGCGGCGGAAACGGTCGCCGCCAAGGATCTGGAAAGCGCCTGGACCGAAACCAAGACGGCGTCGAGCCAGTTGGACACGGCTGGGGAGAAAGACTGGGACAGCGCCAAAGCCTCCTTCCAGACCGCATCTCACAAACTTGCCGTGGCCTGGCAGAAGCTCAATCCCAAGGACAAATAGAGGAAGACGCCGGGTCAACCGACAGAATTTTCAAATTTGGCGCGGGCGGCAATTGCCGCAGTCGGATCTTACCCATGACCGCGACCACCCGGTTGTCCGCCGAAGTTGCCGCGGCCCCGAAATCGACAGGCGCTGCTGATGTCGCCTTGCAAAATGGCCTGACAAGTAGCGAGGCGCGGCTTCGGCTGGAGAAATTCGGCCCAAACGCCATGCCGGATACAAGCAGCCGCCCGTTTCGGATGGCGCTCGAAAAGTTCTGGGCGCCCGTTCCGTGGATGCTTGAGGCTGCGATCGTGCTCGAGCTGGCGCTCGGCAAGCATGTCGAGGCCGCGATCATCGCGGCTCTCCTGATATTCAACGCCGCGCTGGGGCTGTTTCAGGAGAGCCGCGCGCAGGCGACCCTTGCTGCGCTGAAGTCGCGACTCGCGCTGAATGCGTCTGTCCGGCGCGACGGTGCTTGGAAAACCATACCCGCTGTCGAACTGGTGCCGGGCGACGTGGTCAAGCTCTCACTCGGCGCGGTGGTCGCCGCGGATGTGAATCTCACCAGTGGAGAAGTCCTGCTCGACCAGTCCATGCTTACCGGGGAATCGGTGCCCATCGAGGCCGGCGCGGGTGTAAAGACCTATGCAGGGGCGCTGGTGCGGCGCGGAGAGGCGGTCGCGGAAGTCGCCGCAACGGGAGCGCGCACCAAGTTCGGCCGCACCGCCGAGTTGGTCCGCAGCTCGCATGTCGTAAGTTCCCAGCAGAAAGCCGTCTTTCGCGTGGTCCGCAATCTCGCCGCGGTAAACGGCGTCGTCATCGTGCTGCTCGCGACCTACGCCTGGTTACTCGACATGCCGCTCGATCATATCATTCCCCTCGTTCTGACCGCGGTTCTCGCATCGATCCCGGTGGCGCTGCCGGCGACCTTCACGCTCGCCTCGGCGCTCGGCGCACGGGCATTGGCAAAGCTCGGCGTACTGCCGACCCGCCTCTCCGCGGTGGATGAAGCGGCGACCATGGATGTCCTGTGCGCCGACAAGACAGGCACGCTGACCCAGAACGCGCTCAGCGTGACGACCGTTCGTCCCATGCCTGGCTTCGACGAGGCGCAGGTTCTGGCGCTGGCGGCGCTGGCCAGTTCGGATGGCGGACAGGACCCGGTAGATGCGGCCATTCGGTCCGCCGCCTGCGGAAAGACAGCTTCCGACATGCCCAAGGTCACCAAATTCGTGCCGTTCGATCCGGCCACGAAAATGTCCGAAGCGACCACGCAGGAACCGGACGGCGGAACGCAACGTGTCGTGAAAGGCGCCTTCGCAGCCGTGATCGGCCTCGCGCAGCCATCGCCGGCTGCGACAGCCGCATCAGAGGAACTCGAGGGAAAGGGCTTCAGAGTGCTGGCGATCGCGGCCGGACCGCCGAACGCAATGAAGTTGGCCGGGCTGATCGCGCTCAGCGACCCACCTCGCACGGACTCGGCGGCGCTCGTTACGGAATTGCGCGGCCTCGGCGTGCGCACCGTAATGGTCACGGGCGATGCGCCGGCGACGGCAGCCATCGTGGCCCATGCGGTAGGGCTCGATGGCGCCGTCTGTCCGCCAGGGCCGATCCCCGATGACATCCGCCCCGAGCAATTCGCGGTCTTCGCGGGGGTTCTGCCGGAGGACAAATACAAGCTCGTCAAGGTGCTCCAGAAGGGTGGCCGCACCATCGGCATGTGCGGCGACGGCGCCAACGACGCGCCGGCGCTGCGCCAGGCCCAGATCGGAATCGCGGTTTCGACGGCAACCGATGTCGCAAAATCAGCCGCCGGCATGGTGTTGACCGCGCCCGGACTGGCCGGGATCGTTGCCGCGGTCAAGGAAGGACGGGTGACATTCCAGCGCATCCTGACCTATACGCTGAACTCGATCACCAAGAAGATCGTTCAGGTGCTGTTTCTAGCGGTAGGCCTGATCATGACCCGCCAGGCGATCCTGACGCCCTTGCTGATGGTCATCATCATGATCACCGGCGACTTCCTCGGCATGTCGTTGACGACCGATCATGTGCGTCCATCGCAGATGCCAAATGCGTGGCATATCGGAATTCTCACGATCGCGGGCGTCGCTACGGGAATCGGCGAACTGGTCTTTTGTACATCCGTGCTGGCTTTCGGTGCCTATCGCATGGGATACGACATTGAAACTTTGAGGACGCTTGCCTTTGTCGTCATCGTATTCGGAAATCAGGCGACGACCTATACCAACCGCGAGCGGCGCCGGCTGTGGTCCTCTCGCCCAAGCTTCTGGCTGGTGGTTTCGTCGGTCGCCGATCTCGTGATCGCCTCGACATTGGCGATCGGCGGAATCGCCATGACGCCCCTGCCGGCCCTGGTGGTAACAGGTATGCTGGCTGCGACGCTCATCTTCGCGGTCATCCTGGATCTGATGAAGGTTCCCCTGTTCGCCCGTCTCGGGGTCGCCTAGCGAATGCTTCGTGGCCTCAGGAGGCCTCAGGAAAGGGAGACCATCACAACCGGCTCGGTTCGCTGTGCCGAAAGAGACAGCCCCAGAGCGAGCATGGCGCGCTGAGGCTGTCAAGTTGGGGAGGATTCTGCAGAATGTCTGCATGGTCCATCTTCAAATGAACACATGCAGCAGCGAGTCGCTGTTCTGTTTCGACCGCTTTCCAGAGTTATTTATGCTTCGCCCCTTTCAGGGAATAAGAACCGCGGCGCCTTCGAAGCGGCCGGCGCGGAGATCGGCGAGTGCCTGGTTGGCCTGCTGGAGCGGATAGCTCGTGGTTTTGGTAATGATGCCGATCTCGGGCGCGAGGCGCAGGAAATCGATGCCGTCCCGGCGCGTGAGATTGGCGACCGACACGAGTTGCCGTTCCTCCCACAACAGCCCATAGGGAAAGCTCGGGATGTCGCTCATGTGAATGCCGGCGCAGACGACACGACCGCCCTTGCGAACCGCCTTCAGCGCCAACGGCACCAGAGCGCCGACGGTCGCAAAGATGATCGCGGCATCGAGCGGCTCCGGCGGCATCTCGTCGGATCCGCCGGCCCATTTGGCGCCGAGGCTCCGCGCGAAATCTTGCGCGGCGACATCGCCCGGTCGCGTGAAGGCAAAGACCGACCGTGCCTGCCAGCTCGCGACCTGCGCAAGGATGTGCGCCGCGGCACCAAAGCCGTAAAGTCCCAGCCGCTTGCCCTGGCCGGCAATCACCAGCGAGCGCCAGCCGATCAAGCCGGCACAGAGCAAGGGGGCGAGCGCGACATCGTCGCCCTTCTCTCCGAGCGGAAAAGCAAAGCGCGCGTCGGCGATGGTTGAGGTCGCAAAGCCGCCGTCGCGCGTAAAGCCGGTGAACAGCGGGCGATCGCAGAGGTTTTCGCGGTGCTCCACGCAATAGGGGCAGACTCCGCAGGTGTGACCGAGCCAGGGAATACCGACGCGCTCGCCGATCCGCAGACCTGCGACGCCGCTGCCGATCGCATCGATCCGGCCGACGATCTCATGGCCGGGGATGATCGGCAAATGGGGATCGGGCAGTTCGCCATCGACGACATGCAGGTCGGTGCGGCAGACGCCGCAGGCCAAGACCTTGACGCGAATCTCGCCTGGCCCCGGATGCCGGTCGGCGAGATCGGTCCATTCCAACGCCGTTCTGAGTTTCCTTAGCACCATTGCCCGCATGATCGTGTCCTTGTTTTTCTTTATTGAATTGGACGTGCGCCTTGCGATGCTCAGACCTTCAGGTATTTGCCGCCGGCGCATGGGATGGTTTGTCCGATCCGCCGAAGCTACTCGGCACGCGCTCGCGCAGGCGTTGAAACGTCACGTAGAGCATCGGCACCAAGAAAATCCCGATCGAGCTCGCCGCCAGCATGCCGCCGAACACGGCGGTGCCTATCTCCCTGCGGCTGATCTCCGCAGCGCCGGTTGCGATCACCAACGGCAGCAGACCGAGAATGAAGGCGATCGAGGTCATCATCACGGCGCGGAAGCGCATCCGCGCCCCGAGTTCGGCCGCATCGATGATCGACTGGCCGGCCTCCCGCTGTTCCTTTGCGAACTCGACGATGAGGATGCCGTTCTTGGCGGCGAGCGCGATCAGCACCACCAGGCCGATCTGGGCGTAGAGGTCGAGGTTCAGTCCGCTGAGCTTGATGGCGAGATAGGAGCCGAGCACGCCGACCGCGACCGACAACAGCACAGGCACCGGAATGACCCAGCTCTCGTACAACGCCACCAGGAAGAGGTAGGCGAACAGTACCGCCAGCGCGAGAATGGTGCCGGTCTGGCCGGCTGCGGCCTGCTCCTGATAGGCGGTGCCGGTCCATTCATAGGAGTAGCCCGCCGGCAGCGTCGACTTCGACAGTTCTT
>NZ_JBEKXH010000146.1:0-13784 GCF_049512235.1 Bradyrhizobium sp.
CCAATCTAAGGGGACATCCGCTAGCGGGTAAAGGCCTGGGCGTTGCCGGCGTCGACGTTGAGAATGTTGCCGGTCGACTTGGCCGAAAGATCGGAGGCGAAGAAATAGATGGCCTCCGCGATATCCTCGGGGAAAACCGAAAGCTTCAGCATCGAACGCTGGCGATAGACGGCCTCGAGTTCGTCAACGCTGACGTTGTTGGAAGCCGCGCGTTGCCGGCTCCATTCGCCGCCCCATATCTTCGATCCCCGCAGCACGGCATCGGGATTGACGGTGTTGACGCGAATGCCGTGCGGTGCGCCCTCAAGCGCCAGGCAGCGCGCCAAGTGAATCTCCGAGGCCTTGGCCGCGCAATAGGCCGAGGCGCCCACTGATGCGGCGAGACCGTTCTTGGACGCGACGAACACGATCGACCCGCCGCATTGCTGGCGCTGCATCAGGCGGAACGCCTCGCGGGCAACGAGAAAGTATCCGGTGGCAAGGATATCCATGTTCCTTTGCCAGAGCGCGAGGCTGGTGTCCTCGACCGGCGCTGCGGAAGCGATGCCGGCATTGGAGACGACGATATCGATGCCGCCGAAAGCCATAACCGATTCGGCAAAGCTGGAAGCGACGCCCGCCTCATCGGTGACATCGAGCTTGATGCCGATGGCGTTGTCCCTGCCGTATCTTCCGGTGACGGCGGCGACCCGTTCCTCCAGGGAGGCCGCGTCGATGTCGGCCAGTACGACACAGGCGCCCTCGCTCAGCAGTTTGAGCACGGTAGCGCCGCCGATGCCGCCGGCGGCGCCGGTGACATAGGCGATCCGGCCAGCCAGGGACTTTGGCTTGGGCATGCGCAGCAGTTTGGCCTCTTCAAGCAGCCAATACTCGATGTCGAAGGCCTCCTGTTCGGGGAGGCCGACATATTCGCTGACGCCCGAGGCGCCGCGCATGACATTGACGGCATTGATATAGAATTCCGAGGCGATACGGGCGGCGGCCTTATCCCGCGCGAAAGACAGCATGCCGACGCCGGGCACCAGATAGATCACGGCGTTGGGATCGCGCATGTCCGGTGAATCGGGATGCCTGCACCTGGCGTAATACGACGCGTAATCCCTGCGATAGGCTTCGAGCTTTTCGTCCAGCGATGCCGCCGCAATCTCGAGATTATCGGCCGCGGGATCGAAGTCCAGCACCAATGGACGGATTTTGGTGCGCAGAAAATGGTCGGGACAGGACGTGCCGAGCGGCGCCAATTTTGTCAGCGCGTTCGAATTGACGAACTCCAGCACTTCAGGCGCGTCAGTGAAGTGACCGACCTTGGGCTCGCGCTTCGAAATCTTGCCGCGAACGAGCGGCATCAGCCGGGCGGCGATTTCGCGGCGGCGCGTCTGCTCCATCGCCTGAACCCGGGGACCGCCAAAGCACGGCTGCTTTTCGCGACCGTGAAGCCATGCCGCGGCGCGGCTGATGACCTCCAGCGTCCGCTCATAACAGGACTTGGAGGTCTCGCCCCAGGTGAATAATCCGTGTCCGCCGAGTACGACGCCGACATATTCCCGGTGCTTCGCAGCCATGTCGCCGAGCTTCAAACCGAGATCAAAACCGGGGCGTTGCCACTTGAGAAAGCCGAGCGTTCCCTCAAAGACTTCAGCGGTCAGCCGTTCGGCATCCTTCGACGCGGCGATGGCGATGACGGCGTCGGCATGGACATGATCGACATGGGGATGCGGCACGAAGGCGTGCAACGAGGTATCGATCGACGGCGCGCGGGGATTGAGGTTGAACGTGCAATGATTGAACAGCGCGACCATCTCGTCTTCGTGGTCGAGCCCCTTGTAGATGCCCTTCAAGCTCTCCAGCCTGTCGAGATAGAGGGTCGAAAAGCCGTCGAGGTTCATCGACCCGATGTCGCCGCCGGAGCCTTTGACCCAGAGCACGGTGACCGGCTTGCGGTTCAGGGGATCGGGCGTGACAATCTTCGCGGAGGTGTTGCCGCCGCCGAAATTGGTGATGCGAAGATCGCGGCCGAGAAGGTTGGAGCGATACAGCAGCAGTCCGGGTTCATCGAGGGACGCCGCATGCCCGTCGTCCCACAGATTTGGAAGTTGGGTGGCCACGGTCTGGCGCATCGGGCGTCACTCCTGGAAAGGTGTTTTAGCGCCGCTGCTTAAAGCAGTAATCGATCATGGTCAATCATGATCGAGCATCTTTGGACCCGCTGTTGGCTTGAAGTGATGCAATCATGCAGGTCATAGGGCAATTTCCATTGACGACATGATCGAAATATGACCATTTGTGATCGGTCGGGGAGGCAGCCATGCACCAGCATGAACGCCGTCAGGTCATCAAAGCCATGTTGGACGAGCGCGGAATCGTTCGTGTCGCCGACGTGTGCCAGCTCACCGGCGCCTCCGAGGCTTCGGTCAGGCGCGATTTTTCCCGGCTTGCCGAGGGAGGCTTGGCCAGCCGGGTCCATGGCGGTCTCGAAGCCGCGACCAAACCCGATCCGTCTTCGCCCGCTCTGACACTGGCGACCGGTTCCTTCGAAGCAAGTCACGGCGTCAACGTCGCGGCCAAGCGCGCCATCGCCAAGGCGGCGGTCGAACTGTGCGAGGACGGCGAGGCGATCATCATCAATGGCGGCACGACGACGTTCGAGATGGGCGATTTCCTCTGCCATCGCCGGCTCAAAGTGCTCACCAACTCCTACCCGCTCGCGGAAAAGCTGATTCATCATGGCATCTGCCGGGTCGCGCTGCCCGGTGGAGAGGTCTATCGGGATCAGAAGCTGATCGTTTCACCCTTCGAGGATGATTCCATACAGCACTATTCCGCGAGACGAATGTTCATGAGCGCGATTTCCGTTGGCCCGCTCGGTGTCATCGAAGGCGACCCCTTGATCGCGCGGGCGGAAATCAAGCTGCTCAAACGCGCCGAGAAGCTGATTGTGCTTGCGGACGGCTCGAAGTTCACTGCCCGCGGAAGTCTGGTGATATGTCCGCTTTCGCGGATCGACATCCTGATCACCGACCGGGATGCACCGCCTGCCGCGATCGAAATGCTCAGGGAATGCGGTGTGCAGACCATCGTGGTCGACGCCGAACCCGCGGTCGTCAGGAGAGCGCACGAACTCGCGGGATAGCCGGCCCAGCCGCGATACCGTTCACTTGAGGTACGACATGCCGCAGTCGCGGGATGAAAAAACGAAAAACAGGAGGACAGCATGCTCAATCGACGGTCAGTATTGCAATTGATGGCTAGTGTTTCGGCGGTTTCCGGCGTGGGTCTGACCACCCCAATATTCGCGGCGGAGAAGCTCCGCATCGCCATGGTGGTCAAGGCTCTCGGCATCGGCTTTTTCGACGCCTGCCGCGACGGCGGTCTTCAAGCCGCCAAGGAACTCGGCAATGTCGACTTGATCTACACCGGCCCGACCAAGACCACCGCCGAAGAGCAGATCGCGGTGATCGACGCGCTGATCGCGCAAAAGGTCGATGCCATCGCCATCTCCGCCAACGACCCCAACGCGTTGGTGCCGGTCTGCAAGAAGGCCATGAGCCGGGGCATCAAGGTGATCTCGTTCGACTCCGGCGTCGCGCCGGAGGGGCGGATCATGCATCTCAATCCGTCCAACAACGCTCTGATCGGCGCCAAGTGCGTGCAGATGATGGCCAACACCATCAAGAGCGAAGGCGACTTCGCCATTCTGTCGGCGACCGCCCAGGCCACCAACCAGAACATCTGGATCGAGGAAATGAAGAAGGAACTGGCCAAGCCTGACTACGCCAGGATGAAGCTCGTCGCCACCGTCTATGGCGACGACGTCGCCGACAAGAGCTATCGCGAGACCCAAGGCCTGCTCAAGGCCAACCCGAACCTGAAGGGGATCATCGCTCCGACATCGGTCGGCATCGTCGCCGCCGCCAAGGCCGTGGTCGACGCCGGCCTGGTCGGCAAGGTCTATGTCACCGGGCTCGGCCTGCCCTCGGAAATGAAGGGCGCCGTGCTGGCGGGAGCGACCGACACGTTCGCGATCTGGAACCCGATTGATCTCGGCTATAGCGCGATCACCATTGCTGCCGCGATCGCCTCGGGCAAGGCCACGGGCGCCCCCAACACCACGATCCATGCCGGCCGCATGGGCGACATCAAGATTGCGGAAGATGGTTCGGCGGCGATGGCCGATCCCTTCACCTTCGACAAGTCGAATATCGAGCAATTCGCAAAGATATTCTGATCGCAGGCGCGCCTGTTCCCGCGTTCCCAGAGCGGGCGCGCCGTCTTCCTCTGTCGGGAAATTTCCGCCCATGGATGGCCTGTCTTCGAAAGAGACGCGACGCCACGTCCGCGCCAGGGCGCCGATGCTGTCGTTGTCGGGCATCTCGAAACGTTTCCCCGGCGTGCGCGCCCTTCACAAGGTCGGCCTCGAGCTCCGGGCCGGTGAAGTCACGGCGCTGATCGGCGAAAACGGCGCGGGCAAGTCGACCCTGGTGAAAATTCTCACCGGTATCCTTCAGCCGGACGAAGGCGAGATTCACGTCGACGGCAAGCGGATCACCTGCGCCGGCCCCCGCGACGCCTGGGCCGCGGGCATCAGTGCGATCCACCAGGAAGCCGTGATGTTCGATGAATTGAGCGTCGCGGAGAACATCTTCATGGGACACATGCCGTTGGCGGCGAGCGGGCGCGTCAACTGGTATGATATGAAGGTGCGCACGCGCCACATGCTGAAGCGTCTGGACGCGGATTTCGATGCCGGCGCCCTGCTCAAGACGCTGAGCGTCGCGCAAAAACATCTGGTCGAGATCGCGCGCGCGCTCTCTCATGATGCGCGGATCATCATCATGGACGAGCCGACCTCGGCATTGTCAGCCCGCGAGATCGCCGACCTCTTCCTCATCATCGAGCAATTGAAGAAGCATGATTGCGCCATACTTTTCATCTCGCACAAATTTGACGAGATCTTTCGCGTTGCCGATCGTTGGAGCTGCCTGCGCGACGGCGAGCAGGTCGGCGCCGGCGCGATGGCTGATGTGAGCCAGGCCGATCTCGTGCGTCTGATGGTGGGCCGTGCAATCGATTCCGTCTATCCCAAGCGCGACGCAAGACCCGGGCAGGTGGTGCTGGAAGCCGAAGACCTTTCCAACGCCACCGAATTCGACGGCGTTTCGTTCACGCTGCGCGCTGGCCAGATCATTGGTTTTTACGGGCTGGTCGGGGCCGGGCGCTCCGAGGCGATGCAAGGCCTGTTCGGCCTCAGCCCGCTGACGCGCGGTGCGATCAGGATTGATGGCAAGGCCGCCGACATCCATTCGCCTGACGACGCCATTCGTGCCGGGCTCGCCTATGTCCCCGAAGATCGTCAGGCGCAGGGCGCGGTGCTGCCGTTCGGCGTGCGCGCCAACATGACGCTGGCCTCGCTCGGAGCCCATGCGCGTCATGGCTTCATCTCCTACGCCAGGGAATTGGCAACGACGCGGAGGTTCGGCGCGCGTCTGTCGGTCAAAGCCGCGAACTGGGAGCAGGAGCTCGCCACCTTGTCCGGCGGCAACCAGCAGAAGGTCGTGATCGGCAAGTGGCTCGCCTCCAAGCCGCGCATTCTCATCCTGGACGAGCCGACCAAGGGGATCGATATCGGCTCCAAGGCAGCGGTGCACGAATTCATGGGCGAATTGGCCGGGGAGGGCCTCGCGATTTTGCTGGTGTCCTCGGAGTTGCCCGAGGTGATGGGGATGGCCGATGACATCATCGTCATGCACGAAGGCAGGATCGTGAAGCGCTTCGCCAGTGGCGAGGCCACCGCCGAAATGATCGTCGCTGCTGCCATCGCGGAGCAAGATGGCGGAGTCGGGTCATGAACGCGCTGAGGTTCCTGCGTCACCGGGATGCCGCGCTGGCGCTGATCGTGCTGGCGCTGGTCGCCGCCATCGGCCTGCGGGCCCCGGTGTTCGTGACATCGGATAGCATGATCGGCGTTCTCACCGACACCAGCTTTCTCTTCATGCTGACGCTCGCGCAGATGGCGGTCATCCTGACGCGCGGCATCGATCTGTCAGTGGCAGCCAATCTCGCTTTGGTCGGCATGGTCTCTGCCCTGGTGTCGCGGGCTCACCCGGACCTGCCCATTGCGGCAATCATCGTGCTGGCGATCACGCTCGGCGGTCTGTTGGGCGCGATCAACGGAGCCCTGGTTGCCTTGATCGGCATTCCCGCGATCGTCGTCACGCTGGGGACGCTTTCGATCTATCGCGGCGTGATCTTTCTGCTGGCGGGCGGCGCCTGGCTGACCTCGAAGGACATGAATCCGGCCTTCCTCGCCTTTCCCAGGACCGACATCCTCGGCGTTCCCATTCTCGTGGTCATCGCGATCCTGGTCAGTCTCGCCTTCTGGGGCCTCCTCAACCACACCAGGCTCGGGCGCGGTCTCTACGCGGTCGGCGGCAACCCGGTCGCGGCGCGCTATTGCGGCATTGACCTCGGTGCACAGCAGTTCTTCGTGCACACCCTCGCCGGCGCGATCTCGGGCCTGTGCGGCTATCTCTGGGTCTCGCGTTACGGCATAGCGTACACGGACATCGCACAAGGCTACGAATTGACGATCATTGCGGCCTGCGTGATCGGCGGCGTCTCGATTGCCGGTGGTGTCGGCTCGGTTCCCGGCGCCTTGCTGGGTGCGCTGTTCCTGGGTGTAGTCGTCAACGCCTTGCCCGTGATCAACGTCTCCCCGTTCTGGCAAATGCTGATCTCGGGGGCCGTCATCCTCGCCGCCGTCGTCATCAATGCCCGCTCGGGCAAACCCGACGGCAAACTCATCCTGCGCCAGGCAAGATTGCTGGCCAGCCGGGGAGCCCACTCGTGAGCCTCTCCAATCCGGCCCTCGCCCCCCGTTATGAAGTCGCGGACCGCCCGCCCGTTCGCATCGCGGATATCCTGCTGCGCTGGGAGACCGTCCTGGTCCTGCTGCTGATCGCCGTGATCATCTTCAACGCATCGATTTCGCCCTATTTCCTCGACTTCTACAACCTCGCCGACGCGACCTTCAATTTCTCGGAGAAGGCGATCCTGGCTCTGGCGATGGCGTACCTGATCATCGTGCGCGACATCGACCTCTCGATCGCCGCGATCATTGCGCTGGCGTCGCTGGCGATGGGCCTGGCGGCACAGATCGGCGCGCCTACACCCGTTCTCATCGCGCTCGGCCTCGGCGTTGGCGTGCTTTGCGGCGCGTTCAACGGCGCGCTGGTGACATATTTTGCCTTGCCGTCGATCGTCGTGACCATCGGCACCATGTCGTTGTTCCGGGGCATCGCCCAGGTGGTCCTGGGCGATCAGGCGCTGACGAAATATCCTGCCTCGTTCCAGGCGATAGGTCAGGGCTACATCTCGGAAGCCGTGCCGATCCCGATTGCTTTTGTGCTGTTCCTGCTTCTCGCCGCGGTGTTTGCGATCGTCCTGCAGCGTACGACAATGGGCCGGCGTCTCCATGCCATCGGCTGCAATCCGACGGCGGCGCTGTTCTCCGGCATTGCCGTCAACCGCATCCGGTTCTCGCTGTTCGTGCTGATGGGCTTGCTGGCAGGCCTGGCGGCGGTGTTGCTGACCAGCCGCATCGGTTCCACCCGTCCCAATATCGCGCTCGGCTTCGAACTGGAGGTCGTGACCACGGTGGTGCTGGGTGGCGTCTCGATATCAGGCGGTGCCGGCGGCATTGCCGGCGTGGTGCTGGCGGTGTTCGTGCTCGGACTCACAACCTTCGGCCTGTCGCTGATCAACGTGCCCGGCATCGTCATCAGCATCCTCAATGGCGTGCTCTTGATCCTCTCGATCGCGGCCCCTCGGCTGGCCGCGCGCCTGTTGCGGCGGAGAACCTGACATGCGGCGCCACGCCTTCGCTGCAAGAAATGTTCATCCTGCCGTGAATGCGGGCTTCGGAGAGTTGTAATGCGCGGGGCCGTCGCAGTACTCGACATCGGCAAGACCAATATCAAGCTGGAAGTGTTCAACGCCGAGCGGGCGCTGGTGTGGGAGCGCACGACGGCGAACAGCGTGTTGCCTGGGCCACCCTATCCGCACGCGGATGTCGAAGCCGTCTGGGCGTTTCTTGTCAGCGCGCTTGCCGACGCCAACAGGGCGCATCCGATCGGCGTGATCGTGCCGACGACGCATGGCTGCGCCGGCGCTCTGATCGGCCAATCGGGTCTGGTGCTGCCGGTGCTCGACTATGAATTCGAGGGCGTCGAGGAGATTGAACCACGCTATGCCGTGCTGCGGCCGCCTTATGCGGAAACGCTCTCGCCGCCATTGCCCATGGGCCTCAACCAGGGGCGGCAGATCGCCTGGCAACAACATCACTTTCCCGAAGCTTTCGCCAAGGCCAGGTTTTATCTGACTTACCCGCAATATTGGTCCTGGCGTCTCACCGGCGTCGCATCGTCGGAAGTAACCATGCTGGGGGCCCACAGCGATCTCTGGGCGCCGATCAAGCGACGCCCTTCCAGTCTGGCGGCCAAGCTCGGCTTGCCGCGCCTGACGCCGCCGCTGCGCTCCGCCTGGGACGATCTCGGCCCGGTCAAGGCTGAGATCGTAGCAGAGACCGGCCTCGGCAGCGATACGCGGGTGCTCAGCGGCGTGCATGATTCCAATGCTTCGCTGCTGCCGCATCTGGCCTCGCGGAAGCCGCCGTTCACGCTACTGTCGACGGGCACCTGGGTCATCCTGATGGCGCTGGGCCTGGGCGTGGAAGGCCTCAACGCTGCCGACGACATGCTGGCCAACGTCGACGTCGAGGGCCGCCCAACCGCCTGCGCGCGCTTCATGGGCGGCCGGGAATACAGCGAACTGCTCGGCGCCGTGCAAGCTCCTGCTGACGACGCGGCGGTGACGAGGGTCATCGCATCCGGCGCGATGGCCTTGCCGTGCTTTGCGCCGCAGGGCGGCCCCTTCGTATCGCGCCGAGGCGAGATCCGCGGCGAGGTGCTGCAGGCCGATCGCCCGGCATTGGCGACACTTTACGTCGCGCTGATGAGCGATCTCTTGTTGACCCGGCTCGGTGCCAACACCGGCGCTTTGATCATCGAAGGCAGTTTTGCCACCAATGCCGCCTATGGCGAACTGCTGGCGGCGCTGCGGCCGGAGCAACCGGTCTTTGCCGGCGACGATGCCGCCGGCACCGCAAGGGGCGCGGCCTTGCTGGCGCAATGGCCGCCGCCCATGCTGGAAGCCGCGCCGGGGCGGCCGATCGAAAAGCGCGCGATCGAGGGGCTGGCGAGCTATCGCGCGATGTGGAACAGGGCCGTGCTGGCGCCGGTCTGAACGGCTTACGCGCTACTGACAGGTCGCATTTGGCAATTGGCGTTGGGTTGAAACACTGCATAATGCGGGCGCGAACAGCCATTTTGGCGCGTGAGCCATGACGAAGCCGCCATGAACATAGTGTCCTTCCTGTTGCTCGGCTTCATCCTCGGGATGCGGCACGCGACCGACGCCGACCATGTCGTCGCCATTGCGACGATCGTCAGTCGTGAGCGCGGCGTGGCGGGCTCGGTGCTGATCGGCGCCGCCTGGGGCGTCGGGCACACCGCCACGGTCATGGCGGTCGGCGCGGCGATCATCGTGTTCGGGGTCGTGATCCCGCCGCAGATCGGTCTGTCGATGGAATTCGCCGTCGGCATCATGCTGGTCCTGCTTGGCGTTCTCACCTTGACAGGGATGGGCCGCGCGGTCGGCGCGGCCCACGCCCATGCCAGCGTCCCCGGCGGACGAGCGCTCGACCTCCACGATCACCTGCATGCGCACGGCGACTACGTGCACCGGCACCCGCAAGGTCGCGTCCCCCTTGCGCACGGGCACGCCGGGGAGCACGTGGCGCTGGCGCGGCTGGACCGCTATGGGCGGGGCTGGATCGCGTTCCATGGGTGGCTGCGCCCCTTCGCGGTCGGCATCGTGCACGGCCTTGCAGGATCGGCCGCCGTCGCACTGATGGTGCTGTCCGTCATCCCCGAACCGATCGCCGCGCTCGGCTATCTCTTGCTGTTCGGGCTCGGCACCATCGTCGGAATGATGCTGATCACGCTGATCCTGTCGGCGCCGTTTACGTTCACGGCGGTCAATCTGCCGAAATTCAATTGGTGGCTCCGCGTGGCGTCGGGCCTGGTCAGCTTCGTCTTCGGGCTGGTCCTGATCTACGGCATCGGCTTTGCCCAGGGCGGCCTGTTCACCGACGCGCCGACCTGGGAACCCCGTTGACCGCCGCTCAACCTCAGGGATAGAGTGCCCGACAATAAACTGGAGGATGCGCCATTCATACGATCGGCATGCCCAGCGGGCGGTCGTTATTGTTGGCGGGCGTCGTGGTGGCGCTCGGGGCAACCACGGGTGCAGCGTGGCTGCACGAGCTGCGGCCGGGGCCGGTGGTGCAAGCGGCGGCGCAAACTGCCGATACGCGAGCCGAGAAACATCAGCCGCCGGTATTGACGGCGGACGAGGAACGTTTCGCGACAGCCTTGTGGGCCGTCCACCGGGAGGCGACCCGGTCGGCGGTGGCCATGAGCTTTGCCGGCATCTCCTATCAGACCGAGGATCGGGACGCGCGGGCGTTCGCACGAAAGATCGAGCCGCTGGCGAAATTCTTTCATGATGCCGAAATGCAGGTTCGCACCATGAGCACGCCGCCGTCGCTGTCCGTCACGCAGGGGCAGTACGTCGAGGCCATGGCGCTCTACGCCAAGGCTGCCGACGAGATGCTGAAATTCACCGGGGATGGCGAGGCGCAGCGTCTCGGCGACGCCCACCGGATGGATGTCAGCGCCTCGGAAGACATGCTGCGCGTCGGCGAAGTGCTGTGGCCGGGACAATACAAGCCGCACTAGAGGGCAGGGAAGCTCAATCGGGAAACTCAATCTAACCGTGGGGAGGAAGGCAATGAGAAGAAGCGTGTTACGAATTTGTCCGTCCGCGTGGACCGCCGTGATAGCGGCGCTGGCATGCCTGTTCGGCGCGGCGGCGCAGGCCCAGCAACCGATCTGCTCGGCATGGCTGATCGAGAGCAGCCGTTTCATGAACGTGCCGTTCGGATCGTTCATGCCGGATCGCGCATTCGTGCCCGGCAGCACCAAGCCGGAGAGCAACATTCCGAGCGTCGATCTGCCGGTGAATATCGGCGTGATCAAGTGCGGCAGTGAGTTGATCCTGTTCGATACCGGCTGGAAGCAGCAGGATTATCTGAAGATGACCGGGTCGGACCACTGGGCGCCGCTGCCGGACCAGCTGAAGGTTCTCGGCTTCAATGCTGCCGATGTCACCAAGGTGGTGCTCGGCCACGCCCATTGGGATCACGCCGGCCAATTGTCCGACCTGCCCAACGCCGTACTCTACATCCAACGCGAGGAGCTCAAGGCGATCGAGTGGGCGCTCAACTATCCGGAGCCGCACATCCGGGCGGTCAACTCCGATCCCGGCGGCTGCAATCGTACGCCCGCTTGCGGCTACATGCCGCTCACCATCGAGGAGGTCTACGGCAAGGTGCTGAAGGGCAAGGCGGTGATCGTCGACGGCGAAATGGAGATCCTGCCGGGCGTGCGGATTCATCCGGCGTTTCGCGCCCATACCGCCGGCTCGCAGCTGCTCGAGGTGCCGACCAGCATCGGCAAGCTGGTGTTCGGCTCGGACGCGTTCTCGTCGTACGAGGGCATCCGCGATTGGATGACGGCGAACGTGCAGCAGACCGACACGGTCCAGCAGTTTCTCGCCTATGAGAAGTGCTACAAGATCACCGGCGGCTACAACAACTGCGTCGCCGCCCACGAACCGCTGAGCTACACGGACAAATATCCGCTGACGAAGAACTCCTGGGTGGCGCTGAACGGCGGACGCATGGCCGAAATCACGCTGGCGCCGGGTGAAAAATCGCGCAAGCCATGAGGGGTGTTTTCGGGGTGGGACCCGCCTGCCCACCCCGGCCGCTTCATCCTGGGATTGCAAAAAAGCAGTTCGGCGTGCGTTTGCCGGCCCTTTGGCTTGCCTGCGTGGTGTCCTTCTTGGCCGGCAGCGCGTCGCCGCACGATGCGAGCAGCTATGGCGGCGTGTTTCGCTCCCGCGATTTCGGCGCCGCCTGGTTGAATGCGGATGTCGGCCTGTTTCTCAATGCGGCGCTCGTCATTGCGGTCGATCCACGCGATTCCTCCCATCTGCTGGTCGGCACCGATCTCGGAATCCTGAGTTCGCACAATGGCGGGCGGAACTGGGTGCCGGAGGCGCGCGACATCGTCATCGGCGCGGTATTTGCGCTCGCGTTCTCGCCGGATGGCGAATACGTGCTGTGCGCGGCAGCCAGCGGCGTGTTTCGTCGCGACCGCGACGGTTGGCTGCGCGCCGACGCCCCGGCGTCCGCGATCCCGGCGCGGGCGCTGGTCGCCGGGCCGGCGAACGATCGCTTCTATCTGCTCGGCCGCAGCCAGCTGTTCGCAAGCGAGGACGGCGGCCGCAGCTATGCGGTCGTGCCCGGACCGCCGCAAATGAGCGAGATGACGGCGCTGGTGGCGATCCCGGGATCGGCCGGCATCCTGGCGGCCGTGATCGACGGCCGGGCCATGATCAGCCGCGATGGGGGGCGCAGCTGGCACGACGCCGGTTTCGGCGGCGCCGTTGCGCCGGTCGACACCGTCGCGACCGATGCGGCGCGGCCGCAACGCATCTGGGCGGCGGCGGGCGGCCGGATCGTGGTCAGCGACGATCTCGGCGTAGCCTGGCATTCCGTCGGACGGTCGCTGCCCGAGGCGAGAGCCAGAGTGCGCGGCATCGCGGCGAGCGCAGACGCGACCACGCTGGTGGTCTCCTCCGATCGCGGCATCTATCGCAGCGAAGACGGCGGTGAAACCTGGGCGCCGAAGGAAGACAACCTCCCGACCCATATCGAGGCCGGGCCGCTGGCGCGCGATCCGAACGATGCCGGCGTCATCTACACGGTGTTTTCGCTGATGCCCTATGCGGAAGTCTGGCGCATGGCGATCGAGGGCGGCAACCTTTTGGCGCGCATCGAACCGATCAGCCTCGCCGGCGGGCTCTCGTTCTGCGTGCTGGTGCTGATCGGCGGCACGCTGGCGGCGCGGCACCTGTCGCGGCGCCGCGCCGCCCCTTCGCCGCGCTGATCCGCGCATGGCCGAGCAACTGTTGTCGAGAGCTTCGGGTTCAAGACCGACAACGGAATCATGGAGTTGCTAGCCCATGTTTGACATAGTGTCCTTCTCGATTCCGAAGTTCGTACGCGGTGTGCGGCCAATGCTTGCGAAGTTCGGAAAGGGGATACTGGCCGCGGTGCTCGGGATCGCGGTGCTGGCGGCAGGCGTGCTTTTGCTGGTGCGCGCCGTCGCGGAGGAAAAATTCGTCGAGTTCCGCATGGGCGAGGCGCAGGATGCGCCGATCGCGATTGCGGCGGGCACCGACGGCAGCATCTGGTTCACCATCGACCATGCCGATGCGATCGGCCGTCTGCGCGACGGCCACATCGAGCGGCTGCCGACGACGGGCCGCAACATCGAGCCGCTCGGGCTCGCGGTCGCTGCCGACGGCAGCGCCTGGTACACGGACCTCGCCGCGCGCGCCATTGCGCACATCGGCGGCGCAGGCGAGATCGCGCGGTTTGTGCTCGACACTCCGATCACGCGCCTCGGACGGCTGGCGATCGCGCCCGACGGCGCCACCTGGTTCGCCGACCCGACCGGCTATGGCATGACCAGGCTGAAGGACGGAGTTTTTACCCGCTATCAGATCGAGTCCGCGCGCGGCGGACCCTATGGGGT